>JAEEPT010000076.1 GCA_016284895.1 Prevotella sp. | reverse complement strand
TCTACTCATCAATGGGCAGCAGCGCTACGATGAACCTGGTGCAAGGCGGTCCCTGCGGCATCATCATCTTCAGAACCAAAGAGGACATCATGACGTGGCAGAAGACATACGCCTACGGCAAGACAACGGGTAGTCAGCTCTACCTGCTGGTGCCAAAGCGCGTGGTACTCGACGGTGTGGACTATATGAAGAACAAGCCTACGGGCATAGACCTGAGTGCAAAGCGACTCTACAGCGACATAGATGCAGGCTACACGCACATCAATGCCTATAGCGGTTATACGGGCGAGGTGGTCTATCGCAGAACTGCTAAGGTAACGCCCAGCGGACAGAAGATTCTGACGGACACGAACAACAGTTCGAACGACTTCAAGGTGTCAACGACCATCAAGCCGCGTGAGTATGATGACGAGAACTGAACTGCAAACGATGAAAAGAACTTGATACAATGAGACGAACATTCCCCATAATCCTACTACTATCAGTTTTCATGATGCCCATGCAAGCACAGGAGAGCAGATACCGATATGATGATGCCGTGCAACTGTGGCGACTGACGAACAATCCGGCAGGACTGGGCATAGACTCATCGCGCAACCGTGGGTTCGCCCTCTTCAACGTGGAACATCAGAACGGTAGCTATGCCCGTGTGCAAGAAGGCACACAGACCAATCAGCTGCGCTTTCAGACGGAACGATACCAGAAGGTGGGCAAGTATCTCTATGGCTACGGGCGCTTCGACTTCGACTACGGGCGCACAAAGAACAGGACTTGGTGCGACGTAATGCGCCCCTACAACGCAAATCCCTACTTCTCAGGAAGCAGCGTAGATGGCAAGTACGACTTCCAGGACTTCGACTTCACAGCAGAACTGGGCACCGTGCCCTTCTTCGGCAGGAAGGACAGCAACAACGGATTGCGCTTCGGATTGCGACTGGACTACAACGTGGGCGACTTGAGCCGACTGCGCGACCCCCGCTCACGCTCGCAGTTGCTCGACTATAAGGTCTCGCCAGCCGTGACTTACACCTTCGGACAACACACCATCGGACTGAGTGGCAACTATCACCGAAGGAAAGAAAAAATCATCGGTGTGACCACCGTACAGCAAGACCCCACGCTGAAGTACTACTTGATGTCGGGCTTGGAGAATGCCGAGGGTACTGTAGGAGGCTACAGCAGTTTCAGCCGAGAGTGGGTGGATCACCGCTTTGGAGGTGAACTGACATACGCCTATAAAGCAGAAAACAGTCAGACACTTGTCAACTTATACGCCGAACGTGGAAGAGAATCGGCTTACGGACAATACAAATACGAGCCAGGACTGTTCGTTGACTATCGCTACGGTGGAACCCTGCACTTCAGAGAGCCGTCCAGACTGGGGAACGTCATCCATCAGGCTGACATCAGCATAGCCTATCAGCAGGCCTATGCTGACGAATACCGTCAACAACTACAACAGGAGAAGGATGCCGAGACGGGCTTCACTTCATACTATTACGACAACACGCTGACCTACAAGAAGCGTTATCAGGTGAACACGCTCAACGTGGATTTTCACTATCGTGCCAACTTCGTCAAGGAAAAGCGCGAGTGTGCATACGTCGGATTCAACATGAGTTTGAAGACAGCTGAGAACGAACGACTACTGCCCGTATCGGAGCTGAAGTACGGTGGAGCCAGTCTGACGGCTGAAGGTGGCATATCGATTGCACGCCATCTCTGGATTGACGCATCAATAGGCGGATTTCTGGCAGACAATGCCACACTCCTTCTGGCCGACCCTACCACCGACTATGCCAAAGGCGTACTGCTGCCCGATATGGAATACTATAACGCCAACTACTGGCGCGGACATCTGCAACTCACTTACGAGATTCCCCTGAAAATCAAGGGAAAGACCTCTCACTGGTTCATACGCGCATACGGTGACTATCTGAAGACCAACAACTCACTCGACAGCAAGTGTGCCGGGCTAAGTATCGGACTGTTCAATTAAACCTTAGAGGTTCTCGTGCATCTATCATAAAAATGAAACGCTAAAATTATCAAACATAGAAGATGAAGAAAACAATTGCAAACACCATGAGCTGTCTGACCATGATGGCCCTTTCAGCTACTTTTCTGAGTGCAACCCCTCAAAACGATGAGGTGATGACTAAAGAGAACGGCATGTACGTCATCAATACGACCACGCTGGGGAAGAACGTCACGGGCTACGTGAGTACGACACCCTTGAAGATTTACATCAAAAAGAACAAGGTAGAGAAGATTGAGGCTCTGAAGAATGAGGAGACACCCAAATACTTTGCCAAAGTGAAAAAAGGCCTGCTCGACAAATGGAACGGACTGAAAGTGAATGAAGCACAGAAAAAAGAAGTTGACGGCGTTACAGGCGCCACCTTCTCATCAGACGCTGTGAAGGAAAACGTGAAACTGGGACTCGAATATTACAAAAGCCACAAATAAGGAAATTCAAGTTTCGAAATCACAACTTTTAGAGGAGAGAAGAGAGAGAATAGCTCCTCCGTTGCCTCATCACACTTGACATATCTATATTAAATTGAGGTGGGAGAATATTTTTCCCACTTTATTTATGTTGAATTATTAGATTTTTGTATCTTTGCAAACGAGAACAGCACACCTATCTTTTTATAACGTTATAAGATACATTTTTTATGCCAGAAATTAAGAAAATCAAGACTGCGCTGATTTCCGTTTTCCATAAGGACGGACTGGATGAACTGTTGAAGAAGCTCAATGCCGAGGGCGTGAAGTTCCTCTCAACAGGAGGCACACAGACATTTATTGAGTCGCTGGGCTATGACTGCCAGAAAGTAGAGGACCTGACCACCTACCCCTCTATCCTTGGAGGCCGCGTAAAGACCCTTCACCCGAAAGTATTCGGAGGTATTCTGGGACGCCGCGACAATGAGGGCGACCGTGAGCAAATGACAAAATATGAGATTCCTGAAATTGACTTGGTCATCGTTGACCTGTACCCCTTCGAACAGACCGTTGCCAGCGGCGCTTCCGAAGCCGACATCATCGAGAAGATTGACATAGGCGGCATTTCGCTCATCCGTGCCGGAGCCAAGAATTTCAAGGATGTAGTCATCGTGCCTTCCAAGGCAGAATATTCTGTACTGCTTGACATACTGAACAAGAAAGGTGCACAGACAGACATCGAAGACCGCAAGATGTTTGCAGAACGTGCCTTTGGTGTAAGCTCACACTACGACACTGCCATTCACACTTGGTTCTCAAAGAATTAATAATGAGTAATGAGCAATGAATAATGCATCAAGCGTAATGGCACTTAGGCTATTCGCAATGCCTGATTGCCCATTCATAATTGCTCATTAAGAAGAAAGAATATGGGATTTTTTAGTTTCAGACAAGAGCTGGCCATGGACCTTGGCACAGCAAATACAATTATCATCTGCGATGACAAGATTGTGGTAGATGAGCCTTCGGTAGTAGCACTCGACCGTCGCACCGACAAGATGCTCGCCGTGGGTTCACAGGCAAAGATGATGTACGAAAAGACACATGAGAACATTCGCACCATCCGCCCCTTGCGTGATGGTGTGATTGCCGACTTCTCTGCCTGTGAGCAAATGATGCGCGGACTCATCAAGATGGTACATTCAGGACGCCATCTGTTTTCACCCTCAATCCGCATGGTCATCGGTGTACCATCTGGTTCAACCGAAGTGGAGCTGCGTGCTGTAAGAGACTCAGCCGAGCATGCCGATGGACGAGACGTCTATCTTATTTTCGAGCCAATGGCAGCCGCTATTGGTATCGGCATCGACGTAGAGGCACCAGAAGGCAATATGATTGTTGATATCGGTGGTGGTTCTACCGAGATTGCCGTTATCTCACTGGGTGGCATCGTCTCGAACAACTCAATTCGCACAGCCGGCGACGACCTGACGGCCGACATTCAGGAATACATGAGCCGTCAGCACAACGTGAAAGTATCGGAACGAATGGCTGAGCGAATCAAGATTCACGTGGGTTCGGCACTGACAGACTTGGGCGATGAAGCTCCCGATGACTATATCGTGCACGGCCCGAACCGTATCACTGCACTGCCTATGGAAGTGCCAGTATGCTATCAGGAGATTGCACACTGTCTGGACAAGACCGTGGCTAAGATTGAAAACGCAGTACTCTCAGCACTGGAGAACACACCACCTGAGCTCTATGCCGACATCGTGAAGAACGGCATCTACTTAAGTGGTGGCGGTGCACTGCTACGCGGACTTGACAAACGTCTGGAGGACAAGATCAACATCCAGTTCCATGTACCCGAGGACCCCTTACATTCGGTAGCCAAAGGTGCAGGTATCGCACTGAAGAATGTTGACCGCTTCTCGTTCTTGATGCGCTAATGCAAAATTTCTGGGCTTTCATTACACAACACTTTCACTGGCTGCTTTTCATCTTCTTGGAGGCAGTCAGTGTTGTCATGCTTTTTAGCTATAACAACTACCAAGCCAGTGTATGGATTTCATCGGCTAACTCTGTAGTAGGGAAAGTCTATGAATGGCAGGCCAATGTGGAGCACTACTTTTCATTGACCAAGAAAAACGAAAGACTCACTCAGCAGAACATCTTGCTGGAAGAACAGCTAAATAGAATGACGCAGCAACTCCTCGACATGAAAGCTGACACATCTGCCTTTGCCAAGGAACTGGAACGCGACACCCTGGAGAACCCACATCTGATAAATGCCAAAGTGATATCTAACTCTATTGGCAATGCCGACAATCTCATTACTATCGACAAAGGAAGTGCCGATGGCGTACAGACAGACATGGGTGTCATCTGCGGCACTGGCATCGTAGGCGTTGTGTATCTTGTCAGCCCCCACTACTCTATCGTCATCTCTGCACTGAACGAACGCTCACGCATCAGCTGTTCTATTCGCGGCAGCAACTACTTTGGCTACCTTTCGTGGACGGGAGGCGATGTCACCCGAGCCTACATAGAAGGAGTGCCTCGTCATGCCCGATTTAAGAAAGGCGACTGGATTGAGACCAGTGGCTATTCGTCGATCTTCCCTCACGGAGTGTCGGTAGGAACGATTGAGAAAATCTACAACTCTCACGACGGACTCTCCTATCGACTGCTCATCAAGCTCTCCACCGACTTTGCCAACTTGCGTGATGTGTGCGTGATTGACGACAAGGAGATGGTTGACCGTATGCGTCTGAAAGAAGCTGCGAACGATTCACTCATGCTGAAGCAAAAAAAGGAATAAGTGCTATGACTATCGATACGCTGAAACGTCTTCTGCTCTTCGTCTTGTTCTTCTTGGCACAGGCACTGGTATGTAACCGTATCCAGCTGTTTCACTGTGCTATGCCGCTCCCCTACATCTATTTCGTGATCATGTTTCCACGCAATCATCCGAAATGGAGCATACTCCTTTGGAGTTTTGCCCTGGGAGTTACCATTGACATGTTCTCAAACACTCCAGGTGTAGCCAGTAGTTCGCTGACGCTGGCGGGAGCCTTGCAGCCATATCTGTTGGAGTTATTTATTCCTCGCGATGCCGACGAGAACATCCAGGTTTCTGCAAGGACACTGGGATGGAGCAAATTCTCAACCTTCACCACGCTGCTGGTCTTCGTCTTCTGCCTCACCTTCTTCACTGTCGAAGCTTTCAATTTCTATAACTGGCTGCAATGGCTACAATACGCTCTTGGCAGCATGCTTCTGACCATCGTCCTCATTCTGAGCTTGGAAACGATTCGAAAGTAGTGCCTCACTGAGATTCGCTAATAACGAGATTCGCTAAATGAAAGATTACGAACTGGATAGCAGGAAATATGTGATTGGCGGTGTAGCTGTGCTCATCGTCACCATCTATATTCTGCGTCTGTTCTTCCTTCAGCTCATGAGCGATGACTACAAGAAGAATGCCGACTCAAATGCATTCCTGAAGAAAGTTGAGTTCCCATCGCGCGGCATTATCCGAGATCGCAACGGACAGTTGCTGGTATTCAATCAGCCTGCCTATGACATCATGGTAGTCATCAACGAAGCCAAGGACCGACTGGACACCCTCGAATTCTGTCAGACACTGGGCATCACCCGTGAGGAGTTCGACCTACGCATGATGAACATCAAAGACCGCTCGAAGAATCCCGGCTATTCGCGATTCACCGAACAGATGTTCATGAATCAGCTCTCTGACAAAGACTTCAGCGTGTTCCAGGAGAAGATGTATCGTTTTCCAGGTTTCTATATTCAGCGACGCAGCATCCGTCAATACCAATATCCCTATGCAGCTCACGTTCTTGGCGACGTAGCCGAGGTATCACCTTCCGACATCAAGGAAGACGACTATTACCAGCCAGGCGACTACATTGGCAAACAAGGTGTGGAACGTTCCTACGAGAAGCAATTGCGCGGCATAAAAGGTGTACAGATATTGCTTCGTGATGCTCACGGACGTATAAAAGGCAGTTATCAGAATGGTGCACTCGACCGTAAGCCTGTTCCCGGTAAGGACCTCACGCTGGGCATCGACTTCCGTTTGCAAGAACTGGGCGAACGACTCATGGAAGGCAAGATAGGTAGCATTGTAGCTATTGAGCCGAAGACAGGCGAGGTGCTCTGCATGGTGTCATCGCCCTCATACGACCCTCGCATCATGGTGGGCCGTAAGCGTTCGAAGAGCCATCGGGAGCTCAGTCGCGACACACGGAAACCACTGCTCAATCGCAGCATCATGGGACGATACCCTCCCGGTTCTACATTCAAGACCTCACAAGGACTGACCTTCCTCTCCGAAGGCATCATCACCCCTGAGACCACTTATCCCTGTTATCATGGATTTGTCTATAAAGGATTGCGTGTGGGCTGTCACGGCCACGCCTCCCCTCTCCCTCTCGTTCCTGCCCTAAGCACATCGTGCAACGGGTTCTTCTGCTGGGGACTTTACTACATGATTGGCAACCGCAAATACGGCAGTGTGCAAAATGCAATGAATACATGGCGCGACTATATGGTATCAATGGGATTCGGCTATCAGCTCGGCATTGACCTGCCCGGCGAAAAACGAGGTCTCATCCCCAATGCGCAGTTCTACGACAAGGCCTACAAGGGCTCGTGGAACGGACTGACCATCATCTCAATCAGCATCGGGCAGGGCGAGGTCAACCTCACGCCACTGCAGATAGCTAACCTCGGAGCCACCATTGCCAATCGTGGCTACTACATCACTCCACACGTGGTGAAGAAGGTTCAAGGCGAGTCACTCGATACGGCCTTCACCACCCGACACTATACTAAAGCGACACGCGAAAGCTACGACTACGTGGTGAAAGGCATGCGCGCCTCAGCTTTAGGCGGCACGTGTCATGAGCTTGCCCGCTACGACTTTGAGGCTTGCGGCAAGACAGGTACTGCCCAGAATCGTGGCCAGGACCACTCGGTGTTCATGGGGTTTGCCCCGATGGATGATCCTAAGATTGCCGTTGCCGTCTATGTTGAGAATGGCGGATGGGGAGCTACCTACGGTGTGCCCATTGGAGGCTTAATCATGGAGCAATACCTGCATGGAGGACTCTCCGAAGCATCGCAATCAAAGGCGAAGACCATTCAGGAAAAGCGCATCAACTATGGCACCGATGCCAGATAGAAAGGGCTGAAAACAAAAGCATCATGCAAAACTACAGAAGAAACAACAAAGAGAAAGGAGTGTTGGGCTCACTCGACTGGTGGACGATAGCCATCTATGTTGCTCTGCTCACGTTTGGTTGGATCAGCGTGTGTGGTGCCAGCTACACTTATGGCGACACCGACCTCTACTCGCTCTCATCCCGTTCGGGCATGCAGATTATTTGGATAGGCACCTCTTTCCTCTTGGGGCTCACGCTTCTGCTAATCGACAACCGCTTCTATGAGACCTTTGCCTATGCACTGTTTGCCGTGCTATTGGTATTGCTCTTTGCCACCATCTTCAACACCCATACCATCAAAGGTTCCCGATCGTGGCTCGTGCTGGGTCCGCTTCGTTTGCAACCTGCTGAGTTTGCAAAATTTGCCA
Source organism: Prevotella sp. (assembly GCA_016284895.1). Classification (GTDB taxonomy): domain Bacteria; phylum Bacteroidota; class Bacteroidia; order Bacteroidales; family Bacteroidaceae; genus Prevotella. The sequence goes on along the minus strand of JAEEPT010000076.1, from coordinate 5,762 downwards.
CAGCTTTGGCTTTGGCTAAGTTCATGAGTAAGTTCGACTACGATATCCACAAATGGAAAGACTTTGCCATTACCCTCGCCATCATTTTCACCCCCATGCTTTTCATTGTCATGCAGCGTGAGACTGGTTCTGCTTTGGTCTATTTCAGTTTCTTCCTCATGCTCTACCGTGAAGGTATGACAGGCAGTGTGCTGTTCACTGGGGTCGCCCTGGTCATCTACTTTGTCGTGGGTATTCGCTATTCTGAAGTCATGCTGTTCGATACCCCCACGTCAGTGGGCAAGTTCGTCGTTCTGCTGCTCATCCAGATTTTTTCTTCCTCGATGGTGTGGGTCTTCTGCAGAGAGCAGGGGCAGGCGCTCCGCATTTTCGCTGTATGCATTGGTGTGACGCTCATCTGTGCTATCTTCTCCATCTACGTCATTCCCTTTGACATGTTCTGGATACAGATGCTCCTCTGTACGCTGCTGATCGTTTATCTCATTGTGCAGGGATTGGCCTCACGCATCAAGAACTACCTTTGGATAGCGGCATTCACCTTCGGGTCTGTCATCTTCTTCAGCATGGCCGACTATGCGCTCAACAACATTCTGGAAGCCCACCAGCGCACACGCATCAATGTGCTGTTAGGCTTGGAAGAAGACCTTAGGGGAGCTGGCTACAATGTCCATCAAAGCGAGATTGCCATTGGCTCTGGTGGCCTGGAGGGTAAGGGGTTCTTGAACGGCACACAGACAAAACTGAAGTATGTGCCCGAACAGGATACCGACTTCATCTTCTGCACCGTGGGCGAAGAGGAGGGCTTCGTTGGAGCAGCAGGTGTCCTGCTCTTGTTCCTTGCGCTGATTTTGCGACTCATCCATCTTGCGGAGCGCCAAATCAGCACCTTTGGCAGGGTATATGGCTATTGCGTATTATCAGTGTTTCTCTTCCACGTGTTCATCAACGTGGGCATGGTATTAGGGTTGACTCCCGTCATTGGCATTCCCCTGCCCTTCTTCAGCTATGGCGGCTCATCGCTTTGGGGATTCACTTTCCTGCTTTTCATTTTCCTGCGCATTGATGCGGAGAGCAACCGCATACGAGACTGAGTTGCCTCTGTCGGTTCCAGATAAGGCATCGTCACTCCCACCCTGGGGAACTACTCTTTTCGCTTGATGGTGATTCCTACATCTGAGATACCGGGCAAACTCTCACGCTTCATATAGTGCTGCACGACGATTCTCAGAGAGTCTTGCTCACTGAGCTGAACGTCGGGCAATGTATACGTATTCTGATAAAGCGTGATTCCTTCGCCCAGCCTATTGCCCTCACCATCAGTGAGCACCACCGTCACAGTATCGTTTCTGAAAAAACCTGAAGACAAAGCCTGCTGTCTCACTATCAGCGTCACCGACGTGAAGGGATAGTCCATCGTGGTGCGCAGTCCCAGCTCTTCGCTGTATGTACCTTCTTTGCCCACCTTGGGCACCATGAATTCCAACACGTCTCCACGACCCCATCCGCTGCTGATGTCAGTATGTTCGTAGTGACTATAAATGGCCTTACGGTTGCAACTGCTCATGACCAGTGCAACCGTAAGACATATAGCGTTAAGAAAGAATCTACTGCTTAGGTTCCTCATTTCTGGGTTTCTTCTTTTTCTTCCTGTCTTTTGCTTCGCCATCGCCCTCGTGCTGTTGTGCTTCGGGCTGCTGAGTTTTCTTCTTCTTTTTCTTCTTGCTCTTATCGAAGCGGGTGATGCTGTCGCCAGCCAAGAGGTCAACGGTTTTTTCCGGCTCTTTGTGCTGATCGTCTGGTTGCAACGACTCTGGTTTCTCTCCCCTTTTGTTCATTGCGATAATCTCTTTGGCACGTTCAGCCGTTATCGTTTCCAGATTAGCAGCCAGTCGCTTGTCAGTACTGTAGGTGATGAGTCCTGCCAAGATATCGGTCTTGAACACGTAATAGTCAGAGTCAAGCGTTTGCAACACCACGTCGCGTCCGGGCAGACGGCGACCTGCCTCAATATAGTCATCAACCTCATAATTCAGACAGCACTTCAACTTGGCGCACATGCCAGCCAACTTCTGAGGATTGAGTGAGATGTCCTGAAAACGGGCGGCACTTGTCGATACCGAGACGAAATTCTTCATCCACGTAGCGCAGCACAACTCTCTTCCGCAGGGACCTGTTCCGCCTATACGACCAGCCTCCTGACGGGCGCCTATCTGCTTCATCTCAATGCGCACATGAAATGCTGCAGCCAAGTCCTTAATCAGCTGACGGAAATCTACACGCTCATCGGCAATATAGTAGAAGATGGCCTTTTGGCCGTCGCCCTGATATTCCACATCGCCTATCTTCATCTGCAGACCCAGCCCCTTGGCTATCTCACGACTCTCAATCATTGTCTCGTGTTCACGTGCCTTTGCCTCGCGGTACTTATCCATATCTATCTGACGTGCAAGGCGATACACGCGCTTGATATCGTCAGCCGACTTCAGATTGGCCTTTTTCAACTGCAACTTCACCAGTCGCCCCGTCAGTGTTACCACTCCGATGTCGTGGCCAGGGCTGGCCTCCACTGCAACGATATCACCTTTCTTCAGCGGCAGTTTGTTCACGTTATGGTAGTAGCCCTTGCGTGTATGCTTGAACTGCACCTCCACAAGATCGGTCGAATCGGCATTGCCTGGCACATCGGCCAGCCAGTCGTAGGTATTCAACTGTCGATCCTGTCGCCCGATAGCAGCATGGCACAGCCCTCGGCTACAACCTGTACGTATTTCATAATCTTTTTGTTTATCTTCCATATATATATTATTTCTGTATTAGCAATACTATCATTTGCAGCGCCAAGTCGAAGAACACAATCTTCGCACTGGCATTCTGCCCTATGTCGCGGATAGCACGGTTCACGAGATCGTACATCTCCAGCACGTTTGCCTCATTGATGAAACGGGCAAAGTTCTTGGCAAAGTCTTCCTCCTTCTGGGTCATGTAGCACAGCTCCTGCTGCTGGAAGTTGTACATGAAGTTCTCACGCAGCATGCGCAGGAAGAACTCCAGGAAGCGTTTCTGCTTCTCACGCCCGAAAGTCGCCATCTCGTCGCTCCATCTGCGCAGGTCCTTCACCTTGCGCTGGTAGGCCAATCGCATCAACATGATGAAGAGATCCAGAAACTGCTCGTTCTCCGATCCCACCTGCAACTCTTCGAGTGCTTTGAGCCACGATCCGTTGGCCAGTCGGCTTATTCTTACGGCCATCTGTTCGTCAATGCCGCGACGTTCCACCAAAGCCTTGCACACGCTCTCGTTATCTATGCGCTTCACGTCGATTCGCTGCACCCTGCTGCGAATGGTCTCCAGCAGTCGGTCAGGCTCCTCACACACCATGACGAACACCGTTTGCAATGGTGGTTCCTCAATCAGCTTGAGCAACTTATTGGCACACGCAATGTTCATGCGCTCAGGCAGCCAGATGATCGACACCTTATATCCGCCCTGACTCGACTTCAGCGACAGTTTGCGCACCAGCTCATCGCTCTCGCCTGCCGTAATGATGGCCTGCTGGTTCTCAGCACCGATTGCCGTCATCCAACTGTCCATCGAGAAGTAAGGACTCTTCAGCATCAGCTCGCGCCATTCGCGAATAAAGTCATCACTCACAGGCATGTGGTCACTTCCCATAGAAGACAGTTTGATTGTGGGAAAGGTGAAGTGCAGGTCGGGATGCTCCAGCTTCTGTAGCATAGTCTCCTCCTGTGGTGTCTTAGCCAGCAGATAGCAGGCAAACGCTGTGGCCAGAGCCTTCTTGCCCACCCCCGAGGGTCCGCAGAGCATAATGGCATGTGGCAGACGGTCTTCGCTCACCATCTGTTTGAGGCGATCTTTCACCTCCTCCTGTCCTATCACCTCGTCGAATGTCATCTATCTTAGATTACGCACAATCTCCACTACCGAGTCAACAGCTCCCATCGTGTAGAAGTGTATGTCGTTGATACCATGCTCATAGAGTTCCCTGCATTGTTCTGTTGTCCACTCAATTCCCAGCTGTCGGGCATCATCATCGGTCTTGCATTTCACAATTTCTCGTGCCAGCGGCTCAGGAATATCGCAATGGAACGTCTTAGGGACTACCGTCAGCTGACTCAACTTTGCCAGCGGCTTAATGCCGGGAATGATGGGAATCGTGATGCCCATCTGTCGGGCTTTCTCCACGAATTCAAAATACTTCTGGTTGTCGTAGAACAGCTGTGTCACGGCATATTGCGCGCCCAACTGTTGTTTCTGCAACAGATACTCCATGTCGCGCTGCAGGTTCGGGGCCTCCTCATGTTTTTCAGGATAGCAGGCTACACCGATGTCAAACTTCGGACCTGGCGACTTGATAGGTGTCCCGTCGGCAAAGAATCCTTCGTTGAAGCGCTGCACCTGCCGGATGAGATCCGTTGTATGGGCATGTCCTCCCGGCGTAGGCTTAAACACAGCATCGTCCTTCGCCTTGTCGCCGCGCAGCAGGAGCAGGTCGGTAATGCCCAGAAACTGTAGGTCGAGCAGTTCATATTCAATATCCTCCACAGTGGCCCCACTGCATATTACATGCGGCTGCACCGTCACGCCAAAACGCTGTTGGATGGCTGCTGCCACAGCTATCGTTCCCGGACGGCGACGCACTCGCTGTCGTTCGTAGCGCCCTTCACCCACCTCCTTATACACATACTCACTGTGATGAGTAGTAATATTGATAAAAGCAGGGTTCAGTTCGCACAGTTTCTCAATGTCGGCAAATAGTCGTTCGGTGCCAGTCCCCTTCAGTGGGGGCAGCACTTCAAACGAGAACTGCCTACGTTCATTGTCTTTGCTGATGATATTTGCAACTGCCATTCCTTCACGTTTTTACATATCAAGTGGCAAAGTTACGAAAAAACAAGAGAAATGCAAAAGGAAAGCTTGCTTTTCTTCTCATTTCCGAGTGAAAGGATTCGAAACTTGTTTCGCTTGGTTCATCCAAGAACTTCGACGAAGCCACGGAAAGCGCGAAGTTTTCACTTACACCTTTTCACCGTGAAGCTATAAAATAAAGGACTAAGCCATGAGCTTGTCGAGTTCTTCCTTCGATACACCCATTGCCTTGGCCGCCATGCTGAGATACATTTTTTCGGCCATTGTCTTGCGGCCCGTGACATTCATCACTGCATTCATGCCTCGCAGCGTTTCGTGAGCCATGTCGGGTTCACAGGCCAGCACGTCGTAGTCCACATCGAAGCTGTACTCCGTACCAAGGTTCTCAAGCAGTTCTATCTGTTGTTTGTCTGAGAGATCGGTCTTTGCAACGCTCTCCTCAATAAGGTCTTGCACATCGGCAGAAAGGTCGTCGGAGATATTGGCCATGTTGATCATCGCCTGAAGCATGGCAAGCTGTCGGGCCTGCGGATTGTCCTGGCTCTGCTCGGCCTTGACAAACGAGGCGCGAATATTAGAGAACTCCAGTGCATCGATGTCGCCATCCTTGAAGTGTATCTTCTGCGCACGCAGTCGCTTCTGCAGGCGACGCGCACCCGGCTTGAACGTAAACAGGGTGACGGTACCGGAGAAGAGTCCGCCTGCAATGGGGATGAAACGGCCCACCGTCTTGGTCAGCCCCTCCTTGGTGAGCTTGGCTCCCACCAGCTTTGCCACCTGCATGACCACCGGATAGATGGCAGCCTTGGTGAGCACGATACGGGGAAGACGACCTACGGCTGAAGTAGCCAAGCCCTTGGCCAGTTCGTTGATGC
>JAEEPT010000075.1 GCA_016284895.1 Prevotella sp. | reverse complement strand
GGTTGAAATAAATACGTATATAAGTAGAAGATTACCATAATATCCATAATTTTTTATTCAGAAGAGTTTTTGAGGACATGAAAATTATGATAATTATGCAAATTTCTTTCCAATAACAAGCACATTTCTTTCAAAAATGACTTTAACCGTACAGGTCGAAGAATTTTTCAAATAATCGGTGTTTTAGCCATACCTTATATATATTATTGGCGAATTTCTCTATCCCTTTAGTATCTGCTTCCATCTGCTCCGCATGTAAGTATTTGATTGATAAATGGTTGCAGATGGAAACAGATGAAACAGATGTTTTGCAACTTTTATTAGTATAGTGGTTTGTAGATGATATATGTGGCGTAACGCGCGCTCAGGTGTTGCAATATATTAAGAATACATGTCTTTCTGAGAAGACCATGCTGGAACGTATGGGCTACTTTGGGAATAGACAATAGTCAAGTTTTTTAACAACGGCTTTTTGCGATTTTTGATGGCATAGTGCCGTTACTGGCCCTCACGGTAGAAGTCGAGCGATGCTTCTATTTCCTGTTTCGTGGCCGTCTGGTCGAGGCGTATGTCGCCTACGTTGCCCAGCAGGGTGAAGTTGATGCGGCCTGCCACGTTCTTTTTGTCGTGGGTCATGAGCTCAAGCAGCATGGGATAGTCGTCGCAGGTGATGGGCATGCGACCGTAGTGGTCGAAGATGAAACGCACGCACTGACGCATGCGATCAGTGGGGAAGCCTGTCTTCACGCAACTGAGGTAGAGCTCGCACACCAGTCCCCAGGCCACAGCATAGCCGTGAAGAACGGGTTGGCGCTGAAGGGCCAGCGACTCGAAGGCATGGCCCACGGTATGACCCAAGTTAAGGGCCTTGCGCAGTCCCTGCTCAGTGGGGTCAGCGCTGACGATGCGCTGCTTCACCTGCACGCTCTCGGCCACCATGCGCTGCAGCTCGGCAAGATGGGGCTGCTCAATGTCGAAGGTGAGCAGCTCGGTGAGCATGTCGGGGGTGTTGATGAGCCCATGCTTGAGCATCTCGGCATAGCCGGAAAGGAGGTTCTGACGGTCCATCGTCTTCAGAAAAACTGTGTCGAGAATGACCGACGAAGCATTGCGGAACACGCCAATCTCGTTTTTCAGTCCACCAAAGTTGAAGCCGGTCTTGCCACCTACAGAGGCATCGACCATGGAGAGCAGTGTGGTGGGGATGTTGACGAGATGAATGCCGCGCTTGAAGGTGGATGCTGCGAAGCCGCCCAGATCGGTCACCATGCCGCCGCCCAGATTGATGAGCAGCGAGTGGCGGGTGGCTCCCATGCGCTGCAGCTCGGTCCACACATGGAGCACAGACTGGAGCTCCTTGTGCTGGTCGCCTGAAGGAATGGTAATGACATGGGCCTGCTGCATACAGCTGAAATCTGCTATAAGGGGCAGACACAGTTGGTGGGTGGTCTCATCGGTGAGTATGGCTATGCGGTCGGGCTCGCACTCGGCAATGGCCGTGCTGAGAGCCTCGTTCAGTTGTTGTGAGATGATGACTTTCTGGGGTTCCATGATGGTTGAAGCGTATGGTTGATGTTGGTTGTGAGGCGTTAGTCGTCAGAAGGCGAGGGTGAGGAAGATGGGGTCGTGGTCGGAGTAGCTGAGCTTCATCTTGAAGAAGTTGACTCCGCGGAGTGACTCGTCATGGAAGATGTAGTCGATGCGGAAACGCTTCTCGCCACGAAGGGTGCTCATGAGCCCGCTGCCACACTCGGTGAAGGCATCTACCAGATTGCCCTTCATGGTGCGGTAGGTGTAGGAGTAAGGCACATCGTTGAAGTCGCCACAGAGGATGACGGGGTGGGGGCTCTCGCTGATGTAGCGGGCCACGGTGTCGGCCTGTACAGCGCGTACTGCCATGCCGCGAACGAAATTGCCGTAGATGGCGCTGAGGAAGGCGGCGCGGTCGTCGGGGGCTCCCTGCATCTGATGCTTGGCTGCCTTGTGCAGGGTGCGGTTGATGCCTGTGGTCTCGAGGTGGACATTGAATACGCGCACCACATGGTTGTTGACTCTGACGTCGGCCCACATGGCGCTGTTGTTGGAGGGGCCGAAGGTGATGGTGCCTGACCGCACGATGGGGTAGCGGCTGAATACAGCCATGTCGTCGCGTCCTTTGGCCATGTGGCCGAAGCTGTTGAGATAGGTTGCGGTATTGTCGTGATCACCGCTCTGCTCCATGAACTCCTGAAGGCAGAGAATGTCAACCTTGTGGTCTTTCATCTCTGAGAGGATGTCGTCGGCCTTGAAGCCGGTGACCTCGCGTCCGAAGAGCGCCACGTTGTAGCTGGCTATGGTGAGGTTGGACTTGTCGGGATTGTTGGATGAGAAGAGTGAGGGCTGATAGAAAGTGCCGATGTAGGGGATGCACCACAGGAGGGTGACAAACGGGATGACGGCCCAGTGCCAGCGGCGACGGATGAGCCAGATGGCGAGGGTGACGACGTTGCCGATGACGAAGATGGGCAGCATGAGTACGATGATGGCCATGGCCGTCTCGCGAGCAGGGCTGGCATACCCCCCGTAGAGCCCGATGAAGGTGAACACTGAGGTCATGAGGGTGATGACCAGGAGCATGAAAGAAAAGTACTTGTAAACTGCTAGTTTGCCCATTGCTTTTGGTTACTCTCCGATGTACTTCTTAACGATTTCAATGAGGTCTTCCACTCGGAAGGGCTTGGCCAGAAAGGCATCGCAGCCGGCTGATTTGGCTTCGCGGATGTTCTCTTCAAAGGCGTAGGCACTGAGTGCAATGATGGGGGTGTCGCTGTCCACCTCTTTTATAATGCGTGTGGCATCGAGGCCATCCATCTCAGGCATGCGTATGTCCATGAGGATGAGGTCGGGATGCTCGTCTTCGTTCATAGTGACGGCTTCTATGCCGTTGTGGGCGCGTAGCAGGCGATAGCGCTTCTGCAGTACGATGCGCACCAACTCGTAGTTGCTCTCCTCGTCTTCAGCCACGAGGACTGTTTTCATGTTGGCCGTGTCAACGTAGTCATCTACGCGTAGTGTCTGCATGCCGTAGGTGGTGGTGCGATTGCTGGTGGCCATGCCGCCGATGGTGCCGTGGAAAGGCAGGGTGAAGGTGAAGGTTGAGCCTTTGTTCACCTCAGAATCCACATCGATGGTGCCGTTCATCTTCTCGACGATGATTTTGCAGAGAGCGAGGCCCAGTCCGTAGCCTTTCTGCTGATCGGCGTCCTGGCTGGCGTAGGTGTCAAAGATGTGGGCTATGAAGTTGGGGGCAATGCCCGAACCGGTGTCGCTCACGTAGAACTTGATGTCTCGCCCGTCGTTAACAATGTGGTAGCCAAAGGTGATAGTACCGCGTGAAGTGTGCTTGAGGGCGTTGGATATAAGGTTTGAGAACACCTGTGTGAGGCGGTTCGCATCGGTGTTCATCGTGACTGACAGGTCTGGCTTGTCAACCACGAGCTGCACGGTGTCGGGGCAGCGGAACTTGAACAGCTGCTTGATGCTATTGAGCAAGGCCCCCATGTCTGTGGGCGTGTTTTTGATGACAATCTCGCCAGACTCTACACGGCTTAGGTCGAGAATTTCATTGACGAGGCTCATGAGCCGGGCATTGTTGTTCTCAATAATTTCCATATAGGTCATGCGCTCTTCAGCCGAGTCGGTCTCGACCATGATACGTGAGAAGCCCTCGATAGCATTCAGGGGTGTTCGTATCTCATGAGACATGTTGGCGAGGAAAAGCGACTTCATCTTGCTCTCCTTCATAGCCTTAGCTGCTTTTTCCTCGTATTCCTTTAGTTTCTGATTGGCTTGCTCAAGACGCTGATTGGCAATGGCCAATTGCTGGCTGACCTCAGCGTACTTTTGCTGCAATTCTTGTTGGTTGTCTAGATTCATTTGTCAGATCAATGAAATTCAATACGCAAAAGTAAAAAAAATGCGTATGAAGGAGGTTGGTTTTGCGTGAAAAAGAGTTTAATATGCGTTATTAATTGACATGTATTGCTTATTATCGACTAAAACGAACGTTTTTTCAACCTCGTTTGGCTTTCTCCCATGCACCGCTGCTCTTGTGGGTGCGCAGGTAAGCGATGCCGCGGAACACGTTGAGATTCATGAACAGGAAGTAGTAGGGCACATAGAGCAATGGGCTCTTACGGCCCTTGGTGGACAGCCAATAGCCGAGGAACGCGCTGGCGTAGAAGAGAATCTGCAGGAGCCAGATCACGTGATAGACGGTGCCGCCCTTCATGAATACCAGGGCTACGTTGAGTGGAATGAGCGCTATGAGCGCAAAGGGGGTGATGCTCCAGCGCAACACACGGTGGGAAACGAACAGAAAACTGGTCTTGGGGTGGCGGAAGGGATTCATGAGTGAGCGCAGCCACCAAATGCTCTGCAAGCCGCCGGCAGCTATGCGTCGCTTGCGCTTCGACTCCTCCTCAAGATTGGCCGACCCGTACTCCATGGCATAGGCATTGCTGGTATAGGCTATCTTGTAGCCCTTCTGCAGAATGAGCATGGAAATCATGAAGTCGTCGAGTAGCGCATTGCTTGGGGCTGCCTCATAGACACTCATGCGCACGGCAAAGAGCTCGCCTGCTGCACCCATGGCTGAATAGAGTTCGCTGTCCCAGCGCTTCAAGGTGCTTTCGTATTTCCAGTAGATGCCCTCGCCTTCGGAGGCTATTTGGCTGTCGGCCTGGGTGCTGTCGGCAGGTGTCTGTCGGGCTGCAACACGCTTCTCGCCGCTCACACATCCCACCTGAGGGTTCATGAATAAGCGCACTATCTCGCGTATGCTGCCCGGATTGAGCATGGTGTTGGCATCGGTGAACACCACAAACTCGGCCTTGTTTTCTTGCAAGCCATGCTGCATGGCAGCTGCCTTTCCGCGACGCTCAGGCGAGAATACGAGTGTCACATCGTCGTAGGCTGAGAGCAGCTCGTTGGAACTGTCGTTCGAGCCATCAGTGACCCACATCACGCACAGTTTCTCGCGTGGATAGTCAATCTGCCGGATGTTTTCCATCTTCTCGGCAATCACGTCTTCCTCGTTATAGGCGCATATCATGAGCGTGACGGGGGGGAGCAGCTCGTCGTTGAGGGGCATCACGGGCTCGATGCGGCGGAATCCGAGCATGTGTTTCAGTTTCAGCAATACGTAGAGCACTATTCCGTAGCCCAGATAGGTATAGAATACGAGGGCGATGCACACCCAAAAGGCAATCTTTAATGTCAGCATTTTTCTGTTGTTGAGCAAATTTTCTTTGCAAAGGTAAGGAAAAACGAATGCAATGCAAAAGAAAAAACGGATTTTTCTTTTGCATTGCTTTCTCTCACTCTTGATTACTGGTCAATCCTTCTTGTTGTACTTCTTCCACTGATGCTTGTCCTGTGGACGTTTGCCCATTTTTCCGTTGTGCTGTAAGGCCTTTCCCTTGGGATGCATCTTGCGCTCCATGAGCTTTTTCTGTATCCTCTTTTCTACGTCGAAGAAGCGGTTCAGCTGATGACCGTCGAGCACCTTTGCAAACTCGTCGAGATACTTCATCTCTATGTTCTGGGCCTTCTGTTGCAGTTCTATCTGCTTCTTTTTAGCAGCTGCCACCTCGGCACTGGTGCCGATCTTGGGCTGATGTTTGTGCTGCTTGGCTTCCTTCTTGCCGTCTTTCTTCTCGCAGGCTTCATTCTTGTCGCCCGGCTTAGGACACATCTGCATGCGGGCATTTCGCCAGAGAGTGCGCATCTCCTCGTTGTAACGGCGGTAGATGGGAACGAACTTGGCCTTCTGCTCATCGGTGATGTTGAGGCGATAGACCAGTTCACGCACCTTGGCATTGAAGAACTTCTCCTGAATACTGTCATTCTTGGTGTTCTGTGCTGAGACCGACAGGGTAGAGAGTAACAGCACCATAGTTAGAATCATCTGTTTCATAATCTTTATGTTGTTAGTTAAAAAAATAGGTGAATACTCTTGTTGATAATTATCTCAATGGCATGTGCCGGAGACTTAATTGTACTCGGGCATCTCGTCGATGTTGTAGTAGGACAGCAGTTGTGCTTCGTCGTCGGAGAGTGCATTGAGAAACTCGTCGATGGGACCGTCGGAGGCATTGGCCATCAGGGTGTTGTCGGCTGCCAGGGCGATGGTGTCTTGCGGAAGCTCAGCTTCGGCCAACGGATCACTGGCAGGGCGCCACTGTGTGATGGCTACAACCAGCAGCAGGGCAACAGCGGCAGCAGCACTTACAATGAGTGGGCGCAAGTAGCGCACTCGTGCTTTGGGCTGGGCGCTCTGCTGGATGGCTTGTTCAGCAGACTGTTCTATCAGTCGGTTCAGATAGTCCTCGCTCTCGGAGTAGGGCATTCGTTTTTGTATGTCATCAAACTGTTTCATATGCTATGAGTGGTTTTTGATATAGTTCTTAACTTTTTCTACAGCGTAGTGGTAGTTGGCTTTCAGTGTGCCGGTGCTCTTGCCTGTGATGCGGGCTATCTCATCGTAGCTCAGCTCGTCGTAATAGCGCAGGTTGAAGGCAATGCGCTGTTGGGTGGGCAGGGTGAGCAGTGCTTTCTGAAAGAGCACCTCGGCGGAATGGCTGTCGAGCGCTGTCTCAGCTTGCAAACGGCTGGTGAGCGTAGGGGCCAGCGAGTCGATGCTCTGGAACAGGTGTGTCTGTCGGCGGAGCAAGCTAAGGGCCTCGTTGGTGGCGATGCGATACATCCAGGAGGTGAGCTGTCCTTCACCCTTGAAAGAATCGATGCTGGAGAAAATCTTGATGAAGGTCTCCTGCAGGGCATCCTCGGCATCGTCGTGCGACACTACAATGCGGCGAATGTGCCAATAGAGTGTCTTGCCGTATTGTTTAGTCAGCAGGCGGAATCCCTGTTCGCGCTGTTGGGGCGATGTCAGCATTTTGCGTAGCTGCTCTTGCGCAATTTCGGTGTTTTGGTTCTGCTGTTGAGTGTCTTGTTGCATGTCGTTTTCGTTCTGCATTCGATTATATGATACATCAGGAAGGAAAAAGTAAAAATTGGGAAGCAAAAAAATCCGATGCAGCGTCTGCACCGGATTTTAATGTATTGAAAGAGGTACAATCAGTCGAGGCCAAAAAGAACCTTCAGACCACCATCAACGCCGGAGAAGCCCATGAAGGCAAGGCTCAGCAAGCCTGCAGAGACCAGAACGATGGCCATGCCCTGCATGCCCTTGGGAACCTTGACCAGTTCCAGCTGCTCACGCATGCCGGCAAAGACGGTCAGGGCCAGTCCGAAACCAATAGCCGTAGAGAAGGCATAGACGGTGCTCTGCAGTAAATCGAAGTCTTTCTGAATGACCAGAATAGCAACGCCCAGCACGGCACAGTTGGTGGTGATGAGTGGCAGGAAGATGCCCAGAGCCTGATAGAGGGCAGGGGAAACCTTCTTCAGCACAATCTCAACCATCTGAACGAGTGAGGCAATAACGAGGATGAAGGCAATGGTTTGCAGATATTGGAGGCCGAAAGCATCGAGCACGAACTTCTGCACAAGCCATGTCACGATGGTTGCCAGCGTCAGCACAAAGGCTACAGCTGCAGACATACCCAGTGAGGTGTCGATTTTCTTCGATACACCGAGGAACGGACAGATGCCAAGGAACTGTGACAATACGATGTTGTTCACAAAAATGGCACTTATGAAAATCAATATATATTCCATAGTCGTTGTTTCGTTAAGTAGTTATCGCATCTTGTTTACAATCGCAATGAGGAAGCCCAAGGTGATGAAAGCACCAGGAGGCAGCACGAAGAGCAGAATGTTATAGGTCTCAGGCAGCAGCGTGAAACCGAACACTGAACCTGAACCCAGCACCTCACGGCAGATGCCCAGCAGGGTGAGACCGAGCGTGAAGCCCAGTCCGATGCCGATACCATCAAACATAGAGGCCAGTGGTGACTGCTTGGCAGCGAATGCCTCGGCGCGACCCAGAATGATGCAGTTTACCACAATCAGTGGAATGAACAGGCCAAGCGCAGCATCGATGTCGGGCAGATAAGCCTTGATAACCATCTGAAGGATGGTGACGAAGGCGGCTATCACCACAATGAATACAGGGATACGCACTTTGTCGGGGGTGAGGCTCTTCAAGCACGAAATCACAACATTGGTGCAGATGAGCACAGCCATTGTGGCCAGACCCATCGCCATACCGTTAGTGGCACTTGTGGTGGTGGCCAGCGTGGGACACATGCCCAGCATCAGGACGAACGTGGGGTTCTCCTTGACTATACCGTTCTTAATGATATTGATGTAGTTCATAACTTATTCCTCCTCCTTTTGTTTGGTTGCACCCGTTTCACAGTCTGTAGGCGTTGCCTTGTAAGCAGTATAGGCATTGTTCACAGCCAGCAGGAAAGCACGGCTCGTAATCGTGGAGGCAGTGATGGCATCAACCTGTCCGCCATCCTTGCTCACAGTGAGTGGCTCTTGTGGATTCTTGCCTATAATGTCGCCCTTTTCACCCTTCTGGAACCACTTGTCGGCCTTGGCACCAAGACCTGGGGTCTCAGCATGCTCCAGCAACGTGTAGCCCAGAATGTCGCCATCTGGATTAAAGCCTACCAGCACGCGCAAATCGCCGCCAAAACCGCCTGTTGTGCTCTCAACAGCAGCGCCAAGGTCTTCACCCTGAGCGTTCTTCGTCTGATAAATGATGTAGGTGAGTTCTTTGCCCTTCGGATCGTTTTGCTTCACGGTGTCGGTGTGAGCAACGACAATGTCATTGCTTACCATCACCGCTTTGATACCGTCGGCTAAGGCTTTCTCCTTCTGCTCGTTGATGGGACCGCTCGTCAGGTCATTGACGTAGGCCAGAACAGCACCCATGATAACGGCTACACTGGTCAGCACCAGCGTCATGTTCAGTAAAGATGATTCAAGTTTTTTCATAATCTCTGTCCTCCTTTACTTTGTTGCTGGCACTTCACCGAAGCGCGTAGGTTTCACATAATTATTGATAAGAGGTGTGAACGCATTCATGATGAGAATGGCGAACGACATGCCCTCAGGATAGGCACCCCAGTTACGGATGACTACTGTGAGCAGGCCGATGCACACACCATAGATGAGCTGTCCTTTGCCAGTCATGGGCGAGGTGACGTAGTCGGTGGCCATGAAGATGGCACCGAGCATGAGACCACCAGAAAGGATGACTGAGACGGGATCGGCATAGATGGGGTTGGCCAGATGGAGCAGACCACTCAACACAAACACGGTGCCGATGATGCTCACGGGAATGTGCCATGTGATGATCTTCTTCCAGAGCATGAAAGCCAGACCCAGCAACAGGGCCAGTGCGCATATCTCACCCAGTGCACCAGCACCATCAGGATGGTTACCCAGCAGCAGGGCAGTGGCATCGGGCAGCTTCTCAAGCACAGAAGCATCACCACTCTTGATGGCATCTTTCATGACAGACAGAGGCGTAGCTCCGGTAGCAGCATCGAGATAGCCCATCTCGCCCACCTTGGGCCATGTGGTCATCTGGGCGGGGAAAGCTACCAATAGAGCAGCACGTCCTACAAGGGCTGGGTTGAAAATGTTGCAGCCCAGTCCGCCGAACGACATCTTGCATACGCCGATGGCAAACAGAGCACCGATCACAATAATCCAGATGGGAAGGTTCGACGGCAGGTTGAAGCCCAGCAGAAGACCAGTCAGCGCTGCCGAGCCGTCGAGAATGGTGTTTCGCTCATTCTTGAGCATAAACTTGTTGATAGCCCACTCAAAGAAGACGCAGGCTGCCACACTTGTGGCACACACAATGACCGAGCCAAGGCCAAAATAGAAGAACGAGACCAGCAGAGCGGGAATGAGGGCGATGATGACGCCATACATATTGCGCTCCACAGTATCGGTTCCATGTGCGTGTGGCGAAAGGGAAACTATTAATTTACTCATTTTTTCTTAATTACTTTTTAGCGTTGCGGGCACGAATAATGCCCATGACTGTTGATTTTCCCTGACGAATGTTGTCGAGCAGCGGACGGTGAGCCGGGCAGGTGAACTGACATGAACCGCATTCAATGCAGCTTACAATGTCTTCACGTTCAGCACGCTCCCAATTCTTCACCTCGCTAATCTTTGCCAGCAAGTAGGGCTCAAGTCCCATCGGGCAGGCACTCACGCATTTGGCACAGCGAATGCAGGGCTGCGGCTCCTTGCGACGAGCATCATCACCAGAGAGAATGGTCACTGAGTTGGTACCTTTACAGATGGGTACTTCGATGCTTGTCAGGGCTTTACCCATCATCGGTCCGCCTGCCAACAGCTTGTTGTCGCCTTCAGGCATTCCGCCACAGGCATCAATGAGGTCTTTCATCGGTGTACCCATGCGTACAAGGAAGTTGCCAGGATTCTGCAGCTTCTTACCTGTTACGGTCGTATAGCGCTCGAACAGCGGCTTGTGCTTCATTACTGCCTCATAGACAGCAAAGGCTGTACCAACGTTCTGCACGATAGCACCCACATTGACAGGAATGGCAGGAGGTGCAGGCACCTGACGACGAATCACCGCATCAACCAACTGCTTCTCACCGCCCTGCGGATAGCGCTGGGCTAGAGGAACTACTTCCACCTGGTATTCGGTTCCGTTAAATTTTTCTGCAGCTTTCTGTGTGAGCAAATCAATGGCAGCAGGCTTGTTGGTCTCAATGCCAATATAGCCAGTCGTTACTTTGGCACCTTTCATCAGCAGCTCCAAGCCAACAAGAATCTCGTCGGCATGCTCCATCATCAGACGATAGTCGGCAGTGATGTAGGGCTCACACTCCACGGCATTGATAATCACGCACTCAGCCTTGGCCGTGGGTGGGGGAGTGAGCTTGATAAAGGTGGGGAAACATGCACCGCCCATGCCTACAACACCGGCTTCTTTAATGCGGTTGACGATTTCCTCGGGGTTCAGCTCGGGATGGTCTTTCACCAATTCGAGCTTGTCGCTACGGTCAATTTTCTCTTCCCATTCGTCGCCTTCCACATTAATAATGATAACGGGCTTGCGATAGCCTGTAGCATCAATGGCGGTGTCAATTTTGAACACCGTGCCGCTTACAGACGAGAAAATAGGGGCTGATACAAATCCACCAGCCTCGGCAATCAGCGTACCCACTTTCACCTTGTCGCCTTTCTGGACAACTGGCTTGGCAGGGGCTCCAATGTGCTGATTCAATGGAAATATGGCTTGCTTAGGAAGAGCTGCTACCTTCGTAGCAACCTCATGCGTAAGCTTGTTCTCTTCGGGGTGTACACCACCTATACGGAATGTCTTGATTGTCATGCTTTTTCCTCCTTTTCTTCTTCTTTAGGAGTTACTGTTTTAGGCGCTTCAGTCTTAGCCGCAGCCTTAGCCGCTTCTACTTTTTCAGGCTCTGCCTTGGGCTTTGGTGCAGGTGCAGGATTGGGAAAGTTCACGTCAATGATAGCGTGCTTCGGACAAACGGTGACGCACTTGCGACACAAACGGCATTTCTCCGAATCAATGTAAGCCAGATTGTTCTCTACGGTGATGGCACCGAAGTTACATTCCTTCTCACACTTTCCACATCCGATGCAGCTTACGGCGCATGCCTTCATGGCAACAGGACCCTTGTCCTTGTTGACACAGCTTACATATACGCGGCGGTTCTTCGGACCTTTCTTGCGTAACTCGATGATGCCACGCGGACAAACCTTAGTACATGCTCCGCAGGCCGTACATTTATCGTCATCGACCTCGGGAATGCCCGTCTCAGAATTGATGTGAATGGCATCGAACTGGCAAGCTGCCACGCAGTCGCCACAGCCCAGACATCCAAAACCGCAGGCAGTTTCACCAGCACCGCAGGCATGCATCGCTGCACAAGTGCGAAGTCCTGCATACTCGGCTATCTTGGGCCTGTGCTCGCAAGTGCCATTACATCTCACTACGGCTACCTTTGGATCGCCATTGGCAATCGCCATGCCAAGCAGGTCAGCCACTTTACTCATGGTCTCAGAGCCACCCACAGGGCAAAGCAGACCATCAAGGCTTCCGGCATCGGCTCCCTTTACAAGAGCATCTGCCATACCTCCACAGCCAGGGAAACCACAGCCACCACAGTTGGCACCGGGCAGCAACTCGTTTACCTGAGCAATGCGAGGATCCTCATACACAGCAAACTTCTTGGAACAGACGTACAATACCAGTGCGGCAATAAGTCCGATTGCTCCAAGCACAATTACTGCAATCAAGATAAAATTCATACTGTTTTGTTTAATTTGTTTTTTTAGTTAGTTGTTGTTCTTTCCAGTTGAAACGAAATGCCTTCCGCAATTCGTTCCCGAAGGAGCCATATACTTATATAATAAGGTATAAGGGCTCCCATTGCCCATAGGGCAGATGCCTCGTCGCTGTAGCCAAGCACTTTCATGACGAATAGTACTCCTATCAGAATACTCAGCGGAATGATGAAGCCTATCAGTGTCGCCCTACCAGCAGTTGTGCTAGATGTGCTCACTATCACTTCTTCTCCAATCTTCAGACCTCTGGCGTCAGTGTACACGTCAATGATTTTCTCTTTCGCTTCAGAAGCGTTGCAGTGGCTTGCCACTTTGCAGGCACTGCATGCCGCAGCCTGTACGATCTTTACTCGCACGTGAGAATGATCAATACTATCTACGACTCCTACGTGTCTGATTTTGCTATTCATAGTTTGCTTTGCAAAGCACTTTGCTGCAAAGGTACTATAAATTCTTTAAAATGAGTGAATAACTGTTGATTATTTTTTCAAAAAGATTCGTAATCGTTTGCAAATTTCAGCTTTTTCTGGCAGAAAAGTCAAAAACTTTGTGTAAAAAGGCATGTTATATCTAAAATATATGTATATTTGCATCACAAAACCTACGAATAGCATGGATACAACCGAACAGACATTGCAACAGATTGGCAGGGCCATTAGAAAAATCGCCGAAAAGTTTCCCGAATCTCAAGAGTCTTCCTTGTTGACGGATATACACCTCTGTGTGTCCCAGGACACTGGTGAACTGGTTGCCGTTGACGATGATGATCAGGAAATCACACGATGTGTCGTCGAGCAGTGGATTGACGATAAGGATGATGATTTCTTCGAACAGGTGGCCCACTTGCTTCGTGAGCAGCTGAAGGCAAATGCTTCGCTTGTTGAAAACATGTCTATTCTGAAGCCTTATGCCTTTGTCTTGGAGAACAAGGAAGAGCGCAGTGAGGAATACGAGCTATATGTGGTCGATGACGATACGGTGATTATCGACCCCATCATCATGGACGACCTCGATAAGGACCTTGATGATTTCTTTGAAAAAATCATGAAAGATGTTTAGAAAAGAGCCTCTTCTTTATATATATAATAAGGTGTAAGGTGTGATTTATATTAAATCGCGACGCAAAATAGTATAAATTACGAAAAAAAGTCGTGAAATATTTTGAGCGATTTAAAAAAGACCTTACCTTTGCATCCGCTTTCGCGCTAAAAAACGCGCAGGGCACATAGAGAAGAGTTCTTTGAAAGATTTACATAGACAGTGAAGTAGTACAAGAAGCTGCTCCTTTTGCTTTTTGCAATTAGGTGCAGGGTAATGGAAATACAAATAGTCAGCCGTCGATTTTTGAATGAAGAGGTGACTTGACACTTGATACTATTCGGATACGTTGCGTCCTGGACAGACAATTATTTATTTTTACAATGAAGAGTTTGATCCTGGCTCAGGATGAACGCTAGCTACAGGCTTAACACATGCAAGTCGAGGGGCAGCATGGTCTTAGCTTGCTAAGACTGATGGCGACCGGCGCACGGGTGAGTA
>JAEEPT010000074.1 GCA_016284895.1 Prevotella sp. | reverse complement strand
CTTCGCTCAAGTCATCAACCATGTCAATACCCTGCAGTTTAGTTGTTTCAACCATCACTTTATCACCTTCCAAACTTGTTTGTGATTTTATCTTTGACTCCACCGCAGGTGCTACAACTGATTTCTTTGATCCACAACTTGTCAGTACACTAACACCGGCTACGAGAGCCACCATGATCAACAAATTCTTTTTCATCTTTGTAATATGTTTTAGGGTTAATAAAAATGTTTTAAGTTTAATAGATCGTTTCCTCAAACAGCTCTGCGATTCTCCTAACAGAGCAAACATTTCTATTAACTGCATATACAAAGAAAAAGCGTGAGAATCAGTCTTGTTGCCTGTCTCACGTTCAGAAGCTCTGGCATTGCTTAGTAGTCGAGACAAGCAACGCCGAAGCCCACGCCGATATGCAAACAAGTACTCTATCCGCATGGAGCCAATGATGGCTGACGGAATAGGTACATAGATGTTACATACCCATGGACGTCATTGTTGCTTTGTTGTTTGACTACTGTTTGGGAACTGCCAGATTCCTGAACGTCAAGAACAAAGCGTCAAGGATTCGCGTATAAGCGCTTGTCCTTTACAAGAACGCCTTTCAATATATAGCGACTCTCTTTCCCACCCCATTGAACATTGTTCCACCTTTGTCGCGACTCGGCAGAATGCAAGTGAACTTGCCTCTGCTTTCGCTGCTCCATAGCTTCGGCGTGAGCGTTTTGGTGATATGGCTCTGTGAACACGTTCACGATGTCAAATCAGCACAAAAACAGTAAGAGTCGCTGCAAAAGTAAGAATAAATAATGAATCTGCAAAATAAAATGCATTATTTTGCACTTTAGCAATAATTTAAAAAAACATGGGACGATTGAAAGTCACAGACCCCGAAAGTCACAGACCCCACCCCTACCCCTCCCCTTGATGGGAGGGGAGTGCCATGCGGATTCATCTGTGCGAACAAGGCGGTAGCAACTCCCATATAGCCTAAACCGTGACAAGAAGTAGCCTAAACCGTGACACGATTTAGCCTAAACCGTGACACCATCTATCCTAAATCATAAAGTGATATATCCTAAATCGTAACGTGATCTTTCCTAAAAGGCAAGATGAACTGACCTAAACTGCAACGTGACTGATTCTGAAACAGAAAACGCTCTTATTACACCTATATAAAAGAAGTTTTAAAAACATCTGTTTCATCTGTTTTCCGTCTGCAACCATCACAGTATCAAGTACTTACACACGAAACAGATGGTGTAGGATGTGTTTCCGTCTGTTTCTACACAACCGTCTGTTCCTCAGCATCTTACAGACAAAAACAGATGAAACAGATGTTTTTAAAACTTTTCTCAAAGAGAGAAAAACAGAGATGCTTTTCGAGTGCTTTTCTTTGTTCTTTTCTCTTTTTTTCGTACATTTACAGCCGAATTGCAATTATATCGTATCAATATGGACATTAAACAACGTCTGACCGAACTACGCTCTTTGATGGAACGCGAACATCTGAGTGCCTTCATCTTCCCCAGTACTGATGCTCACCAGAGCGAATATGTGGCCGAACACTGGAAAGGCCGTGAGTGGATTTCTGGCTTCAACGGGTCTGCAGGAACTGCCGTAGTCACAATGAACAGTGCTGCCCTCTGGACAGACTCCCGCTACTTCCTGGCTGCTGAAGAACAGCTGAGAGGCACCGAGTTTAAGCTGATGAAGCTCAAGATTGAAGGAACACCCACCATTCCTGAGTGGTTAGGCGCAGAGCTGAAAGACGTGAGAAGTCCGGAAGTGGGCATTGACGGGACTGTGTTCTCTGCTGCTGAAGCCGACGACCTGACACTCCAGTTACGCCATCAAGGAGGCATCACGGTGAGAACGAACCTGGATCCGCTCCGACTGATTTGGAAAGACCGCCCTGCCCTACCCGACGGGAAAGTTGAGATTCAGCCGCTCGAGCTGGCTGGCGAATCGGCTGACTCAAAGATACGACGCATCCGGCAGGCGCTGCACACCGACCATCATGCCGACGGCATGCTGGTCTCGGCCCTCGACGACATTGCCTGGACACTGAACCTGCGCGGCACCGACGTACACTGCACCCCCGTCTTCGTGGCCTACCTGCTCATTTCATCGACTGCGGTCACTATATATATAAATAAGGTGAAACTGACACGCGAAGTTGAGGCATATCTGAACGACCTGCATATTCACGTAGATGACTATCAAAATGTCACAAAAGGGCTGAAAGACTATTTCGAGATGAACATACTCATGGATCCGAATGAGACCAACTTGACCCTGATGAAGGCGGCAGCCCGACCTGTGATCAGAGAGACCTCGCCCATTCCTTCCATGAAGATTGTGAAAAACGAAACCGAAATCAAAGGCTATCACAACGCCATGCGCCGCGACGGTGTAGCAATGGTGAAGTTCATGAAATGGCTGGAAGAAACGACAAGAGATGCCACGACAGCGGCACAGGCCCACCTTTCTGAAGTTTCCGTAGATCAGAAGCTCACATCGCTGCGGGCTGAGCAAGCATTCTTCCGCGATCTCTCATTCGACACGATTGCGGGCTACGAGCAACATGGAGCCATCGTTCACTATGAAGCTACTCCTGAGACCGACATCGCCCTGCAGCCGCATGGCCTGCTGCTGTTGGACAGCGGAGCGCAGTATCAAGACGGAACGACGGATATCACCCGCACGATTGCCCTCGGTCCTATCACTGAAGAGCAGCGCCACATCTACACACTGGTGCTCAAAGGCCATATCGCCTTGGCACGAGCCATCTTTCCTGAGCGCACCAGTGGCACCCAGCTTGACGTACTGGCTCGCCAGTTCATGTGGCGCGAGGGCATCAATTACCTGCACGGCACAGGCCACGGCGTAGGCTCTTACCTCAGCGTGCATGAAGGTCCTCACCAGTTCCGCATGGAATGGAAGCCCCAGCCCTTACTGCCAGGCATGACCATCACCGACGAGCCCGGCATCTACCTGCCTGGCCGTTTTGGTGTGCGAATAGAAAACACGATGCTGATTGTGCCCGCCTTTGAGTCGGAGTTCGGGCGTTATCTGAAACTGGACCCCCTCACCCTCTGCCCCATCGACAAGCGACCTATTGACTGTTCGATGCTTACCAATGACGAGATAACGTGGATAAATGATTATCACCAGAAGGTATATGAGCAACTATCGCCCCTTCTCAACGGAGAAGAGCGCGCGTGGCTACGCGATGCGACAGCGCCCCTCAATCCTTCTCTTCCACAAAGTCAACGTACTCACCTTCATCCTGAGTGAAGATTTTACGCTCGGCTTCTTCGCGAGAGCGCTCATCAATGATGGTGATGCCAGCCGCTGTTGTAGTGCGCCTGCTTTCCTGTGGCCGTTTCCTGCTCTGCTGGTTGCCACGATATTGTCGGGAGCTACCCGTGCCTTTGAAATAGTCTTTATCGAACTGTGGTCCATCGCCATCTCCTCTATAATATTTGTCAGACATGCGTCTGACGGTTTCTTCATCATAATCGCCTGTAAGATGTTGACGCAGGCGTAAAAACAACCTGCGCAAAAAGATGAGCGCAATCATGGCCATCACAACCAGGAATGCTATAAGAAAGAATATAACAGCTCCGAAGAACTTCATAGGATTTTAGTTTTTACAGCGATCATACGTGGTTAGTTTTTCTTGCAGGTAGCTGCTGACAGCAGCACATACCATGCAATGGCGGCAGCAATGCCTATCACGCCCAGCCCCAGGACGAGAGAGAGCACAATCATAGCGGCTGAGCTAAGGATGTAGATGTATTTCACCTCGTTTCCCTTCCACCCCCAATGCTTGAACTTCAAGGCAAACAAAGGCAGTTCGGCAACAAGCAGATAGCAACTCAAGAATATCAGGACTACGACCATGCCTACGAGATAAGGCGACGACTGGAGCCTATCGCCCATACTCACAATGAGTGCTCCCCAGAACAGGGCATTCGCAGGAGTAGGAAGTCCGATGAACGAGGTGGTCTGCCTTTCATCCAGATTGAACTTTGCCAGACGGTAAGCCGAGAAGGCGGCAATAAGAAAAGCAATAAAGGGGAAAAAGACGTTATGCTGATGTATGCCCGACAGGAAATTGAATACGATGCAAGCGGGTGCCACGCCAAACGTCACATCGTCGGCCAGCGAGTCGAGTTCCTTACCAATGGGCGACGACACGCTGAGCAACCGAGCACTCATGCCGTCGAAAAAATCGAACACTGCACCTATGATGATCCAGAGCAGTGCCAAAGAGGCATCTCCCCCCAGTGCAAACACTGTGGCCACGCATCCGGATACCAGATTGCTACAGGTGATGATGTTGGGAATGTACTTCTTCATGGCATTCGTGCTATGACAGTCTGGTCACCCGTGGTGGACTGTCCCATCTTCACCTCCACCTTCGACCCCTTGGGCAGGAACACGTCAACACGCGATCCCAGTTTGATGAATCCTAAATGTTCGTCAATATAGCAGTCTTCCAGTTCCTTTGCATAAGTGACAATGCGGCGAGCCATGGCGCCTGCTATCTGCCTGACGAGCACCTCTTGCCCGTCGGGAGTTTCTATCATGGTGTCGGAATGTTCGTTTTCTTCACTGGCCTTAGGCAGCCACGCCTTGTGATAATTGCCATCGAAATGGCGCACAAACTTCACCTTTCCATCGACAGGGAACCAATTCGCATGCACGTTGAGCGGACTCATAAAGATGCTGATCATCAGTCGCTCGTCATGGAAATAGTTATTCTCAGTGACTTCTTCAATCACAACAATCTTACCATCGGCAGGAGCCACCACGATTTTCTCGGTGTCGCCATCGAAGAAACGGATAGGACAACGATAGAAGTTCAGCATGAGAAGCCACGCTAAACCAAAGACTACAATAAAGATGATGAATGGAATGGGAGTATCGAACCAACGCCAGATAATGACTCCCGCAGCAATAATAAAGAATAAGGTGTATATCAATTCCTCCGTGCCTTCACGGTGTATTCTGATTTTTTTTAGTTTCTTAATTCTCTCTCCCATGGTAAGTTATAGAACTAAATTACTTGCAAAGGTACTGTTTTTTTATTAAAACACAAACTTTTTGCTCTTTTTTTGTAGAGATAGACCTTTCACCATGACAGTTTCCACTCTATGTAGGGCACCCCTTTGTCATCATAGCTGATGGGGAGCCACAGATGCAAGCTCTGCGACAGATGTCGGGGATTCCATATATCTGCCATGAAAATGTGTTGCTGCCCCACTGTCAGGATATAGGTGCCTTGTGAGCCGAAACTCTTGTTGGCCCCCATGCCGTGATAGGGTGTGCTGCCATCGGCAGAGCCATCTCTGAATGGTGAAGGCAACTGCTGCCAAGGCCCCCAGATGTTTTGTGAGGTAAACAGGCGGGCTTCATTCGGGTCCCATCCTGTGCAACCGGAGCAGATCATCCAATAGCGCGAGTCGTGCTTCACGATGCAGGGTGCCTCGTTCTGGCCGCCAGGTGCCACCGTTGTATATTTCCCAGTGAAATCCAGATAATCGTCGGTCAGTTCGCTGATGAGCAGCGTCAGGTTCTCCTGCGATGAAGTGATGTGATAGGCCCGCCCGTCATCATCGGTAAAGACCGTCATGTCGCGGCTCATCTGTCCCCCCTTCATGTCGCGCCAGAGATACATGCCTTTCTCCACCTCGCTTCGCCATTGGGGTGTCCACCATTTATGCCATTTCGAAGCATCGGTCTTCTTGGCGGCAGCTATCTGCTCGTCGCTCATGTTGAAGGGCCATTTACCAGCATGCAGGCGCGTGCTGCGCAAATAGCGGAAGGGTCCCGTAGGCGAATCGCTCACGGCAAAGGCCACACGGGCAGCCTCGTAGCCCCGCCCTTTCAGTTCCAAGTGGAACAGCATCACAAACTTGCGGGTCTTTTCATTGTACAGCACCTTCGGACGTTCCATGATACATCCGCGCTCTATGTCGTGTCCTTCCTCTTCGCTCACAGACAGCGCTATGCCACGGTTCGTCCAGTGGCAAAGGTCGGTAGAGGAATAGACGGCTATGCCCTTCCCTGTGGCAAAGCCGCGAAACGGACGGTGCTCACCATACCAATAGTAAGTGCCCTCGTGGGAAATGATGTTGCCACCATGGGCATTGATATGCTTTCCCTCGGCATCGGGCCACAATTCTCCATTCACCGGTTTCTCAGTTTGTGCCGTCACGCTCTGCGCCCATGCTGTCAAGAGGAGCACAGCCATCATCATTAGTCTTTTCATTCGTAATACCATAGTCTTTGTGTTGATTTTCAGTTAAAAAGTGATTTTCAGCATTTTGCCATTATAGGCCACCGTCTTGACAGTGCCGTCGGGCAGGATGATGGTGAATTGGCGGCTTTGGACAGCACCATTGAACTGGCCCCTCTGTTTGCCGATGGTGAGGGTGCGCTTGCGGTCGTTCCACGTGATGGGAATCTCGGTGTACTGCCCCTGCTCGTAGGCATAGGTATTGCCGTCGTCCTCATAGAAGGTAAACGATCCGTTGGCACCAGGATAGACATGCAGCTCCAGCTGTGACCAGTCGCGCTGGGCTGTTGACTGCAGGTCGCCCCCTGTGGGAATGATACTGCCGGCACGTACAAAGAGGGGAATGGTGCTGATCGTTGTCGGGAGGGTGATAGTCTGACTTCCATCGTAGGCTTTTCCTGAGAAGAAGTCATACCACTTTCCTGCAGGCAGATAAACGGAAGTTGTCTTTGTCGCGGTGAAATCAACGGAGCCCGCCTTTGGTGCATTGCCGTCGGCACTCTTCTTGTTCCATCCGCTCATCTCGTCGAACTTCATGCGTTTCTCTGGTGTGTACTGTGCATCGACGATGGGAGCCACCAGCAGCGAGCGGCCAAAGAGGAACTCGCGCTTCATGTCGTGGGTCATAGAGTCATCGGCATAGTCCATCCACAAAGCGCGCATGAAGGTGCCACGGTTCTTGGTGACATCCCATGCCGTGCTGTAGATATAAGGTAGCAGACGATAGCGCAACTTGATGGCTGCGAGCAAGGCATCGTAGATGGGTTCACCCGACTTTCCGAAATAATAAAGTTCGCGATAGGTCTCGGTGCCATGGGAGCGCATCATCGGACAGAAAGCGCCAAACTGCATCCAGCGCACATAGAGTTCCTGGAACTGCGGATTCTGGGCCCCCGAGGCGCAATCACTATAGGTGCGATTATAGGCTCCGGAGAAGAAGCCGCCGATGTCGGTATTGCAGTGGGGGTTGCCCGTGAGCGAGTAGTTCAGGAGCATGGGTATCTGGTTGCGCAGGGTTGGCCAGTCGCTGCGCACGTCGCCTGTCCATACGTTGGAAGCATAGCGCTGCTGTCCGGCAAAGCCTGAGCGGGTGAGAATCATGACACGTTGAGCTGCATTAGCTTCTGCACGTTGGTGTTCATAGACACCACGCACGCATTCTAACGGAAAAGCATTGCGCACCTTACGGAATGAGACTGTCTGCGCCTCTTTTCCTCGGGGAGAAGAGAGAGGGGTCGCCTCATCCAGGTCGCTCTCCTTGAAAGAGTGGTGGTCGGGGTCGGTGGAGTCCATCCACCACATGTCGCAACCCAGGTTGTAGAGACGGCGCAGGTGCTGCCAGTAGATGTCGCGAGCCTCCTCAGAATAAGGCTTATAGACACGCACTCCGCTGGGATAGTCCATATTGGGCGGCCATTTCGAGAGTCCGCTCTGAGGCCACGTCTCGAAATCGTAGAGCAGCCCTTTTTCGGCCAGCTGCGGATAGGCCTTGGTATGGGGGCCGAAACTCTGCCAGATGCTGATGGCGAAACGCACATCCTTGCTGTGTACATAGTCAATCATCTTCTTGGCATCGGGGAAATTGGGATTGAGAAACTCCATCGCATTCCACAGGTAGTTCGAGTCCCAGTACTGCCAGTCCATGATGATGCCGTCGAGGGGTACACCCAACTGGCGGTACTTATCGACCACCTCTGTCAGTTCTCCCTGGCTCTGATAGCGCTCACGACTCTGCCAGAAGCCATAGCTCCACAGCGGCAGCATAGGCACGTCGCCAGTGAGCTGGCGGATGAGTGCCACGTTGCCATCGGCAGTGCGGCCATACATGAAGTAGTAGTCAATGCCGTCAGCAACTTCCGAATCCAGCGTCAGACCGTTCTGAGGCGTATCGTCAATCTGTGTGGGTGAGTAGTTGTCCCAATAGAGTGCATAGCCTTTCAGGCTCTGGAAGATGTTCTGGAAGTCCTCCAGGTTCGACTGCATCATCCGACGGTGCTCGCCGCGCTGGTTCATCTTGTCGTTCTCCATGAGTCCGATGCCGTAGATGGGTTCATCGGGGTCAAGCAGGAAATTGGCCTTGGCACGGACACATCCCTGGTCAAGTGTTGTCGTGAGTGGTGTCAGCTGCCAGTCGCCTTCTTTCAGCAACACCTTTCCGTTCATTGCCGTAAACGTCACACGTCCCGTCTGTTCATCGATGATGACGGTGAGGGCGCTACTCTTCAGCGTGGTCTTGCCATCGGCAGAAGTGACGGCTACCTTGCAGGCCTGTGGCTGAAGGGTGACGACAAGACTGCCACCTTCGGCTCCCCCGTTGGCAGTCTTCAGCACCCTGACAATGTCGGGCTGCAGGAAGTTCACACTGACCACTCCCTTCTGGGTCTTCACATCTGCTGCCATAGCAGACAGCGTCAGCACCGCCAGCAACATGGATAAGATTTTCTTCATAGTTCTTTTTGGGTTTTTATTGATAAATGGTTAGGGGTTGTCTTTCTGGAATTCAATTGCAAAAATAACAATCCTATTGGGAATAAAACTTGATTATCCCCGTCTTTTTTCCACAATTAACTTTCATATAGACGATTTAACGACTTGATGCAGGCAAAAACTGAAGAAACGGCGTTCCTCAAACACAATATAAGCCTGGTAACAGCGTTTAAAGTATGAATATGAAACAGATATTTTTACTACTAACGACATTTCTCTGCCTCACATCGACTGCCCAAGAAGGATTAAAAGATGTGCTGGGTCAACACTTTCTCATAGGTGCCACTATGAACCAGTGGCAGTTGTCAAAAAAGGACTCTGCTGCTTTCAGCGTCATAGACCGACATTTCAATGCGGTGGTGGCAGAGAACGTGATGAAGATGGACGCACTACAACCGTCCAATGGCGTGTTTGACTTCCGTCATGCCGACGAGTTGTTGGAGTTTGCCCAGAAACACCATCAGACGCTCATCGGACACTGTCTGGTGTGGCATTCGCAGGTACCCTCATGGATGTTCATCGACAAGGAGGGACAGACGGTCAGCCGGGAGGTATTGATAGAGCGCATGCGTTCGCACATCGCCACAGTGGTGGGACACTACAAGGGAAAGGTACACGGATGGGACGTTGTCAATGAGGCCATTGCCGACGATGGCACAATGCGCCGCTCACCATATTATAATATAATAGGTGAAGAGTTCATAGAGATAGCCTTCCGTGCTGCCCATGAGGCCGACCCACAAGCGGAGCTCTACTACAACGACTACTCAATGGCCAACCCACTGAAACGCAAGGCTGCCTGCCAACTGGTGAAGAGGCTGAAAGACAAGGGCATCAGAATAGATGCCGTAGGCATGCAGTCGCATGTAGGGCTCAACTATCCAGACCTCAGCGACTATGAGGCAACCATCGACTCACTGGCTGCGTGCGGGGTGAAGGTCATGATCACTGAGCTCGACATCAATGTGCTGCCCAACCCGAACGCCTTTGGTGGGGCTGCAGTGGAACAGAACTATGAATACCAGCAACGGTGGAACCCATACGTCAAAGGCCTTCCCACGTCAAAACAGCAGGAGCTGGAACAACGCTGGCTGGCGCTCTTCGACATCTACAAACGGCATGCACAGCAGATTACCAGAGTGAATCTGTGGGGCATCGGCGACCATAACTCTTGGCTGAACAACTGGCCCATCAAGGGGCGCACCAATTACCCCTTGCTCTTCGACCGTGAATACAAGGAGAAGCCCGTTATCAAAAAAATCATGAATCTGTACAAATGAAGGAATTACTACTGGGTTACGACATCGGCACCTCATCCGTCAAGGCTGCCCTCGTGGATGTTGAGAGCGGCAGGACGGTGGCAAGTGCACAATATCCCGATACGGAAGCTCCCATCATTGCCCGCCAACCGGGCTGGGCAGAGCAGGAGCCCGAGATGTGGTGGGAGGAGCTGAAGCAGGCCACTCTGCGTGTGGCAGCAAAAGTGAATGGCGGACTTACCTGCGTGAAAGCCATCGGCATCTCTTATCAGATGCATGGTCTGGTATGCGTAGATCAGGACGGCCATGTGCTGCGACCCTCTATCATCTGGTGTGACGGGCGTGCCGTGCCTTACGGCAATAAAGCCTTCGAGACCATCGGACAGGAGCGCTGTCTGCAACACTTGCTCAACTCCCCAGCTAACTTCACTGCCGCCAAGCTGGCATGGGTGAAGGCGAACGAGCCAGAACTCTATGACAAGATAGACAAGATGATGCTTCCAGGCGACTACATCGCTATGCGACTGTCGGGCGGTGTGAAGCAGACCACCGTGTCGGGGCTGAGTGAAGGCATATTCTGGGACTTTAAGGAAGACGAAGTGAGTCGTGACGTGATGAACTATTGGGGGTTCTCCAACAAACTCATTGCCGACATAGTGCCCTCTTTCTCCATACAGACGGCTGTTTGCGAGGCGGTGGCAGAAGAGTTGGGACTAAAGGCCGGAACGCCGATATCCTATCGTGGCGGCGACCAGCCTAACAATGCCCTGTCGCTGAATGTGATGAAGCCAGGCGAGGTGGCTGCTACAGGCGGCACATCAGGCGTGGTCTATGGTGTATTGGGAGAAGTGCGCTACGACAAGCTGTCGCGTGTCAACACCTTTGCACACGTGAACCACACTCCCGAACAGCCCCGTCTCGGCGTACTGCTCTGCATCAACGGTACGGGAATACTCAATGCATGGATGAAGCGTAACATAGCTCCTGAAGGATATTCCTATCCTGACATGAACGCACTCATCGACACCGTACCTATCGGCAGCGACGGGTTGAGCATCATTCCCTTCGGAAACGGTGCTGAGCGCATTCTTCAGAACAAAGATATCGGTTGCTCCATCGAAGGACTCAATTTCAATATCCACACAAAGGCGCATGTGCTGCGCGCTGCCCAGGAAGGCATTGTATTTTCATTCAAGCAGGGTATCGACATCATGGAGTCGATGGGTATGCGCATCACCAATATCCATGCCGGACATGCCAACATGTTCCTCAGTCCGATGTTCTGCAAAACCCTTGCAAGCATCACAGGGGCAACCATCGATCTCTACAACACTGACGGCTCTGTGGGAGCTGCCAAGGGAGCAGGAATAGGTGCGGGGATATACCACAACAGCGACGAGGCCTTTGCAACCCTTGAGCACGTGTCAACCATCGAGCCCGACACACACAACCGTCAGGCATACGTTGATGCCTACGCTCGCTGGACGGAGTGCCTGAACCGTCATTTATAATGATTATTTACAACATTTATAACACATCAGAATTATGGTAAAAGAGTATTTCCCCGGAATTGGTAAAATCCAGTTCGAAGGCAAGGATTCAAAGAATCCGATGGCATTTCATTATTATGATGCAGAAAAGGTGATTATGGGCAAGCCCATGAAGGAGTGGCTGCGCTTTGCAATGGCTTGGTGGCACACACTCTGTGCAGAGGGCGGCGACCAGTTTGGTGGCGGAACCAAGACTTTTCCTTGGAACACGGGTGGCAATGCTATTGAAATAGCCAAGCAGAAGGCTGACGCTGGCTTCGAAATCATGCAGAAACTGGGCATTCCGTATTTCTGCTTCCACGACGTTGACCTCGTTTCGGAAGGAAACAGCATAGAGGAGTATGAGGCAAACCTCACTGCTATCACCGACTACCTGAAAGTGAAGATGCAGGAGACGGGCATCAAGCTGCTGTGGTCAACAGCCAACGTCTTCGGTCATAAGCGCTACATGAACGGTGCCAGCACCAACCCTGACTTCGATGTGGTAGCACGTGCCATCGTGCAAATCAAGAACGCCATCGATGCCGGTATCAAACTGGGGGCAGAGAACTATGTGTTCTGGGGCGGTCGTGAAGGCTACATGAGCCTGCTGAACACCGATCAGAAGCGCGAAAAGGAGCACATGGCCACCATGCTCGGAATGGCTCGCGACTATGCCCGCTCGAAGGGCTTCAAAGGCACCTTCCTCATTGAGCCGAAACCTATGGAACCCACGAAGCACCAGTATGATGTGGATACAGAAACCGTCATTGGCTTCCTGAAGGCTCATGGACTTGACAAAGACTTCAAGGTGAACATCGAGGTCAACCACGCCACGCTCGCAGGTCACACCTTCGAACATGAACTGGCCTGTGCTGTGGATGCAGGCATGCTCGGATCGATTGATGCCAACCGCGGTGACTACCAGAATGGCTGGGACACCGATCAGTTCCCCATTGACAATTACGAACTGACCCAGGCTTGGATGGAGATACTCCGTGGAGGCGGTCTCGGCACCGGCGGAACGAACTTTGATGCAAAGACCCGTCGTAACTCCACCGACCTTGAAGACATCTTCATAGCACATATCTCCGGTATGGATGCAATGGCCCGTGCACTCGAAAGTGCGGCAAAACTCTTGGAAGAGTCGCCCTACAAAGCCATGAAGGCTGCCCGCTACGCCAGTTTTGACAGTGGCATAGGCAAAGACTTCGAGGAAGGTAAGCTCACACTTGAACAGGTGTACGAATATGGAAAGAAGGTGGGCGAGCCCAAACAGACCTCAGGCAAGCAAGAGCTCTACGAAGCCATCGTAGCTATGTATGCATGATTTGCCGTGGAAGTGATATATAAGCTATTGATAGATAGAATATGGTTAAGCATATAATTCTGTGGACGTTGCGTCCCGAGCTCTCAGAGGAAGAGAAACAGACGGTGAAAGAAGGCATCAAGCAAGGACTTGAAGGACTTGTGGGCAAGGTGCCTGGCCTCATCGAAGTGAAGGTAAACATCAGTGGCCGTCTGGATTCGTCGAATGCCGACGTGATGCTAGATTCTACGCTCGAGTCAGCCGAGGCTCTCAAGGTCTATTCGCAGCACCCCGAACACGTAGCGGTAGCAAACAACAAGGTGCGACCCTACACCGTGAGCCGCACCTGTTTAGACTTTGAAATCTGACTTTCCTACTTCAGAACCTTTCGTCCGTTCTGAATATACACTCCTTTCAGGGCCGTTTGGGACTTGACCCGACGGCCCTGTAAATCATATATCACGTTTTGTCCTCTCTGAGATGCTTCCTGCAAGCCATTGATAGCATTAGGCGTCTGTATCGTCAGCTTCACATTGTCGAAGCCAATGATTTTCTCAGACCCATTACTGTTGTGCATGGCTTGCAGCATAACAGTCGTAGAGGCACTGCCATCACTCTCAAACATGAGTGAAGCTTGTTGCCAAGCTTCCTTGTTCTCCAACGACGGAGCCACGATTGCTGCTTTTCCTTCAGGTATCACAGTGATGATGGCATCGCCACCCATTCCACTTTTCCACACATCTGCCGCCAGTTCATATTGTCCTTCGGGCAGTCGCAGCTCCTGCTTCAGTGTGATGGTACTGGTTCCCCAGTTTTGACGCACCCAGTAGGTCTGCTTACTGTTTGCCGATGGAGCAGGACGCGATGCGAAAAAATTGCTAAAATAATAGTCACCCGCCTTCAGTGCAGTCAAGTCGTTCTCGTTAGGCGTTGCATAATCAACCGTCCATCCTTCGGGTTGATAGATGGCACGGTCAGATGCCACGCCACTGCCCTGCATCACAGAATAAGAACCT
>JAEEPT010000311.1 GCA_016284895.1 Prevotella sp. | reverse complement strand
ATAATTCTCTAATTCTCTAATTCTTGATAAAAAATAACTTAATTAAATCTTTAATTCTTGATAAATAATTGCTTAACCCATAAGGGATTATTTGCAACGGCACTCAAGAACCTTACGATTCTCAATGAACCCCTCCAGCAAGTCGCCGACAGCAACGGGACCCACTCCAACGGGTGTTCCTGTAAACAACAGGTCGCCCGTTTTCAGTGTGAAATAGCGTGAGAGATAGCTGATAAGCGCATCAACTGAAAAAATCATATCGCCCGTAAATCCTTGTTGCACAGGGTCTCCGTTCTTGTCAAGACGGAAATGAAGCGACTGTATATCAGTTCTTTCTCCTTCTGACAACGACTGTAAGGGCACCCAGTCACCTATTATAGCACTACCGTCAAACCCCTTACAAATGGTCCAGGGAAGCCCCTCCTTTCGGGCTTTCGCCTGCATATCGCGTGCAGTAAAGTCAAGCCCCACCGTCACCGCATCGTAGTAACGATGGGCAAAACGCTCGGGAATCGCCTTTCCCAATCGACAGATTCTGACGACCAGTTCCCCCTCATAGTCAATACGCCCCATATCGTCAGGAACAAAAAACGGCTTACCATCTTTTAGCAAAGCCGAATCAGCCTTCGTAAATATGACAGGTGTCTCAGGCACATAAGCCCTCCCATCCAATTCCTCCGTATGCATGAGATAATTCATGCCGATTCCAAATATCTTCATTTTGATTGTTATTTTTATACTGCAAAGTTACAGAAAAATACAAAATAATCATTTTCCTTTCCTTATTTTTCTCTATTTCAGGAAAAAAAAGTAATTTTGCATGTAGAATCTACAAAATAGAATTAACACATAAAAAGTAAAGCAAAATGAAGATTGAAATCGAAGAAAAAAATGGTGGAATGATTGCAACGTTTGAAGGACGTCTTGACACACCATCGGCAGTAAAGGCTCAACAAGATATTGTTCCCCTTCTTGAAAATGCAGACAAACTGATTACGCTTGATTGCACTAATCTTGAATACATCAGTTCAAGTGGCCTTCGCCTTTTCCTCACGCTCCGCAAGGAAACCGCAGCCAAAGGTGGCAAGGTTGTCATTGAAAACATCAATGACGAGATTAAGAAGGTGTTTATGATGACAGGCTTCTTCAACTTGTTCGAAATCAAAAACTCGTGAACGAATACGGATTAGACCTTCACTCATCCATGCTCCTTGATGAGTATCGGAAGAAATTAGTGATTTATCAGAAACTGTGCAATATCGTTTCTGAAAAACTGACCGAGAACATCAAGCAAAGTGGTATCGAGCTGAATGCCATCGAGACCCGACTGAAAAAAGAACAATCGCTCGCTGGCAAACTGGCTCGAAAAGGGTCTAAGTACCAATCCATCCTTGACATAACTGATATTGTCGGAGCACGCATCATCGCTTTCTATAACGAGGACGTTGACCGCATAGCATCAATAGCCGAGAAACTGTTTATCATAGATTGGAACAATTCTGTTGACAAACGCAAGATGCACCAATTCAACAGTTTCGGCTATAACTCCCTTCACTATATCTGCCGCATCCCGGCTAATCTCTACTTCGATGCCGATTATCCTGAGATCAATAAGATTCCGTTCGAGTTGCAGATGCGTACCGCCCTTCAGCACGTGTGGTCGGCCATTCAGCATGACATTGGTTATAAGACCGACATCGAAACACCCGAAGAGTATCATCGTAACTTGAGCCGCTTGGCAGGACTATTGGAGCTGGCCGACAACGAGTTCAGCCGCATTCGTTCCGACATAGCCAACTACAGGCGCAGAGCCAGCGTGATGGTAGAAAGTGGGAAGTTCAACGAAGCTATGCTTGATGGCGACACGTTCCGAGCTTATCTGAAGCTGTCGCCGTTTGCCCCACTGAACAAGAAGATTGCTGACATTACAACTGCGGAGATTATGGAGACAGACCTCATGCCATACTTAGCCGTGCTAAAGTCTCTCGACATGAAAACGCTCAACGATGTTCAGCAAATGATACAGAACAATTTCGACGATGCCTACCAGCTGGCCCTTTACCAGTTAGGAAGTACAGACATCGACATCGTCTCAGGAAGCATCGGCTTGCAGAATCTTTGCATTGTCCACATACTGAAGTCGGGACGCGGACGTCTGGGACTTTGCCAGATGTTCGACACCGTGAATGGGTCTTCACCAAACAATGAGATGCTGGCCGACATCATTATGGAACAAGCCTCAAGACTGTCATTCATGTCCGAATAATCAGTCGAAGAGCTAAGAAAAATACGATTCACACTACCCTATTATCCAACTATTCAAACCAAGAAGAAAGAGCTCCTGCCTGTGCAAGAGCTCTTTTCATGTCGGTAAATATTGCAATCGTGCAAAATTATTCTGCAGCGAGAGTGAAGCGACGGAAGTCGGTGATCTTCAGCTCCTTGTCCTGCTGGCTGAGCCACTGTGCAACAGTAGCCTTGTCGCCATCGCCGAACTGGAACTCCTGATCAACGAGGCAGTTCTCTTTCAAGAACTTCTGCACGCGACCCTTAGCAATGTTCTCAATCATCTGCATCTTCAGCTGAGCCTCACCCTCA
>JAEEPT010000073.1 GCA_016284895.1 Prevotella sp. | reverse complement strand
TCAGGTTAGCTTTATTGTCGTTGAATATCAGGCCCAACGGATGATTTGCAGTGTCGCGTGTGGCTACGGTCAGGTCGGCCTGATTGCGACAGCGCACCTCAATGCCTGTGATGATGAGACTGTCGGTCGAGACATCGGCAGGATAGGCCACGAACTTCAACTGTGAGAGCTGGTGCTTCAAGTCGATGGATGGGTGTATGTCGCGGTCGGCAGCAAACTTGCAATATCCTCCAATGTTGCGTAGGCTGTTGCGTTCGGCAGTGGACAAGCGGTTATACTGCTGAGGATAGCGTGAGGTGAGCACTGTGTTCAGGTCGGGCGAAGCACCGCACATGATGTCCTGCGTGCCGTCGATGGTGATATCGTAATGAATATGCGTATCCTCACGGTGTGCATTCGAGGCATTAGGCACGAAATCGTCAACATAGTAGGCAAAGAAGTTGTAAGGTATCTCCTGATAGACGTTACTATAGAAGAAGTCGCGTCCCACATGATTGCCGAACTTCAGCACGTCCTGTCCTTTCTCGTCTTTCTCGTAATGATAGTTGTAGATCAGTTCGCCCGAGCTCTCAGGTACAAGCTTTGTAGGCACGCCCATCAAGTAGTCGCTACCGTCAAGCAGACAGTCGGGGAGATTAATACTGTCATTGACAATACCGGATGGGCGGTTCTGTGTGGCATAAGCTGTGTTCCGCAGTGAGGGGAGCGAAGTGAGTACGGTGCCCTGCATGTTGTAGTCGCTACGGAAAGCATAGACATAGATCGTACCGTCCTTATACTTACTGAAGTCAGATGGCGGGAAAGGGCCCATACCACGCGTTGCGGTAATGGAGAAGAAGTCCTGCGGATTGACAAACATCATAATAGGTGTTCTGTTCGACAGCACATCTTGGTTCAACTCATCCAGACTGCCTTGCGGCTCTTCGTACACCAGTGTAGGGAATGATTGGGTACAAGCTGCCATGACTGCAACTATGGCCAGCAGTCTTAGTACCACGCGTATGTTGTTTGTTCGTTTCATCAGTTTGTTTTGTATATCTGTCTTGTCATTACATATCGACAATATTTGTTTCTTCCTTTGCACTCCTCCAGGCATCCAGTCCGCTGGCAGCATCCGACGACTCCAGAATCTTCTCTCCATCAACTTCCATGTTTGACTTGATGTTGAGCGTCACTGTCCGTGCTGCCACCTTTGCTGTCTGACGATCCTCGCTGTTCAGCTTAAGCGACGGGGTTGCCGTGAGCGTGTTGTACAGGTTGATCTTGCCTTGGAACTTCTTCACTTCGCGCTTGCCTGTATCGGCAGAGTAGGCACTACAGTAGATCATGACCTGCATGATGCCCGGACCGAAATAGACATTGTCCATCCTACTGCGCACGATGCCCGGCACGTGAATCTCAGCATGGCAAGCAACGGTACTGCTGGTCTCAGTATCCTTGATCTTAGCAGCTGGGAACATCATCTTACCGGTGCGCTCTATGTGGAGTGCGCCGGTGGCCAGATTGACCGACAAGGGCAGGCCCGAAATCTCACCGAACACCGAATCGACGGTGAACTTCTGCTTGCTGGTCACCTTTTTAATATTAAAGTTGATGTTCACCTGCTGGGTCAGCTCTTTGGGTGAGAACTTTATTTCGTAGATCTGTCCGCTCGACAACTCTCTCGTTGACAGCGTGTCGTAGTACAGCGCATGTGTACTGGGCTGGATATAGTGAGCGTATGAGTTATAGTCTGTCCATGAGGGAATGATGAAATGCAGTCCGCTGTCGCCCTGACGATAGGTGCGATAGGTGATGTTGAGTTCGGAAGTAGGCATCTCCGGATTGGAGAAATACTCAGACACATGCGAATAATCCAGCTCCTCAGCCTCCATATTGAATGCTATGAACTTATACTCACCTACAGGCACCTTGTACAGAGCGGTCTTCCATGTCACCGGCTCAAGGGTGCGATTCTCACTTGAGCTTGTTCCCGGACGATAGTCGAGGGGCGGATTGAAGATATAGGTACCGCCACCGTTTTTTGAGTTCACCGACATGCCCGACTTCCACATGTTGACCACACGGTTGGACAGTACAGTCATTGAGTCGGGAGTGAAAGTGTTGGTCTTATCCCAATTGAAGCTATACACCAGTCTGGCACGATGCGGATGCTCTGGTTCATCGCAAAGTTCCACATCTACCTGACAGGCCCACATCGCCAAGAGCGCAATCAGGCAGAGCGCGTTTGTCATCCATACCTTCATGACTGCTCACCTCCTTTCTCTTCTTTAGGCTCAGTGTTCTCCACTGGAGTCTGCTCAGCAGGCTGTGATTCGGGCTGAGTTTCTGATTGAGCCTTTTCCTTGGCTGCTTTCTTCTCTGCCTTCTCCTGAGCCTCCTTCTGCTTCTGCTCTTCCTTGGCCTTCTCCTTGTTCAGTTTTTCTTCCTCTTTTTTCTTGCGCTCATCTTCTTTGGCCTTTTCCTTCTGCATGCGCTTCTCTTCCTCCTGTCGTTTCAGCTCATTATCGTTCTTGGCCTTATTCTCCATCTCTTCTTTGAGCAGGGTAGAATAGTTCGCATTGAAAATTTGGTCGAAATACTTTTGTACATCGCCCAGGTTCTTCAGCTCAATAGCCTTTTCCTCCTTGATACGATGTTCTTCCTTCACCTTCTCTATTAATGCGTCACGGAAGGCAGCATCCACATCGTAGCGCCAGCGGTAGCGCTCAGGCAACTGGTGGCGATGTGTACGGGTAAGACGATAGACCAGTCCCAAGCGCAGTTCGTTCAGCATGGGATAAGGCAACACGTGCCACCCTTTCGACGATAAACGCTCGTAGCAGTCGCTCTCACGGTCGAGTCGGTATTTGTCGTAACGCATAAAAAAAAGTCCGCCACTGATGCCCAAGTCCAAATCAAGAGCATTACCGTTGGCGAACTGATAGAGCGGTTTCACAATACCATAGACGAATCCTGCACTGGCAGCATAGCCTTGCTTGCCAGTGCCTGTCAGCAGGAATGAAAATTTCGAGAATGAGAGATAGGCTCCTCGGTAGTAAGTGGTGTTGGGATGCTTCAGCGTGTCGCGTCTGCAAGAGAACAGGCGCTTGAGGAAGAACTTGTTGCGCGGATGTTCATTGTCAATCAGTCGGGTGTGCCAGTAGTATCTGAGTTCTGCTCGCGCCTCTACCATGTTGTACACCAAAGCAGGCTTAGTTTTGTGGTAGGTCTGCCAGTTGCCTTTCACTTTCAGTCCAATCGACCACCGGTTCCATGTCACCCCGCGCAAATCGTATTCCAAGTTCAGGTTTGGTAGCAGGAGTGCCCATTCTGCGATGTTTGTTCCTATCGACAGGCGCTCCATCACACCAAGTGTGTCGGGATGATTCAGCTGGGCATGGTTCACCTGAGCACGTACACACATACAACATGTGAATAATGCCAGCAGGACTACCTTCAACCTAATTCTTAATTGCACGGGGTCAAATAATTTTATCTATAGTTATATTTAACGGGGTGCAAAATTAATAAAAAACACACACCGCTTCTTTGGCCGTTAGTTTTTTTTTTTTTTTTGTTAACGACTATTTAAACATAGATTTACAATACCTAATAGCACGGTTGCACGCCCCACGGCGAGCCCCAAGGTATCGAATTGTCACAAATTAAGAATAATTATTTACGTTTTACATGGAAAATCGAATAATTATGATTAGTTTTGCATCGATATGACAAACGACGAGATCTACATGCAGCGTTGTCTGCAACTGGCACGCAACGGCCAGCAGAATGCGCACCCCAATCCTATGGTGGGGGCAGTGATTGTGAGCAACGGCCGAATCATTGGCGAGGGCTATCACGTTCGGTGCGGTCAGGGCCATGCCGAGGTGAACGCATTTGCCTCGGTGCGCCCCGACGATGAGCCACTGCTGCCACAAGCCACTATCTACGTATCGCTCGAGCCTTGTTCGCACTACGGAAAGACGCCCCCCTGTGCCGACCTTATTATAAAGAAAGGTGTAAGGCGCGTGGTGGTGGGATGCATTGACGAGTTTGCTGAGGTGCGGGGGCGCGGCATCGCGAAGCTGCGCAATGCCGGCATCGAGGTGACGGTTGGTGTACTGGAGGAAGAATGCAAGCTGCTGAACCGCCGTTTTTTCACATTTCATCGTGCGCGTCGCCCGTACATTATATTAAAATGGGCACAGACAGCCAACGGCTTTATCGACAATCACGGACAGCCGTTAGCCATCTCTACGCCTTTCACCAAGATGCTATCACACAAGCTGCGGGCAGAGGAAGATGCTATCCTTGTAGGTCGCATGACAGATGAGCGGGAACACCCTCTGCTGAACGTGCGCGAGTGGGTAGGAGAAGCCCCGAAGCGACTGGTCATCGACCATCAGCACCCGCTCAACTTGGAGAGCCTGCATGCTCACAATGTGCAATCGCTCATTGTGGAGGGCGGTGCCAAGACACTGCGCTCGTTCATCGACCAGGACCTGTGGGATGAGATTCGCGTGGAGACAGCACCCATCACCGTTGACGGGGGCACTCCTGCCCCACCCGTCCCTCACAACGCCCAGGTGACGAGTGTGGCTCACTATGACGGCAATCAGATTATTCTCTACCGGAGAGCATGACTGCCATCATGCAAAAAAGCATCGGGCCCCTGACACATTGCGGTCAGGGGCCCGATGCTTTTTTAGGGGGATGGGGCTCATGGGGCCTATAAGGCTTATAAGGCCTATAGGGTCTATGGGGCTCATAAGGCTCATAGGGCTCATGGGCCCCAGTCTTTTTTACTTCAGCAGGGCGTTGCGGGCAGCATCGATCTCCTCCTTAGCCTCAGCCACCTGAGCCTTCAGCTGATCCACCGAGATGGCATTGAGCACCATCAGAGGCTCGATAGCCTTAGCCACGGGAACAATCTCCTCGTCATACTCTGCCAGACGAGCTACAGCGTCGGTCAGCAGCACGATACGGAAAGTGATGTTCGAAGCAGCATCGTCGTCGAAAGATGACAGGAACTTATCAGAGTTCTGAGAGATCACGTAGAGCTGCTCTACCAGTGAGGTAGCTACCAGCTGCCAGAAGAAGTTGATGCGTCCGTTCTCGTTCATGGCATCGTAGAGAGCCTGTGAGGTCTCATATACATCAGTGGCATTGTCGAGCACCTTGAACGAAGGATCGTTCACGTCGGCAGCCAGCTTGTTGATAGCCTTGTCGAACTCATCGGTAGGCATGTCATACATTGAGGCAATCTTCTTGTCCACGGTCAGTGCGCTCAGCACACGATACTTCTCAGCCAGTGTGGTGGCGTTCTCAGCGATAGCAGGATCGAGCAGATAGTCGGGCTTCACCTGCTTCTCTTCGTCGGTGAGTTTGATGCCATCCTCGCCGTCCTGCACAATGGGCAGCTGCTTCAGTTCGCCCAGAGCCGATGCCAAGCTGTCAATGTGAAGTTTGATGCTGGCCTCAACCTGCTCCTGCTCAAACGACTTAGTTGTTTCTTCTACGGGTTCTGCACTCTTCTTGCCTCCACATGCAGTGAAAGCCAATGCTGCAACTGCTACAGCAATCATTGAAAGTTTCTTCATTGCTTTTTGTTTTTTTGAATAATTGTTATTAATGAATTAATTATGATTCTCTATTTTCCGAAATTCTTCACTACGACTGTTCCTTCCTGATGTATCGCCCGGGACAATCGGTATAAAGCAGCAGAGCTGCCACAATGCTCATGAGCAACATCACACTCAGGTTGAACCAGAGGGTCTTCACGTGCCATGAGCCCAGAATCTTCTCGCTGCTGTAGAACGGGGCGCGTCCTATACGGCTGCTGGGGGTGAGATAAACGAGACCGGCACGGGCCACGATGTGATCGTCCACGATGTCGAGCATGCGCTGGTTCTCAGCTCCCACCACAAACTCCTCCAACTTTAAGTTATAGTTCTTACGCTTCAGGTCCAGCACGCCCTCCTTGCCGTAGTCGCGCAGGTACTGGGCCATCAGGGCATCGCCGCGCAGGGTGGCCTTGTTGCCGCGCTCGGAGAGCACTCGTTCCATCTCTTTCATATATAGGCGCAGCGACTCGTAGCTGTAGTCGCCCTCATAAGGCTTCATGCCGCTATACTCAGTCACCGTGGGCAGGTTGGTCTTGATCACCCTCATGTGACTGGGCTTCACCTCTCGTCCGCGCTTCTGCTCGTCTTTCAAGGTTTCCAGTTGCGACTGCAGCTCGTACAGGAAGCCCATGTTGTAGTACTGTGCCTCATATTTCTCCTTGTCAAGTTCGAAGAAAGGCTTCTTAAAGTCATTGTCGGTGAATGAGGTCACAGCCAGTGCCTCAAACGACCATCGGGTGGGAATCAGGTCGCCCACCAGCGGCACATTGCCTGTGGTGCTCTTCGGTGTCAGGTCGGAGAAACTCACAACGAGTCCGCACAGCAATATCTGCGGTATGAGCAGGATAGGTATGCTGATGTAGATGGCAACCACCGAACTCAGACACTGCGACAGCAACAGGCCCACCAGATTGGACAGCAGGGCTGCGGCAAACAGGATGATCCACCACACGCCAAACAGGCCGTGCAGCCCCATGATGGCATTGCCCACCACGATAAACAGAAGTGTCTGAATGAGCGACAGCATTGCCACAAACACTATTTTCGATGATATGTAGCTGGCATACGACAAGTGCAGGAATCGCTCGCGCTTCAGGAGTGCTCTGTCCTTGATGATTTCCTCGGCACTGCCGCTCATGCCCAGAAACGTAGCCACGATGACCGACATGAAGAAGTAGCTCACCAGGTTCTTGTTGTCCATCACGGTATAGCCATCAGGACCGGAATAGCGCGTAAGCAGCGAACAGATGACAGCCAGCAGTGGTGCCTCGAGCAGTGCTATGCAGAGCCACTGCACATTGGTGATCTTAGTTCTTACGTTTCGGCGCAGGAAGATGGCAAACTGTTTCAGCACACCAGGCTTGCGCTGGTCTGAGCGCGGCACGTTGCTCACGCTCACCTCTTTCTCTTCACTCTTATCTCTGTTCTTCAAATACAGGTCGTGCCACTCCTGAGGGGTCATCTTACGCTCATCCGAGAACTCACCACTGCTGTTCAGTGCCTTCTCGTCTATGATGTTGAGCACCACCTCGGGATTCACGTTGCCGCATGTGGGACAGGCGCTAGTCTCTGCATCAGCATAGTTGGCTGCCTGCTTGAAGTAGGTGATGGCGCTGATGGGGTTGCCGTCATACACGGGATAGCCGCCCTTGTCGAGCAGCCACAGGCGGTCGAACAGCTTATAGACATCGCTCGACGGCTGGTGTATGTTCACGATGATGAGCTTGCCCTTATACGTCTGCTCCTTCAGCAGGTTCACCACCTTCTCAGTGTCAGCCGACGACAAGCCTGAGGTAGGCTCGTCCAGGAAGAGCACAGCCGGCTCACGTATCAGCTCGAGCGCTATGTTCAGTCGCTTGCGCTGACCGCCAGATATGTATTTGTTGATGGCCGACCCCACTTTCAGGTGACTCACTGCATCGAGGCCCAGGTCTTTCAGCGTCTTTTTCACCCTGCGGTCTATCTCTTCGTCGCTCATGCCCTCGAAGCACAACTTGGCGGTGTACCACAAGTTCTGATACACGGTGAGTTCCTCGATGAGCAGGTCGTCCTGCGGCACAAAGCCTATGAGATCGCGTGCCTGCGGTTCGGCAATGTCGTGGCCATTGATGGTGATGGAGCCTTCCTGGGGTCGCATGCTACCGTTGAGCAGTGACAGCAGTGTGGTCTTGCCAGTGCCTGAACCGCCCATGATGGCCAGCAACTCACCGCTGCGGAGTGTGAAGCTCAGGTTGTGAATGCCGTTTTCACTGCCGGGGAACCGGAAGTTCACGTTGCGCCCACAGAACTCCACCGTCTGCGTCAGGTCTTCCTTCTTGCCGTTGTGGTGGTTGTAGGCATCAATAATGGTCGAGTAGTACACGGGCTTTCCGCTCTTACCCTTCAGCACGCTGCTCTGCAGCCACACTTGATAGACGCCCGACAGCACCGGCACGTCGTTCAGCAGCACGGTGTCGTCGCCTAAATAGGTGAAGATCAGTCGTCCTGTCGTGGGGCTGAGCAGTGTCTTCAGCTGTCCCTCAAAGCCTCTCAGCTTGAGCAGCAGCACGTGTTCCGACTTCTTGTCGGTCACGAAATCAACAAAGTCCGAGAAAGTCTCGTCACTGATGTTGAACTTATCGGCCATCACCCTGAACATGGGGTGCACCTTTCCGTCGCGTATGCCACGCCGCTCTGAGCCTTTCGTTGTGCCATGCATGGAGAACTCCATGATACGCAACAGCAGCATAGGCTCTTCCTGTGCAGGAATCTTCCCATGCAGGCTCTCGCAAATCTGTGCCACCGTGTCCTCGGTGTTCAAGTTGTCGGTCATGTCGTAGGCCATGCGCATATCACTGTAGAAATCGAGATATGCATCGATGTTGCGCACACCAAAGTGATGGCACAAATAACTAACGAGCATGGCCTTTGCTCGTTCTTCGTCCACCTGTTCTTCTTTGCCAAACAAGGCAAACAAGCTGAGGAAACTTGACAAAACTATATCAGTCATTTGTCGTGGTGTGCCTTAAGAAAATTGTATTAAAATCTAGATTTAGGTGCAAATATAGGCATTTTTTCAGAGTGTGGGCTTGTTATAAGCGTTAAAATTTCCTATTTCCGCCCAAAGTCGGCTGGAATCTCGCCCCACTTGTCGGTCTCCCATTTCACAATGGGG
The DNA here is from genome assembly GCA_016284895.1 of Prevotella sp. Taxonomy (GTDB): domain Bacteria; phylum Bacteroidota; class Bacteroidia; order Bacteroidales; family Bacteroidaceae; genus Prevotella. The sequence continues at coordinate 5,172 of JAEEPT010000073.1, read as the reverse complement.
TTGCGATAGTCGTGTGTGCGCAGCCACTGTTCGGCCCGTAGAATGATTTGATAGAGCTGTTCCGTCTGGGGTGTCCGTTCCAGTTTTGTCTTGCATTGTCGTTTCTTCACCCAGAGTATAGCGTTGTAGGAGTCGCTGTAGATGGTCTTGTCGTGCTGTCCCTGTTGCCAGCAGAGGGCGAGTGCGTGCACGATGGCCAGGAACTCGCCAATGTTATTAGTCCCCTTCATGGGGCCGAAGTGGAAAATGCGCTGTCCTGTTGCCAGGTCAACGCCCTGATACTCCATCGGTCCCGGATTGCCAGAGCAGCCAGCATCGACAGCCCACGCATCGGCCCGTACTTCCATCGGGAGTGGAAGCACGGTATCGTTGCGATAGTCTGGGGGATTACTTTCAGTCTTCAATTTTCAATTTTCAATTTATCACATTCTCTCCGGCACCTCGATGCCCAGCAGACTCATGCCGTTCTTAATGATCTTAGCCACGTTGCGAGCCAGTACCAGTCGCACATTACGTTTCTGTTCGTCGGGTTCGTTCAGGATGCTATAGTCGTGGTAGAACTGGTTGAACACCTTCGTCAGCTCATAGCAGTAGTTGGCTATTCCGCTGGGACTATAGTCCTTGCCGGCCTGCTCCACCGCAGCTCCAAACTCGTTCATCTTCTGGATGAGCTCTATCTCCTTGTCAGAAAGGAACCCACCCCCTGCCCCTCCCGAGGGGAGTGGAGACTGGACAGCCTTTCTAACCGAACTCCCCTCCCCTGGGGAGGGGCAGGGGGTGGGTTCTTGGGTGTTGCTCTTCCTCAATATACTCCTTATACGCGCATAAGTATATTGTATGAAGGGGCCAGTGTTTCCGTTGAAATCGATGCTTTCTTCGGGATTGAACAGCATGTTCTTGCGGGCATCCACCTTCAGGATGAAGTATTTCAGTGCGCCTAAGCCCACGATGCGGGCTATCTCGCGGCGCTCCTCCTCGGTCATGTCGTCAAACTTGCCCAGCTCCATCGACGTGTTGTAGGCATCGTCTATCATGAGCTGCATCAGGTCGTCGGCATCGACCACCGTACCCTCGCGGCTCTTCATCTTGCCGTTGGGCAGCTCCACCATGCCGTAGCTGAAGTGGGTCAGTTCCTTGCCCCACTTGAAGCCCAGACGGTCGAGCAGGATGCTGAGCACCTGGAAGTGATAGTTCTGCTCGTTGCCCACCACATAGATCATCTTGTCTATCGGGTAGTCCTCATAGCGCATCTCAGCCGTGCCGATGTCCTGTGTCATATAGACGCTGGTGCCGTCGCTGCGCAGCAGCAGCTTCTGGTCCAGCCCCTCATTGGTCAGGTCGGCCCACACCGAGCCGTCTTCATGGCGCTCGAAGAGGCCCTGCTGCAGTCCCTCTTCCACCTTGGCCTTACCCTTCAGGTAGGTCTGACTCTCATAGTATATCTTGTCGAACGACACGCCCAGACGCTTGTAGGTCTCGTCGAATCCAACATACACCCAGTTGTTCATCTTCTCCCACAGCGCGCGCACCTCGGCATCGCCCTGCTCCCATTTCACGAGCATCTCGTGAGCCTCCTTGATGAGCGGAGCCTCATCCTTGGCACGCTTCTGTGCCTCCTCGGGGTCCATGCCTGCATCCACGAGCTGGGCCTGCAACTGCGCCACCTCCTCACGGTAGTGCTTGTCGAAGCTCACGTAGTAGTCGCCAATGAGATGGTCGCCCTTCTTGCCGCTCGACTCAGGTGTCTCACCGTTGCCGTACTTCAGCCAGGCCAGCATCGACTTACAGATGTGAATGCCACGGTCGTTCACGATGTTGGTCTTCACCACGCGGTTGCCATTGGCCGCCATGATCTGTGCCAGCGACCATCCCAGCAGGTTGTTGCGCACATGGCCCAAGTGCAGGGGCTTGTTCGTGTTGGGACTGGAATATTCTATCATGACCAGCGGACTCTCCTCCGTAGCCTTCTTCATGCCGTAGCAGTCGTCGTGGTCTATCGCGTCGAGCAGTTGCAGCCAGGCTCCCTGCCCCACACTCAGGTTCAGGAATCCCTTCACCACATTATATTTATCTACTGCCGCACAGTGCTCCACGAGATACTGTCCTATCTCCTCAGCCGTCTGCTCAGGCCCCTTTCGGGCAGCCTTTACAAATGGGAACACCACCAGGGTGAGATTGCCCTCAAACTCGCTGCGTGTCTTCTGCAGCTGAACCATCTTTTCAGTTGCGTCCATGCCGTAGAGTGCCTTCACGGCATCGCGGGCGGCATTGCTGATCAAAGTCTCAATATTCATAATAGCTATTTTCAAATCGCCTGCAAAGTTACAACTTATTTCTTATCTCTTCACCGAAATCTCACATTTTTTGTTTACACTTGCCCAAAATTCCCACCTGAACGGTTGAATGAAATTGCAAAAGTGATGGAAAGAAATTCGAATAATAAGAATAATTATTCATCATCTACACTAAAAACGGAAAGAAATTCACGTAATTATCATAATTTTGTGTTCTCAACAACTCTTTCTGAATAGACAAGGTGGGGAACTTAAGTGATGACAAACGAAGAATGAGATAAGCGAGCGATTAAGATTCTTTAAGCAAAACTGTTAAAAGAATCCTCCCCAAAAACTACTGTCAAAATCTTCATTCTGGAGAGAAAAACGGCCTTTTCCGCTCTCTCAGCCGCCAAAACCGCTGTCCGATTCCGTAAAAATCTGTTCAATATCGCATATTTTCACCAATTATCAGCCTCCATTTTGCTCATTTTCTGCTAAGTGGAAGCTCTTTTATCCCCTCTTCGCGACTGAGTAGTGCCAGATTTCATCCTAAATCACGACATGTTCTTGGGAATATCACGTCACGATTTAGGTTAGATCGCCCAACGATTTAGCCTAAACCGTGTGACCATCTATCCTAAACCCCATCGTGAAACAGCCTAAACCGCAGAAACCGCCTGATTATGAGCCACTTAAACCACTACCATTTTGTAATCCATTGACAATCAACCGATTGCGAAATGCCCAATACTCGCAAATTTCCAGCCCTCCGAACGTTTCCTGACTTCCGTGCGATTCTCGCGCGAGTTAGTGTTAAATTCGGAAACAAATCTTAACGAATGACACTCCTATCTGTTCTTATGTTATTCTGTCTTAAATTATACTCGTTTAAGCACTATTTGTTCACTTTTTTATTTCTTCTGGCTAATAATCTCGAAAATTTTATCTAAATTTGCAGCTGCTATTTGCCCATAGGCTGTGATGTCATCTGAGGCTGACGGAGCTGTTGGGCAGAGCACTACATATTGAAAGGCGTTACTGACGCTTTGTTTTTGTGTAATCGAACTACCACATCTCGATTTGGAAACAAAAAACGAAAGACATTCTCGTGGTGTATACTGTGCGGCAAATGGATTCCTTATCAGCATTTCCAATTCACGAATTTATGATAAGGGATATACAGCCTGGTATTATGTATATGCTGATAGGTATGCAGAATTAGGTGTTAAATACAGGCTATTTACATTAGGATTAAGCGGAGTCGTCCTTGTACCTATGGATGTAATCCAGTCCTATAAAGCCGGATGTTCGTGGAAAGAAGGATTGAGACGTGGAGAGAAACGATATCGTATTGATGTTACCCAAAAAAAATGGCAAGCTTTTCTTTGTTAATAGCTCCCAAAGATACCAGAACAGATTAGATGTAACATCTTTTTTACTACACACTCGACGGCTGCCGCATGAGCACACCGCCCACCCGTGGCATCTACATCTATAAAGGAAAGAAATACGTTCGACAGTAGTTTTTCGAGATACAAAGTACGAGGTACGAGAATAGTAGGCACGCCATCTTTCAACAGCGCCAGGGCTATTCTCGTACCTCGAAAATTCTATATCTTCTTATATTGTGACGGCTTCATGCCGTATTTTGCCTTGAAGCAGCGAATGAAGTAAGAGGGATTGTCAATGCCAACGGCATAGGACACTTGGTTCACGTTCATCTCGCCCTCTTGCAGCAGCTGCACAGCCTTCAACATACGCGCATTGCGTATGTATTCATTGGGCGACATGCCCATAACTTCCTTACATTTTTTATAGAACTGTGTTCGCCCCATATTCATGGTCTGCATCAGCTCGTCCACGTTGAAGTTCTTGTCGTGCAGCCTATGGGCCACCGTGTCTTGCAGTCGTTCGCGGAACTTCTTGTCACCCATGTCGGTGATGATAACCTCGAAGGTTCCTGGTTCCTGCTTGATATTCTCAATCAACTGCTCCACCGTCTCCTGAATCGTGGGCGAGCCATGCATGGTGACATCCCGTTTCTGTCCGTCCTGCTTTCGCTGCGACATCAGTTTCATGATGAGTGAGAGCAGGACACGTGCGTTACAAGGCTTGGTGAGGAAAGCATCGGCACCTGCCTCGATGCCCTTCACATGGTGCTGATCGTCGGTGAAGGCCGTGAGCAGAATGATGGGCAGTCTGCTCGTTGCCTCCTGCGCCTTCAGTTGCTGCGTGATCTCATAGCCGTCCATGCTGGGCAACATCACGTCGCACACCACCACGTCGGGATTCAGTTCACAGGCATGCTGAAAGCCCATCTTGCCGTCACTGCATGTCTCTACCCGGAAGTAGGAGCCAATTTCCAGTTCCAGCTGCTCGGCCATGTCGGCATCGTCCTCTATGATGAGCACCATGCGGTCGTTGAGCGGAGTCAGCATCTTGCTGAGTGTCTCCCTCTCCACAGTCTCGCTTGTAGGTGTCTCTGGCTTGAGGGCCGACACACTGGCGCGTTCATCTTCGCTGTAGCTGTCTGGACGAGCTGGCAACGTGAGACAAAACCGCACGCCGTCCAGGCTCTGTTCGTCGTAGAAAAGACTACCGTGGTGCAACAAGGCCAGCTCGTGGGCCACGTATAGGCCAATACCCATTCCGCCCTTGCTGACGTAGCCGTGCATGTAAGGCAGGAACAGCAGGTGTCGCTGTTGCTCAGTGAGCGGTGTGCCGCTGTTCTCTACGACGATGGTCAGCTGCTCTGGGTTGTCCTGCCTCAGTGTCAGGGCGACACTGCCTTTCTCCGGTGTATATTTCACGGCATTCGACAGCAGATTATAGACAATAGTCTCCAGTGCCTGATGGTCGAACATTGTGGAGTAGCTCTTGGCGAAAGGTGTGAAAG
>JAEEPT010000310.1 GCA_016284895.1 Prevotella sp. | reverse complement strand
GTTGAGATTCCCAATTCGGTCACGGACATCTTCTTCAATGAGGCTCAGGTTCCAGAGGATAATGATACCGCCACTGTCGAGAACGTTGCCCATACTGCAATGCTTCTCTTTGCTGGCTACATTGACGCAGCAACATCCATGTCTGAATCTTGCGGAGGTGGTGGCGGTTCTGCTCCTGAATCTGGCTGGGGCAAGAAGGATGACGAGGATGAACGTATGTTTGCCCGTCGCTGCCTATTGATGGCACATTCCATGTACAAACCAAAATCAGTTAAACGCGGTTTCCACCGTTAAAACAATCACACATATATATGATTAGAAAAAGTAAGAACAATGAGAATAAGCCTGACTTCGATGTAATGTTCAACGAAGTACAGGAGGAAATACAGGAGAAGGATGCCGAACAGGACATTGTTGACTGGGTTCCTCAACTCAAACAGTTGAGTACCGACATAGACAAGGCAACGACTGCCGTCATCAATGCCAAGCTATCCTTGGAATCTTCAATCCGCCAAACCCAACGCGAAGAAGGAGTGCTCGGTGCTGCTGTGAATACCATCAGCGACAAGGTTGACACAATCGACAAGCACATCGACCAAGTTATGGAAGATGCGCCTACCAAGTTGCAGGTGTCAGTGAATGTGTCTGATGCCGACTGGCAAAAGATGCAAGAACTCCATAACCAATGGATGGAACAGGAAAAACAGATGCTTGCCGACCAATACAAACAGCAGGAAACGCTATGGCGGAAGCAGAGTCAAAGACTGACGGACATTGTGAGGAATAACGAAGGTGTCTGGCTGTCACAACGTGTGTTCTACATTGTCGGCTCCCTTTCCCTCCTGTCAATCATTACGATTGTGTTGGAGATTGCCTTCTATGTGTATTTCCATTGGATTCAATAAGAAGTATTTCAATGTTCTATGGAAAAGCCCCGTCGCGTCATCACGACGCGACGGGGCTTAGGTCCCTATAGGACTTTTGAACAAAAATTACTTTGTTTGTTTAACTGATCTTCTTTTTATTTACTATTTACTCGCTCGGCTTTGCCGCTTGGATCGTCCAAGAACTTTACTGCGTTATTGAAATCAAGTTATGTTCATAGTTTGAACGTGGCGCGGAGCATCATAGTGCGGCCGCTGAGACCGTAGTCGTAAGTGTAGGTGTTGATGCCGTCATACTGTTGTGCCTGGGCTGCTATCGTCAGCGCGAGGGCCATCATGGTCACTAAAAACTTACTCATTGTTGTTTTTATAGAATTACTTCTTCTTTGGATTCTTGTTCAACCTATATGCCGCAGTGAGCATGATATATCGTGGCAGTGAATTGTAGTAGGTGTTGGAATAGCCAGTGTTTGAAATGCTCCAGACATGATTGTTCGTGCGGTTGAGAATGTCGTGGGCGGTGAGGCTTAGTGTCAGGCGGTCGTGACAGAACGTCTTGCTGAGCTGGGCATTCCAGATGGAGCTGGTGACGTTCATGGCACTGCTTTCGTAGCCGCTACGGTGGAGCATCGACAGGTCGGAGGAGAGCTGGAAACCAAGAGGCAGCGTCCAGTGGGCAGCAAGTCCGTAGGAAAAATCGGTGATGCGCACGTTTTTATATGAAGCGAGGTCGCTCCACGAAAGGCCACGCACGATGCCACCGTTCAGACTAACATCGAACTTGTCATTGGCCCTGAAGGAGAGTTTCAACTTGTCGTCTATCTTGATGTGACGGGTTGTGATATGTCGCATTGTGGCATCCTGAGCGAAGATGTCCTGACCGCGCCAAACCATGTTCGTGTAGGTGACCCACAGCGCATTCTCCACACGCCAGCGGCGTGCTTTGTCAATGGCACGGCTGAAGGTGATGCCAGCCAGCGAGCCCCAGTTGCCATCGATATTCTCGTCACGGCGAGTATAAACACCCGTTGTGCGGTCGTAGCTGACCGATGGCATGATTTGGTGTTGTGTGACGGAGGCATCGAGATAGGCGTAGAGCATCTGCTCCCACTTTGGCCAGTTCTTCACGAAGTAGGCAGCCGCCTTGTAGGTATGTTGCGGCTTCAGGTCGGGGTTGCCGATGGTGGTGCTGAGCGGGTCGTAGTGGCTCACGTAGCCCACAAGGTTCGTGATGTCGGGCAGGCGCGTTTCTGCCGTGAACGAGGCATTATAATAGATATTTCGTTTGTACATCTGTTTTGTAAAACTGATGCTGGGGTCGAAAGTGGTCTCACTCCTGCGCACACGGGCATCCACCGTGCCGCGCTGGTAGTGCTGATGTCCGCGCTCATGGGCCAGCGGCAACTTCACTTCAAAGTTGGTATAAGCCTCGGCAGTGCTCCTCACGTAGCTGATGCGTGCGGCCAGCTGGTGACGATATGCTTGTGTCACAATGTCGAGGCTGTTCTCCGCGTCTAAAAACGGGTCGGCAAGCACAGGCGGCAGGGCATCGATGGAGGGTGCCAGTGCAATCCATGCAGCATCGCGGTCTAAGCGGTAGGAGGGTGCATCGTCTGCGTCGCGGCTCTGCCGGAACGAGTAGCCGATGTTCAAGTTCCAGTCGTTCGGAAAACGAAGCACATATTCAGCTTCGCCCTGCCAGTTGTAGTGGTCAAAGGAGCGTGGCTCG
>JAEEPT010000309.1 GCA_016284895.1 Prevotella sp. | reverse complement strand
CGGCTCCCAAATTGGCTTTCCCCACATAACTCAGCATGCAGGATGCCATCTGCCCCATCAGCGTGTTCACAGGAGCAAAAGCCTGATGTCGGGCATTGACCGTGGGAAGTTTCTCCATCATGTCCATACGGTCTTGTGTCTGCCAGAAATAGGCTTGCAGATTGTCTGGATAAGTCTGCTCATTCACCATCTCCCTAAAGGCTTTCACCTGTTCAGAAAAGGTCTTTCCTGTCAGTTCCTGTCCTAACGGGAGAAACAGACCACCAACCATCGAGTGGTGAGCCAGAGGAGTGCCTATGGCTTTTCTCAGATTAACTGCCAGGCATACCGTTGGAACCGATGGTGCACTGTCTGGGTGGAGTTGCGCTATGGCACGTGCCAAAGCCAGCGAGATGAAGGTGGCTGGTGTCGCACCGCAGGCCCGCACCTGCTGCATCAACTGCTCCTCGGCCATTCGTATCTGTACCACTTCTTTCTGTTCTGCAATGGGACTGACAGCCTCCGTCGTGAGATTAATGACTTTAGGTCGTTCAGGCAGCGGAAGAGGATGAATCTCCGCTGGTCTCGGCAGTGTGGCTGGGTCTGTCCATTCTGCATCATCGATGGCATCACCAGCCACCCACACCCCCTCACGGCTCAAATCACTGTCATAACGCCTTTGGCAATACTCATAGAGGAGTGTGCGCAACAGACGGTAGGCACTGTCGCCGTCGATAAGAACATGCGAGAAATCCAGTGCGACGCAGTCATCCCACCAGGAGAAAGCCAACAGATGCTCATTGGCTTCTTCACTGAACAGGCAGACGGGTTGCCGACCTTTACTGAGTACCCAAGGCTGTGGATTGTCATCATATACGAAGTGTTCGCAGCCTTCGGCATCGCGCACAACGCCCAGTTTGACGCAGAGATAAGGGTATCGCAGTTGTGTAGCCTTCAAGGCATCATGGAGCATCTGCTCATCCACCTTGTCTTTTAAACGAAGCATGACACGCACCGTCATGGGGTACTCGTTGTCAGCCCTGTTTAAATAAAATCGTTCAATATGTAGGTGCTTCATGTCAATTTCTCTTCATCTGGCTGCTGGCCATCGTGAGCTTTCCATGCACATTCGGTAATCTTCATGTCAGAGAAAACTGCCGTAAATGATGATTCTTCAGGTGAACAGGCATAGATGCCAAAGCTGATTTCGTCGGCACCGGCATACATGTGGCAGATGCGCATCTGACTGAAATCGACGCCGTTGGTGGAACACTCGATGCAATAGTCATCCTCTCGACGAGAGAAGCGATACCACATGGTCTTTACGTCGGCAGGAATAGCCGTTGTGGCCCAATCGGAATAGCCTTTGTTGGTGGCTACGCTGCCCAGGTGCTGGAACTCATCGTTCTCGTATTCCACAGAGCCTTTCAGCCAGTTCTCGCTATCCAGATACATCACAATACCGCATTGGTCAAAACGCTGATGGCTCTGTGTGAAGTCGGTCTTCACCACAAAGCTGAAGAACTTTTCGCGCGTCTTCATCTGTAGCACGGGTGCATTGTCGTTCTGGAAGTGATAGTACGTGCGCTGCCAGAGGTCGGTGTGCGGAGCGGTGGTAATGAGGATGGTGTCGCCTTTTACCTCGAACCCGCCAGGTTCCCTTGTCCACTGAAGACTGTTCAAATCAACACGGCCACTATCTGCGAGGGCCTCTTTTACGTTGTCGGTATATTCCATGTCCGTTTCTTTTTTGGTTTGCTGTGCACAGGCTGTAAACAACAGGCCTATGCAGAGTAATGGGATTGAATTCTTCATAATTCGTTGTTTCTTATTTTACTACTATTTCTATAATTTCTCTTATCTCGGTGACAGATAGGGGGCATTGGTCAGGCCACCGTAGCTCTTGGCAGCCTGCTGCTCGCTCGCGCTCGACTATGTCGCTTGGCTTGGCGCTGAAGAAGAGCCTCTAAATAGTACATTCTCTGCTATTGCTTTTCTTTTGCTTTCCTTGCAAACTCGAAGAGTGACTCAGGCAGATGACAGTAGCCAGTAGGATTCTTTTCGATAACGGGTAAATCCTCGTCATTGGTATAGTAGATACCCGTGCGATAGCGGGTTCCCTCGTCATGCCCTTGTTTATTGAGACTTGTGGGGTCGATGGCCTTGAAGAACATCTGAAGGAGGAATTCAAGGCTTACCACATCAGCAGGGATGAATGTACCCGGTTCCAAGGCATTGAGGAAACGGTGACACTTGTCCTGAAGGCTCTCGTGGAAGTTATAGTTCATGCGCAGACGAGGCGACTTCTTCGCCTGTTCCACTACGCCACTAATTAGTTGCTCATCTATTATCTTCATATCAATTCATCTTAGTCATGTGATAGCCCATACGCTTCATTTGATCTTTCTACTGGTTCTTAGAGTCATATTTTCGAGAAGCTGGTCACGATAGAGCCATATCTCTCGGGTGTGATAGTTTCCTTCCACGCCCAGCAGGGGCAGCACATAGTCCTGAGCGGTGAAGCCCTCCACGATGAGCAGCCCTGTGCCAGTGTCAAGGTGGACGGTCATCGTGTCTTTCTTCTGCTCGGCTACTGGCAGCAACGGTGACGGTTCGGTAATCAGCAGGGCACGGGTGCTGTCCGT
>JAEEPT010000072.1 GCA_016284895.1 Prevotella sp. | reverse complement strand
ATACCAAGAAAACAGCTATAAAAGTCGGCCTGCAATTTGAGCTATTGAATACCTACTACTCGAAATCAGCCTGCAATTTGAGCTATACGCCAAAAAATTCACTAGCAAAGCTGTTGTGAAGGCCATCGAAACGAATCTACAAGAGAGCCGACGCGACTGGATTCTTGATAAGTGCTGGTTTCGTGGCGCTAACGATAAGAAGGTCACTAACTTTAAGTTCTGGCAAGACGATAATCATGTAGAACAGCTGTATAACTATGAGTTTTTTCAGCAGAAGCTGAACTACATACACATGAATCCTGTAAGACAAGAAATAGTTGAGAGGCCAGAAGACTATATGTATAGCTCCGCAAGGAACTATGCAGGACTGAATGGGATGATTGACGTGACTGTAGTCAGGGGATAGTATAGGATTACAAATCCTGATATTGATGGTGATAGTATAGGATTACAAATCCTAATATTCATGGCAGACGGATTGCAAATCCGTCTGAACGCCCGTTTGGGTCGTTTCCGTTCAGATTCCCGTTCGGGCGGATTTGCAATCCGACCGCTTTGAATATAAGCATTTTTAATGCGCTAATTCCTTCCCGTCCTGGGACAAACAATATCTGTTTCCATCTGCTCCACTCGTAATCGTTTGATTATCTGACGGATGCAGATGGAAACAGATGAAACAGATGTTTTGCAAACTTTATGAATGTGCTATGCCTTTATTTGTTCATTGCGGGCGACCAGTTGTCGCTGCGCTGGAACACCTTTTCCATTGTGATGTCGCGAGCCTCCTTCTTCGAGAGTTGACGGCTCCACGCCACGCGCTGACTGGTGGCTGCACCTTCGCCTGTGTTCTCGAACTCCATGTAACGGGCGGTCTCTTCGCGTTCCTTCTTCCAGTGATGCCATCCCTCTGGACGAATCTGACGGGGAAGGGTGCAGTGCATGAAGAGGGTGTAGCCGTAGTCGCGCCAAGGACGACCTAAATAGACTTTCTCTACGTTGTCGGCAGCAGTGACGGTACACTGATTAAAGATGTAACCGAAGGCGACGTCTTTCGGTGTGGAAGCTGCGGTGATGTAGCTGTTGGCCTTGCAGTGAATGTGGCACTGCTCGAACCAGGCGGTGGAGGGACCGAAGATGAAGTCGGTGGTTCCCTCGATGTAACAGTGATCGAACAGCAGGCGCGTGCCAGGCATGCCTGTATAGACGGTGTCTTGATGGCCCAGGAAGCGGCAGTTGACGAAGCGCAGACGATCGCCCTGCGTGTGAAGTGCTACTGCTTGTCCGAGACGGGCGGCATTGTTCTCGATGGTGAGATTGGTAAAGGTGATGTCGTTGGCATCGACCCTGACCGTGAAGCTGCGGAAAGTACCCAGTTTAGGACGCTCGCCCATAGCCTTGAGTTGTTCCTTAAGCGGAGCGGCCCAGTAGCTGCCCTCCATGCTGATGTTGGCATGATCATCCCAAGTGATGATGGTCTGGTCACGGTCTTCACCGCACAGCTCAATGTTCTGTAGCCACTGGGGCAGGATGAGCTTCTCCTTGTACGTACCTTTCTTTATATAGATGACCTTGTGGTAATCCATGAAGGCGCGGCACACCTCGATGGCCTCGCCTATGGTGCGGAACTCACCAGTGCCGTCGCGTGCCACGACAATGGTATCGGGGTTGTCGTACTTGCTGGCAGCTGACATTGTCAGCGCAAAGAAAAACAAGGTTAGCGTTGAAAATAGTTTGCGGTACATATAGGCGTGTGATAATGATTTCTTTGTTGTGTGATAAATGTTTCAGAAGGCTCCCAGTACGGCTACATGATGCGTGAGATCTCTTTCAGTCCTTCGATGCTCTTCAGACTGTCCTTGATTTGCTCCAACTCTTCACAGTCGTGTACCCGCAAATCGATGGAGCCATCGAAGATGCCATCCTCTGTGGTGAACATCAGTTTGCGGATGTCAATAGACAACTGATTGGAGAGAACGCGTGTCACCTCGTTGACAAGTCCTCTACGGTCAATGCCGGTCATTCGGATGGTTGCGTCGAAGAAGAGACGCTTGTGCATGTTCCACTTGGCATCAAGAATGCGGTTGCCATAGCTGGTCTTCAGACGGTTGGCTACCGGACAGGTACGCTTATGAATCTCTATCTGATTCTTATTGTCAATATAGCCCAACACATCATCGCCTGGAATGGGATGACAACACGTGGGGAACTTGTATTGATGTATGTTGTCGTCGGTAATATAGATGGGCTTCTTTCGGTTGAACTTCTCGGGTACAACCATCAGTTCGGGCTGGGGGTCTTCCTTTTTCTTGGCTTTGACAAAAGGCACGTATTTGCGCCAGCCGCCTCCGCTCTCGCTCTTCTTGGTCTTGCCATGCAGCTCGTCAAGGTCTTTCTCGCCCAGCAAAATGGTCTTCTCGCCTATAGCTTGATAGAACTCCTCACGATGTTTGATTTCGTGGAACTCGGCCAGTTGGTTGGTCAGTGCTACGGAAGGTTCGAAGCCGTTCTTCTTCAACCATTCATTGAATAGTGTCTCACCTGCTTTCTGCACTTCGCGGTTATCGTGGCGCAGGATGGACTGTATCTTGGCTTTCGCCTTAGCCGTAGAAACGAAGTTGATCCAAGAAGGCGACACATGCTGCGACTTAGACGTGAGAATCTCTACTTGGTCACCGCTCTGGAGCCTGTGGCTCAGTGGCACCAGCTTGTGGTTGACTTTTGCTCCGATGCAATGGCTGCCGAGGAAGGTGTGGATGGAGAAAGCAAAATCGAGTGCCGTGCTGTTAGCTGGCATCGTCTTGATTTCGCCCTTTGGGGTGAAGATGAAAATCTCGCTGGCAAAGAGGTTCAGTTTGATGGCATCGAGGAAGTCCATAGCATCGGGCTGTGGGTCGTCCAGAATCTCCTTGATGGTGTGTAGCCACTCGTTCAGTTCGTTCTCGTCCTCCGAATATTCACCACCTTCCTTGTATTTCCAGTGGGCGGCCAGTCCCTGTTCGGCAATCTCATCCATGCGTTCGGAACGAATCTGAACTTCAATCCAGTGGCCTTCCTTCGACATGAGTGTGACGTGCAGGGCCTGATACCCGTTCGACTTCGGGTGGTTCACCCAGTCGCGCAGACGGTCGGGATGGCTCTTGTAAAGCTGGCTCAACTCCACGTAGATGTTGAAGCACTCCTTGGCCTCTGTCTCGCGGCTTGTTGGCTTGAAGATGATGCGCACGGCCAGAATGTCGTAAATCTCGTCGAACGTGACGTGCTTGTTCTGCATCTTGTTCCAGATGGAGTAGGGGGTCTTCACACGTTCCCGTATCTCATATTTCAATCCCATGCGTTCAAGGGTCTCCTCAATGGGAGCCGTGAACTGGTCGAATGACTGATGGCGCGACAAGCGCGTGGCCTCCAGTTTGCTCTCAATGTCGGCATATTCCTCCGGATGCTCGAAGCGGAAACTGAGGTTTTCCAGTTCTGACTTGATTTTGTAAAGTCCCAGACGATGGGCAAGTGGAGCATAGAGGTAGAGCGTCTCACCGGCTATCTTGTATTGCTTGTTGGCAGGCTGCGACTCGAGTGTTCGCATGTTGTGCAGACGGTCGGCTATCTTGATCAGAATGACGCGAATGTCTTCACTCATGGTGAGCAGCAGCTTCTTGAAGTTCTCAGCCTGGGCTGATGCTTGTTCACCGAAGATGCCACCGCTAATCTTGGTCAGTCCATCGACAATCTGGGCAATCTTTGCACCGAACATGTTCTCAATGTCTTCGACAGTGTATTCGGTGTCTTCTACCACATCGTGAAGCAGGGCGGCACAGATACTGGTAGAGCCTAAGCCTATCTCAGAGCAAACTATCTGGGCAACCGCAATGGGGTGCATGATATAGGGCTCGCCCGACAGACGGCGCACGCCTTTGTGCGCCTGCTTAGCGAAGTTGAATGCCTTTGTGATGAGGTCGGTCTTCTTGCGGTGACGCGAGTTCATGTAATTGTTCAGCAATACCTGAAACGCATCGTTTATCATCTTCTCATCAGCGGCTTCCCGCATCAATTGCTCTTGATCCATAAGTCTAAGCGTTTTTAAAATTGATAACTTTATTTCACCCTGATTTTCTTACCGGTACGAATATTATTGCCCCTGATTCCGTTCAGACGGCGCAGGTTGGCAACCGTCGTTCCGTTGCGCTTGGCAATAGCTCCCAGCGTGTCACCCTTGCGAACGGTGACACTCTTGCTGGCTGCACTCTTGCTCCTGCGATTATAAGTTCTTGAGCGACGTCCTTTCGTCTTTTTAGAGTATGAATAGTCCATAGTGACAGCTACTGATGAACGCTTGGTAAGCAGTTCGTCGGCACGATGCTCGTAAATGGCATTTTGCTGGTCTATAAAGCGTGTGATATCGTTTGGCAACATGCGGATAGGCGACGATGTGGTGTTGCCGGGAACAATGTCGCGCCGATAGGAGGGATTGAGTGAGCGCAGCATCTCAAGATCGATATCCAGAACTTCGGATATCTGGCTCAGATGAATGTCGCGGTTCACCATGACTGTGTCGGACTTGACGGGCAGTTGGCACTGCATAGGGCAAATGTTGTGCTCGCAGTAGTAGGTCATGACGTAATTGGCTGCAATAAAAGCTGGCACATAGCCACGGGTCTCGCGGGGGAGATAGGGGTAAATCTTCCAATAGTCTTTCTCGCCATTGGCTCTGTGAATGGCTTTGTTGATGGTCATAGGACCACAGTTATAGGCTGCAATGACCAGATTCCAGTCATTGAAAATCTTGTAAAGATCACTCAGATAGTGGGCTGCTGCGTAGGATGACTTCAGTGGGTCGCGGCGCTCATCGACAAGCGAGCTGATCTCCAGACCGTAATCCTTTCCTGTGGTGATCATGAACTGCCAAAGACCTGCAGCACCAGCTCGTGACACGGCATTTGGCTTAAGGGCTGACTCGATAATGGGAAGATATTTCAATTCTAATGGCAACTGATAGGCCTCTAAAGCCTCTTCGAAAATGGGGATGAAGAAATTGGAGGCACCCAGCATGAAACTTACGGACCTGCGCAGACGGCCTGTATAACGGTCAATAAAGGTCTGAACGATTTCATTGTAGGGCATTTCCATGACAGTGGGCAGACTTTTCAGGCGTTCGATATAGACCTCTTTACTGAATACAGGGTTGATGTCACGCATCTGACAATTCTCGTCGATGGAAAGGTAGGCTTGTGAATGATAGAGGCTGAGCAGGCTGTCAACATCTTCATTCATGGCTTCGGGAAAGTCTATTTCTTCCTCGTTTCCTTGATTGTCGGTAATGATCACTTCGGTTTCATCGCTCGACACAATCTGTGCTTGCGTTGTGAAGGCGAAGGGCAATGAGCAAAGTGTGAGAATAATTTTTATGTAAGAATGCTTCATTATGTTTTCTGTTAGGTTAAAAATTCAAACTGCAGTTCACTCCTAATGAGGTGGCATAGAGCGGATTGCGTGAAACACCCGTGTTAA
Organism: Prevotella sp.; assembly: GCA_016284895.1. Lineage (GTDB taxonomy): Bacteria > Bacteroidota > Bacteroidia > Bacteroidales > Bacteroidaceae > Prevotella. The sequence goes on along the minus strand of JAEEPT010000072.1, from coordinate 8,688 downwards.
TGAACGTAGGGCGTATTTTCATGCTGAGGTCTTTGGAAATGTCGAAGTCGGAAAGCTCAGCATCTACATAAGCGTCGATGACTGAGAGCGCATAGATGCCCACCATCACAAAGAAACTAAGGTCACGCCAACGGCGATATTTGTCCTTTCGGCTCTTGAATATCTGTTGGTAACGTGCGATATTCGAATCGTCTATCTGTCGTCCAAGATGCAAGAACTTATTGTAGCTGGCAGTATTGGGGTCGTCATCCATAATGTCGAGATAGGCCTGCTGATAGTCCTTATACATCATACTGTTCCAGCTCATCGCATAGATACAGCCTATAAAGCCACCATAAAAAATGGGCAACTTCCAATATTTTCGGTTATAGATTTGTCCACCGCCAGGAATCACAAGTGCCAGCCACATGGCTCGTTTGGCATCGGGGCGCCATGTGCTCCAGTCGCGCCTTGTCTTTGTCGTCTTTAGCGTGTCAGTTGACATGTCTGCTTTGCTCACTTTCTGCTGTATGGTGCCTTTGACGACCTTTGCTGAATCCTGAACCGGCATAACTGCAGCAATGCTGTCGGGGTTCATGGCATTATACATAGAGTCCAAAACAGCTACGATGGAGTCGCTCTGTTCCGTCTGTGCCTTCACGCTGTTGCTATAGAGGGAAAAGAGCAACAAGGCAGACAGGCATATATGCCGATATGTATTGCTATTGGTGATAATCAATTCTTCAGTCGGTCTATCATGTTGATGATATGTTCCAGTTCTTCTTCATTTGCAAAGGAAATGCTGATTTTCCCCTTCCCATTCGGAGAAAAACTCATCTGCACCTTGGCTTGAAAAAGATCTGACAGCTCTTTCTTCAGCACATTGTACTCTTCGGGCAACTTGGTCTTTGAAGTAATCTTCTTGTTCACGCTTTGAACGTCTTCGCCATTCTTCAGCATCTGCACCATTTCCTCTACTTTTCTGACAGAGTATTGGTTCTTCTGTACCTCTTTGAAGAGTTTCAGTTGCATGGAGGGTGAGCTGATGGAGAGCAAGGCTCGGGCGTGTCCCATGTCAATCTCGTGGTTCTTCAGTGCCATTTGTATCTGGGCGGGGAGCTTCAGCAGGCGCATGTAGTTGGTGACAGCTGTGCGGCTCTTTCCCACGCGGTCCGATATCTTTTCCTGAGTCATGCCTGTTGTCTCGGCCAGATGCTGGTAGGCCAATGCTATTTCAATCGCATTAAGATCCTCGCGCTGTATGTTTTCCACCAAAGCGAGTTCCATCACATTCTCGTCCTCTACGGTTCGGATGTAGGCTGGGATCGTCTTCAATCCTGCCATCTGGGAGGCACGCCAACGACGTTCGCCAGCAATGATTTGATAGCGATCGGGAGCTACCTGGCGCAGGGTAATAGGAGCAATGATGCCCATGGTGGTGATGCTGGCTGCCAGTTCTTTCATCGAGGTCTCGTCGAACTCGCGTCGTGGCTGGTCAGGGTTCGGTTCAATCTGCTCAATCAAAATCTCGCTCAGGTTCGATGAGCCTTGAGTCTTTACGTCACTGGTGTCAATGAGGGCGTCAAGTCCGCGCCCGTTTCCTATATCGTCGAGTCCGCGTCCCAACACGGAAGTGCCTTTTGCAAATTTTTTATGTACTGCCATAACAGAGCCTTTCTGTTCTTTTATGCTACTAGTTTGAATTCTGTTCTTTTATTGTTTCTCGCGTGATATGATCTCTTTTGCCAGTGCCAGGTGGTTCTTCGAACCTGTAGAGTCGGCATCGTAGAGTATGACTGGCAGACCATGAGAGGGGCTCTCAGAGAGCTTCACGTTGCGCTGAATGACTGTCTTGAATACCAATTCTTGGAAATGACGCTTCACCTCATCATAGATCTGGTTAGCCAAGCGCAGACGAGAGTCATACATGGTGAGCAAGAATCCTTCAATTTCTAATTTCGGATTCAGTTTCGACTTGATAATCTTGATGGTGTTGAGCAGTTTTGAAATTCCCTCGAGTGCAAAATATTCGCATTGTACTGGTATGATGACCGAATCGGCAGCGGTAAGTGAGTTGACCGTGATAAGTCCCAGCGATGGAGAGCAATCAATGAGAATATAGTCGTATTCGGAACGGATCGGTTCCAACAAATGCTTGATGACCTTCTCTCTGTTTTCCAGATTCAACATCTCAATTTCAGCTCCCACCAAATCGATATGGCTGGGAATGATGTCCAGTCCTTCAATATCAGTTGTATAGATGGCATCGCGCACGTCGGCCTTGTCGATGATGCACTCGTAGAGAGAGCAGTCCACCTCTTTAATATCTACACCCAGTCCGCTTGAAGCATTGGCTTGCGGGTCGGCATCGATGACGAGTACGGTCTTCTCCAGTGTAGCGAGCGAGGCCGCCAGGTTGATGGTTGTTGTGGTTTTGCCCACACCACCTTTTTGGTTGGCTAATGCAATAATCTTTCCCATAAATAAAATCTCTTTCCTTAAAAAAAAGAACGTCTAAAATGAATGTGTATTTAGAAAAGTGTCAGTGTGTAAAGATAGACCACAACGGCAGGAATGGCAAGCAGGGTAGAGTCGAAACGATCGAGCATGCCACCGTGTCCTGGCAGTATGTTGCCGCTGTCTTTGATACCGAGAGTGCGTTTAAACAGACTCTCAATGAGATCGCCCCATGTGCCGAAGATAACGATGACCAACCCTAAGCCTACCCACTGAATGGCTGTCAGCCCCAGCTCGTTGACTCCGTTCTTCTCAGTGAAATACCAAAGGAGCAGCGTGGCAATGGCTACTAGAAGACAGCCGCCAATACTGCCTTCCCAGCTTTTTCCCGGAGAAATGCGGGGGAACAGTTTGTTGCGCCCAAACGCCGATCCGCACAAGTAGGCACCGGCATCGTTGATCCATAGAAATACGAACACGCATAACGGAGTGAGATAGTGATAGACAATCTCTTGTCCGTTGCTGCGGAAAGCCAGTACATTCAACAGTGAGAAGGGAAGTGCAATGTATAGCTGTGACATCATGGTGTAGGCCCAGTTGTTGATAGGGTCTTCTGCTTTCAGGTAAAGCTCGGCCACCATCAGATAGATGATGCTGACGAGATAGGGAATGAAGACTGAAGAGGGAGTGATGCCACTGTTGTAGCCGGCCATAGCCAGAAACAAATAGACACCTGCTATGGTTGTAATAAAACGGTTGATGGTGACGGAAGGGCGGTCATTGACGAGTCCGGCAAACTCCCAAATGGTCATGCCCGTGACCAGTGCGAAAAGCAGTACCATCGCTCTCGGTGAGAGAAAACAGGTCACGATGGCTGCTACGAAAAAGACAGACGTGATAGTCCTTACGATAAAATTCTTCATGCTTTTTCCTCCTTTTCTGTTTCGGTTGAGCTGGGGAGCGCCTTTTGTTCGCCTTCTGTTCCTTGTGCTTCAGCTTCCTTCTGTTTGGCCTCAGCTTCCAGCTGTTTTGTTCGTTCCTCTGCCATGCGTTCTGCATCGGCACGCATCTGAGCTTCGAGCAACTCCTCGGCACGACTGGTCCAAGGACGCTTGCCAAATATCTTTTCCACGTCCTCAGCAAAGATGACCTCGCGGTCGATCAGCATCTGCGCCAGTTGGGCGTGACCTTCAGCATGTTCAGTCAGAATGCTCTTCGCACGCTCATATTGCTCGTTGATCATCTTCAGCACCTCGTCATCCATGATCTTGGCCGTAGTCTCAGAATAGGGACGCTGGAACTGGTATTCAGCATTGTTGTAATAGCAGATGTTGGGCAGTTTGTCGCTCATGCCTGCGTAGGCTATCATGCCGTATGCCTGCTTTGTAGTGCGCTCCAAGTCGTTCATGGCTCCGGTTGATATGTGGCCAATGAACAGCTCTTCGGCAGCGCGACCGCCCAGCAGAGAACACATCTCGTCGAGCATAGCCTCCTTGGTCTGCAGCACACGCTCCTCGGGCAAGTACCAAGCAGCGCCCAGGGCCTGTCCGCGTGGAACGATAGATACCTTCACCAGCGGGTTGGCAAATTCTGTGAACCATGAGATTGTTGCGTGCCCGGCTTCATGGATAGCGATAGAGCGCTTCTCAGCCTGAGTCATCACCTTTGTCTTCTTCTCCAAACCACCGATGATGCGATCCACGGCATCAAGGAAGTCCTGTTTGCCTACAGTCTGACTGTCATGACGGGCAGCTATCAGTGCAGCCTCATTACACACGTTGGCAATATCGGCTCCAGAGAAGCCTGGTGTCTGTCTTGCCAGAAAGTCCACGTCAACGCTGTTGTCCAGTTTCAGGGGCTTCAGGTGAACGGCAAATACCTCCTTGCGCTCGTTCAGATCGGGCAGGTCAACATGTATCTGACGGTCAAAGCGGCCTGCACGCAGCAGGGCGGAGTCGAGCATGTCGGCACGGTTGGTGGCAGCCAGAATGATGACACCGCTGTTGGTTCCGAATCCATCCATCTCAGTAAGAAGGGCATTCAGCGTGTTCTCGCGCTCGTCGTTGCCGCCCATTGCCGGGTTCTTTGAGCGTGCGCGGCCCACGGCATCAATCTCGTCGATAAAGATGATGCAGGGTGATTTCTCCTTGGCCTGCGAGAAAAGATCTCTCACACGGGAAGCACCCACACCTACGAACATCTCAACGAAGTCTGAACCTGACATGGAGAAGAACGGTACGCCAGCTTCGCCTGCTACAGCCTTGGCCAACAGCGTCTTACCCGTTCCCGGAGGACCTACAAGCAGAGCCCCCTTGGGAATCTTACCTCCCAGATCGGTATATTTCTGCGGATTTTTCAGGAACTCCACAATCTCCTGTATCTCCTGTTTGGCACCAGCCTGTCCGGCTACGTCCTTGAACGTGATGCCCAGGTCTCCGCCTTTCTCATACATCTTGGCGCGGCTCTTCCCCACGTTGAAGATGCCACCGCCGCCCATGCCGCCACCGCCGCCCATACGGCGCATCAGCAGCATCCATACACCAATGATGAGCAGGAATGGGAATACACTCCAGAAAAGGTTGCTGATGAAGTTGTTGCTGCGCTGTGCCTCATAGGTCAGCTTACCGGTAAACTTCTGCTCTGCGCGTTTTTCCTCAACAAAGGTCTCCAGTTTGTCCAAACTGCCTATCTCAACAGATACGTAAGGGTCTTTTCCTACTTTCTCGACTCCCTGTTTGAACACGTCGCGGATGTGTTCCGGCTTGACGTACATTTTCACGATGCCTTGTGACTTGTCAACTGTCAGTTTCGAGGCATACCCCTGGTCCATGTAGGTCTGGAAGTCGGTATATGAAGTCTCTACATTCATCGTAGGATCAGCAATCCCTCCTTCATTGGAGAAATAGAGAGCGATGAGCGTTGCAATAACAAGAAAATAAATCCAGTTCATATTGAACCGTGGCATATTCATTTTCGGACCGTTATTGTTCTGGTTTTTATTCTGATTCTGTTCCATATAAGTCTTTTCTGCCTTGTATTATGTAGTTTTTCCGCTGTAGCATGAGCTGCTTGCCTGTGTGTATTTTTTTTAGTCTATATCGGGGATGTGCGTCAGTTTTGCGTCATCCCAGAGGTGCTCTAAGTCGTAATAATCCCTTACGTCGGGCAAGAAGATGTGTACAAGCACGTCAGTATAGTCCATTGCTACCCATTGTGCATTTTCCAGTCCCACGATGTGGGCAGGCTTTTCTTTCAGTTCTATGCGTACCATGTCGCCCACCGACTCAGTGATGGCTTCAACCTGAGCAGGAGAGTTTCCTTGGCAAATAATGAAATATTGGCAAATGGCTCCATCGATGCCGTTCAGATCAGCTACGACAATATGATTCCCTTTCTTTTCCTGTATTCCTTTAATAATCGAATGTACGAGATTTCCTGTTTGTTCCATTCAGTCAACTGATATCAGTTCGTAAAAAATAATTGTCTTTAATATATAATTAGGTGCAAAGGTACGAATATTATCTGAATCCGACAAGAATTTCACGATTATTAAAAATACAACAAAAAAAGAGACTTCCTCTCGAAAGTCTCTCTTGTTGGTTGTTGGGGTACCCGGACTCGAACCAGGAAAGGCAGGACCAGAATCTGCAGTGTTACCATTACACCATACCCCAATTGTCCATGCAATTACGTTGTTTTTCGCTTTTGCGGTTGCAAAGGTACTGCTTTTTCTGAAACTACCAAAATTTTTCCTACTTTTTTTGCAGATTTTTATTAAAAAAGGTCTGCCTATAGACTATCTATGGCAGACCGATGTTTTTTAATAAGTGTCTAGAGCGATAATATTAAACGCTCTTAGTGATAATACTAAACGCTCTTAGTGTTTAGGTTAAACACTATTCTTGATTGGCATTCTCGTTGTCGATGGCTTTAATCTTCTCCAAGACGAGTTGCATGTCGTCCTTGAGTTTCTGCATCTTGCGGTTCATCTCGTCGATGAGCGAGTTGCCCTTCTTTGATGAGGCGCTGAGGAATCCGATATTGTTCTCGTAGGTCTGTACCTCCTGCTTGATGGCTTCATACTGGCGCATCAAGCGTGCACGCTCGCTGTCAAGTGCCTGCTCACCGCGTTCTGCCACCTGCTTCAGGTTGTCTTTGAATTTGCTCAGACGGCGCTTGGCTACGTTGATGTTCAGCTCCTTGTAGAGTTTGTCGAGCACCTCGTGATACTGTTTGTAGAGTTTGTCCTTCTCGCGGAAAGGCACGTGTCCGATGCTGTTATACTCCTCAACGAGCTGCTGAACAGTGGCTTGCAGATCGTCACCCGCTTCTTGGGCGGCTTTCTTAAGTCGCTCGATGACGTCCAGTTTCTTTTCCAGATTCTGGCGTTCTTCATTGCGCTGGTCGGCTCCTTGAGCGTTGCGGGCCTCGAAGAACTTGTTGCAGGCACCGAGGAATTCTTCCCACAGTTGGTCACCCAGTTTCTTGGGCACCATGCCGATGGTCTTCCACTCTTTCTGCAGGGCAATGAGCTTGTCGCTTGTTGAGCGCCATTCAGTGCTGTCTTGCAGGGCCTTAGCCTTTTCGATGAGGGCACGTTTCTTCTCTGCGTTCACGCGGAAAGTGTCTTTCATCGTTTTGAAGTGCTCGGCCTTGTTGGCGAAGAAGGTGTCGCAAGCGGCGCGGAAACGTTCGAATATCTTCACGTTCATCTTCTGAGGAGCGAAGCCGATGGTCTTCCATTCGGTCTGTATCTCGATGATTTCCTTCGTGTGTCGTTCCCAGTCAGCGCTGTTCTTGTTTTCCTCAGCGCAAATAGCTTCCACCTTTTCGCAGAGGGCAGTTTTCTTTGCCAGGTTCTCTTCCTCGCGGGCACGTAAGTCCTCAAAGTGCTGCTGATGACGCTTGTTGATGACGGTCGAAGCAGCCTTGAAACGCTGCCATATCTCCTCGCGCAGTTCTTTAGCCACAGGACCTACCTCGCGGAATTCCTGATGCAGCTTCTGTAACTGATGGAAAGCACTGATCACGTCTTCCTCCTCAGCCAGTTTCTCGGCAGCTTCACACAAGCGAGTCTTGGCTTCCAGATTCTTCTTGAAGTCCAGTTCGCGAGCCTCGCTGTTCAGTTTCAGCAAGTCGTAGAACTGCTCTACGTAGAGCTGATAGTTGCGCCATAGTTCGTTGGCGCGTTCAGCCGGCACGTTCTTGATTTCTCTCCACTCTTGCTGCAGGGCTTTAAAGTCCTGATAGGTCTTGCTGGCCTCCTCGGGTGAGGTGACCATTGCCTTGAGTCTTTCTATGATGTCGAGTTTTTTCTTGAGGTTCTCTTCCTTTTCTGCCTCCTGTTCACGGAACTGCTGCTGTCTGCGCTCCTTGATGATGCCCATCTCGGCCTTAAATGCTTCTTCATCCTCGTCGGGGGTGACTACGTAGGTGTCGGGATCGCCGCCAGCCTCCAGATATGCTTTTTGCTGTTCTTCGCGCTCGGCAATGTGCAGTTTGTAGAAAGTGGTCTTCAGATATTCCACCTCATCTTTTTGTGGCATCTCTTCAGCGTGTGCTATTTCCTTCACACGGTCCAGCACTTCCTTCTTCGACTGATACACCTTGTGCTCTTCTGTGGCTACGGTAGCATTCTCTTCCATTGCGGTAGCTTCTTCTACAGCCACGTCGGCGGTTTCAGTTGTTTCCTCTACTTGCGAAGTCTCGTCGGTTACAACAGTGTTGTCCTGCTGTGCAACGGTCTCTTCGGCTTTCACCTCTTGTTGTTCACCCTGTAGCAGGGCATTCTCTTGAGAGTCCATCATTTAACTTGTTTAGTTACTGATATGGTTCGTTTCACAAAATTTGGGTCAAAATTACGAAAAAGTTGGGAGTTGAAAGAGTTAGGGGGTATGAATTAGGGGTTTGAAAGTTGGAATTTATACTTTCTTAACCTTATTTAACCCTTTATTGACTTTTGAAATCTTCTTTCCTCGATAGTAACTACACCAGTCCCTTCCTGTGCAGAGTCCACCAGGCTAGTGCCGACACCCCCATAGAGAGAGCCAGTGCGAAGGGGAATCCCAGTGGATGGTCTTCCATGCCGTTGATGAGGTTCATGCCGAACAGTGAGGCGATGAGGGTGGGGAACATCATGAGAATCGATACCGTGGTCAGCGTTTTCATCACCTTGTTCATGTTGTTGTTGATGATGCTGGAGTAGGTGTCCATCGTTGACTCCAGGATGTCGGAATAGATGCTGGTGGTCTC
>JAEEPT010000071.1 GCA_016284895.1 Prevotella sp. | reverse complement strand
GTTTTGCCGAGCTCTGTAGTGCCTTTGCGGTAAAACAATTAGCGCAGAACAGTCACCTGTTCATCTCCGACCGACTGATAGCCGACTTCCCCGGTAGGCAGTTCCGCATCTTGGCCGTCTCCTCCATGAACAAGAAGGAGTTGAAGGAGAAAGTCATGCCCCTGAAACAGGCCAACATCACCGTGCGCAACTTCCCCCTGTCGGTAGCCGAATTGCGCAAGCGCCTGAAACTGTCAGATGGCGGAAGCAACTATATCTTCGCTACCACGCTTTCCGATGGCAGTCATGTGCTCATGATCTGCTGTCCACCTAAAGAAGAATAGCCCAAACAGACACACATCAAAAAAACGGAAGACATCGATGCCTTCCGTTTCTTTATAATATCTCAGATGATAGAATTTACTTCTTTTTATTGGTCTTGTTCACCTGTTCCATGACCTCAACCTGGCGAACGGTGGTCTTCTTCACCTTCTTCATCACCTGCTTCTCAACCTCTACATCCTCCATGTACTCTACCTTGAACGTACCCGTACCGGTAATGATTACGCAACGGTTCTTGTCGTTCTCGGGGAAAGGCTGCACGGTGTCGCCCTTTGAGTCGGTCTTGATGCGGCTGGCATCGATGCCATGCTCCTTGGTGAGCGTGGAGGCCACATCGTCGGCACGCTTCTTGGCAAAGCGCTTGTTGGCAGAGCGCGAGCCAGTGCCCTTGTCAGCATAACCCGTGACGGTGAAGGTAGCATCTTCCGATGTCTTCATCAGAGCGGCAGCCTCAGCAATAGCAGCATTGATGCCTGCTGCCTTGTCTGCATCGGTCTGGGCTATCTTGAAGAAGATGACCTTCTCAATGCTCTTCTGCTCCATACGGAAAGCGGGGCGCTTCTCCATCACCTTGACGATGGTGGGCTCGTCAACGAGGATGGTATCAATCACATCGACCATTCTCTTCACGAACTTAGGCTCCTTATATCTGTGGCAGAAGCGATACGAGATGCCCAGCATGGCAGTGAACTGCCAGTCATCGGCATCATTGGTCTTCGAGTTGAAACGGTCAGACACAGAGTTGGCATTCACCTCAAGCGAAACGCCGAAAGGCTTCGTCACATTGGTCTCCAAACGCACTCCGGCGCGCAGGTTGTGGCTCAGACGGTTCTTGTCCCATGCCAGCGGTACGCGAGTAGAATGTACATTCAGACCCTTCAGGTCATCGTTGCCCCAGGCATAGTTCAGACCCACACCGCCCAACAGAATCACATTCAGCGGATGGCTACCCGACTTGTTCTTGCTAATCAGGTTGGTCAGGTTCAGCATCAGGTCAAGATTAGGGGTAATGTACTTCCACTTGTAATACTGGTCCAGGTCATCGAATCCGCCCTTGGCCTGCCAGCCGTTCACGTGGATTCGTGCACCAACAACAGGCGAGAAGTAATGGCCGAAAGACACTGCAGCCGTAGGTGTGAAGAGCTTCGTCATCTTAGCATCGGTCGATGTCATCTGAAGTCCACCTTGTAACTCAACAAAAGAGTAGGACAAAAGTTCCTTTTTCTCTCCTTGTGCCTGAACGGCACCTGCCAGCAGCAAGGAAAAAGCTGCGGTCATCAATAGCTTCTTGTTCATTGTAATAGGGTTTTTATTTAGTGCTTTTAGTGATCGTATTACGTTTTGATGGCAAAATTACGTTTAATATTGATAAAAAACAAATTTTTATAGCCATTTTTTATAGAAAAGCATTATCTTTGTGCTGTTTTTTATTCATTCATAACGCGTTACGTATGTCAGTAGAAATAAAAAAGGTAAATACCAAGAAAGAACTGGATGACTTCATCCAACTGCACTACGACCTTTACAAAGGCAACAAATTTGATGCCCCTAACCTGTATAGTGACGAACTGGAAACACTAAGCCGTGAAAAAAATCCCGCCTTCGACTTTTGCGAAGCCGATTATTTTCTGGCCTACAAAGACGGCAAGTTGGCAGGACGCGTAGCAGCCATCATCAATAAGCGATATAACGAACAATGGAACCGCCCGTGCGTACGCTTCGGGTGGATTGACTTCATTGACGACATCGAGGTGTCGCGCGCATTGCTCAAGACCGTTGAGGACTGGGGGCGCGAAAGGGGCATGAAGGAAATCATCGGCCCGCTCGGCTTCACCGACATGGACCCCGAGGGCATGCTCACCAAGGGCTTCGAGGAGCTGGGCACAATGGCCACCATCTACAACTATCCCTACTACCCACAGCACATGGAGCAGATGGAGGGCTACGAGAAGGACAACGACTATGTGGAGTACAAGGTGTTCGTACCCAAGGAAGGTATGCCCGAGAAGATGAAACGCGTGGCCGAGCTCACCATGCAGAGATATAACCTGCACGTAGCCAACATCACCCGCAAACAGGTGTTCGGACCCGAACAGTACGGACGAAAGGTGTTCAACGTCATCAACAAGACCTTCGCCAACCTCTACGGTTACTCGCAGATGACCGACAGACAGATTACTGAGTATGTGGAGCAATACTTCAAGTTCCTCTCCATGGACATGCTTTGCCTGATTGAGGACTGGAACACGCCCGACCACGACGTGATAGGCGTGGGCATCACCATTCCCTCGCTCACCAGAGCCCTGCAGAAGTGCCGCAACGGTAAGCTGTGGCCCTTCGGATGGTGGCACGTCATGCGCGCACTCTACTTCAAGAAGACCGACGTGGTGGATTTGCTACTCATCGGCGTACTGCCCGAATACCGCGCCAAAGGAGCCAATGCCCTACTGTTTTATCACCTGATACCCACCTATCAGAAGTATGGCTTCAAATGGGGCGAGAGCCACGTACACATGGAGACCAATACCGCCGTGCAACAGCAGTGGCAGTACTTCGACAACGAGCAGCACAAGCACCGCCGTTGCTACAAGAAGACCCTTAGCCCCCAAGATTAAAGGGTTAGGGGTCTGAACAAACGACCTTACAAACGATTATGGAAGAATATTACGAGAACTCAAATGTTGGCGCAGACCCCCAATCCCCAAACTTAGGGGACACCGCTGGCGCAGACTACACCGACGACAATATCCGAACCCTTACTGGAACCGAGCACATACGGTTGCGCCCCGGCATGTACATTGGCCGACTGGGCGACGGATCACTGGCTGAAGACGGTATCTACGTATTGCTGAAAGAGGTCATCGACAACTCCATCGACGAGTTCAAGATGAAGGCTGGCGACCGCATAGAGATTACCGTGACCGACAACATGTCGGTATCGGTTCGCGACTACGGACGAGGCATCCCACAGGGAAAGATGATTGAGGCCGTCAGTGTGCTCAACACGGGTGGCAAATACGACTCGAAAGCCTTCAAGAAGTCAATAGGTCTCAACGGCGTGGGTGTCAAGGCGGTCAATGCTCTCAGCACACACTTCGAGGTGGCCAGCTATCGCGATGGCAAGGTGCGACGCGCCACCTTCGAGCGAGGCAAGCTCGTGAGCGACACCACAGAAGACACGCAAGACGAGAACGGCACCTACATCTTCTTCGAACCCGACGACGCACTCTTCCTGCACTATCGTTTCCACGACGACATCGTGGAAAACATGCTCCGCAACTATACCTACCTGAACACCGGACTGGCCATCATGTACAACGGACGGCGCATCCTGAGCCGTCGCGGACTGGAAGATCTGCTCAAGGACCGCATGACCAGCGATGCACTCTACCCCATCATCCACCTACAGGGCGACGACATCGAGATAGCCTTTACCCATGCCAACCAGTACGGTGAAGAATACTACTCGTTCGTCAACGGACAGCACACCACGCAGGGAGGAACCCACCAGAGCGCCTTCAAGGAGCACATAGCCAAGACCATCAAGGAGTTCTTCCAGAAGAACTTCGAGTATGGCGACATACGCACCGGCATCGTGGCTGCCATTGCGCTGAACGTTGAAGAACCCATGTTCGAGAGCCAGACAAAGATCAAGCTGGGCTCACTCACCATGGCTCCCATGCCTACACAGGTCGATGCCGACCACCCCGCCCCACCATCTATTAATAAATATGTGGGCGACTTCATCAAGCAAGAGGTAGATAACTACCTGCACAAGAATCCCGACACCGCCGAGGTGATGCTACAGAAAATTCAGGAGAGCGAGCGCGAGCGAAAGGCAATGGCTGGTGTGACCAAACTGGCACGCGAGCGCGCCAAGAAAGCCAACCTGCACAACCGCAAGCTGCGTGACTGCCGTATCCACTTCAGCGACGTGAAGAACGACCGAAAGGAAGAATCGTCCATCTTCATCACTGAGGGCGACTCGGCCAGCGGCAGCATCACCAAGAGCCGCGACGTGAACACGCAGGCCGTGTTCTCGCTGCGCGGAAAGCCACTCAACTCGTTCGGACTCACCAAGAAGGTGGTTTACGAAAATGAGGAGTTCAACCTGCTGCAGGCAGCCCTCGACATTGAGGATGGGCTCGACACCCTGCGATACAATAAAGTGATTGTGGCTACCGATGCCGATGTTGACGGCATGCACATCCGTCTGCTCATCATCACCTTCTTCCTGCAGTTCTTCCCTGAGCTCATCCGCAAGGGTCACGTCTATGTGCTACAGACCCCCCTGTTCCGTGTTCGTAACCGTCGCACAAAGATCAAGAATAAGAATGTGCTGGCCCAGGAGGATGCCAAGAAAGACGCAAAAAAGAGCGACTTCATCGTGCGCTACTGTTACAACGAGGAGGAGCGTGTCACAGCCATTCAAGAGCTGGGTCCAGATCCCGAAATCACGCGATTCAAAGGCCTGGGCGAGATTTCGCCTGAGGAGTTTGCCGGATTCATAGGTCCCGACATCCGACTGGAACAGGTCACCCTGCACAAGACCGACCAGGTGCAGAAGCTCTTAGAATACTACATGGGCAAGAACACCATGGAGCGCCAGAACTTCATCATCGACAACCTTGTCATTGAGGAAGACAGGCCTGAAGAGGAAGAGAACATACAATGAACTGTATCTTTACAGTCATCGTAAAGAAATAGGTACAATAAGAAAAGGCTCAAGAACAAACGTCGTTCGTGAGCCTTTTTTCTTATCATATCATAATCATATTAATTGCGTTCCCTATTCTGCATTCCTAACTTCTGTTTCACCTCAGCGGTGATACTAGTTGAGGAACCTTGCTCGTTGGCAAAATAAGCGAGATAGTTCAGGTAATTACGGTTCAACTTCACATATTTGTTGATAATGCTATCCCCCATAGCTACCTTCAGCATAGAACCGCCAATCATGATAGGCATCAAGGACATGTCGCTTATTGTGCCGTCACTAATCACAGAAGACGCACCAGCGTTTGGAATCATCTTTAATTCTTTCTTTGTACCGTTGTCATAAACATAGGTCTTTGTACCTTCGGCATAAACATTCACATTGTAGGACTCATGCCTGTAAGCAGTAGAATCATTCTTCAGCATACGCACAATAGCGAAGCCCTGCTGCACAGAATTGCTTTTATAGACTACCGAGAGGTTATCCTCTTGTGCAGTTACGTCCTTCACCTGCAACTGACCGGCGCCATCATAGTAAGCCAACTTCACAGGCATGAGGTCAGCGGGGGTCACCTGATCCACAGTGAACTTCAACTTATATTCAATACCTGTTAATACTGGGTTTGTGGGCTGCGGATTCGGATCCGAATTTTCCTTGTCATCACCGCATGAGGCAACTGTCAGTGCCGTCATCACCATCAGTGCAAATACGGCCATTCCCTTTAAATAAATCTTTTTCATGTTCTTTAAAATACTAATAAAAAAATAAGATGGGGTACTATTCCCTAATACCATCTTTCAGTATTGGAGCGGCAAAGGTACTACTTCCTTACGAAAATTCAAAGTATAGACTATTTTTTTAACAAAATCGCAAAAATAGCATCTGATTTTTATAACAGAAACTGTTTGATATGGACACTCTTTGCGATTTAGGCTATTTCACAACACCATTTAGGCAAGATGGTGAAGCGATTTAGGCTAAATCATCACGCGATTTAGCCTAAATCGCATGATGATATAACCTAAACCATAACGTGAAATAGCCGCCACCACTCAGAAAACACGGGAAATCCCAATTTTTATGAAACGTTAAGAGCCATTTTAGGAAAAAAAATGTAATTTTGCAACTCATATTGTATTTAACTGGAAAAGAGAATGAAACGATTATTCATAGCTACATTTGTACTGCTGAACTCCGTGGCTGCCTTTGCCCAGCACACTACGCAGGAATACCTGCGCAAACTGAGTATTGCCGAAATGGCTATCAACAACCTCTACGTTGACAGCGTGGATGAGAACAAGCTCATTGAAGACGGCATTCGCGGCATGCTGGAGAAACTGGATCCACACAGCAGCTACAGCAATCCGAAGGAGGTAAAGCAGATGAACGAACCGCTGAACGGTTCATTCGAGGGCATCGGCGTGCAGTTTAACATGATGGAGGACACGCTCATCGTGATTCAGACCATCACAAAGGGACCATCGGAACGGGCCGGCATCATGGCAGGCGACCGCATTGTGGGCGTGGCCGATACTGCCATCGCAGGCGTGAAGATGAGCCGCGAAGAGATTATGCGCCGACTGCGCGGACCCAAAGGCACCATCGCCCGGCTGAAGGTGGTGCGCTCGGGCATCAAGGACACGCTGCACTTCAACGTGGTGCGCGACAAGATTCCCGTGAAGAGCATTGATGCCGCGTATATGATGACACCCACAGTGGGCCTCATCCGCATAGGCAACTTTGGAGCCACTACCTACAATGAGTTCATGGAAGCCATGCGCCGGCTACAGGACAAGGGCATGCGCGACATGATTCTCGACCTGCAAGGCAATGGCGGCGGCTATCTGCAAGCTGCAGCAAACATTGCCTCGGAGTTCTTGCAGGAGGGAGAGCTGATTGTCTATACCGAGGGGCGCCGTGTTCCCCGGCAGGAGTATAGAGCCGATAGCCAAGGCATGTTCCGCAACGGTCGCGTAGTGGTGCTCGTCGATGAATATACGGCCTCGGCAGCTGAGATTGTGACAGGTGCCATTCAGGATCAGGACCGGGGCCAGGTGGTTGGTCGCCGCACTTTCGGCAAAGGACTGGTGCAGCGCCCCATCGACCTGCCCGACGGCTCCATGATTCGCCTCACCATCGCCCACTACTACACTCCCTCGGGCCGCTGCATTCAGAAGCCCTACGTGAAAGGCAAACAAAAGGACTATGCCATGGACGTGATGAACCGGCTGAAGCACGGCGAGCTCACCAATAAGGACTCCATCCACTTTGCCGACTCGCTCAAGTTCTACACGCTCCACGAGAAGCGCCTGGTCTATGGCGGAGGCGGCATCATGCCCGACCACTTCATTCCCCTCGACACTACGCACTACACCCGGCTGCACCGCGAACTGGTGGCCAAGAATGCCGTCGTTTCACAGAACCTGCGCTATATGGACAAGAACCGCAAGCAGTTGCTGAAGCAATACCCCACGTTCCAGCGCTTCAAGGAGCGGTTTGAGGTGCCTCAGTCGCTCATCGACAACGTGATGCGCGAGGGCGAGAAACAGAAGGTGAAGCCCAAGGACGACGAAGAACTGCAACGCACGCTGCCCACACTGCGCCTGCAACTGAAGGCACTCATCGCCCGCGACCTGTGGGACATGAGCGAGTACTACAGCATCTTCTATGAAGACAGCGAGATCGTGAAGAAAGCACTCGAATTATTAAAGTAATCCAATAATAACCAACTAAAACTATCCACAATCATGAAAAAAGCTATTTTTAGTGTAGTGATGCTGCTGGCCGTGCTGGTGACCGTTCCAGCCGATGCAGCCAAGAAGAAGCAGGCCAAACAGCAGACTGAACGCGAGTACTGGGTGGAACAGGCATGGAAGATGGCTCAGCCCGTACTGGAGAACATGGCCAAGGGCGAGCTGCAAAAGAACATGAAGACAGAGTTCTCGCCCTCGTTCGACAACCGTAACCGCAAGGTGGTGTATATGGAGACCTTCGGACGACTGATGGCTGGCATAGCACCGTGGCTGGCACTGCCCGACACGCTGCCGCTGAACCCCACCGATGCCGACCGCAAGGAACTGGAGCAGCGCAAGCAACTGCGCGAGTGGGCGCTGGCTTCGTATAAGCACTCTGTCGATCCAGAGTCGCCCGACTATCTCGTATGGGGTGCGTCAGGACAGAACCTGGTGGATGCCGCCTACATTGCCGAGTCGTTCATCCGTGCCTACGATGCGCTGTGGGTGCCGCTGGATCAGCAGACCAAGGAGCGCTACATCAAAGAGTTCAAGATGCTGCGCAAGTATGAGCCGCCTTACACCAACTGGTTCCTCTTCTCATCGACCATCGAGAGCTTCATTGCCAAGGCTGCCGGACTGAAGGAGTACGACGACTTCCGCGTGATGATGCCCATCCGCAAGACCGAGGAGTGGTACGTGGGCGATGGATGGTATGCCGACGGCCCTGTGTTTGCCTTCGACTACTACACCTCGTATGTGTTCCACGCCATGTATCTGGAGACGCTGAAGAACATGATCGATGCCAAGCAGAACGGCACTCGCCTGGAATACAAGAAATACTACGACCGCGCCATGAAACGTGCGCAGAAGTTTGCCATCATCCTGGAGCGCTTCATTTCGCCCGAAGGCACTTTCCCCGTCATTGGCCGCTCCACTCCCTATCGCATGGCTGCCCTGCAACCGCTGGCCCTGCTGGCTTGGTATCAGAAGTTGCCGAAGGACCTGAGCAACGGACAGGTTCGCGCAGCCCTCACAAAGGTGATGCACCGCATGTATGACCAGCAGAACAACTACAACGATGCCGGCTTCCTGACCATCGGCTTCTGCGGACATCAGCCCGAGACTGCCGACTGGTACACCAACAACGGCTCGCTCTACATGACCTCGCTCTCACTCATGCCGCTCGGCTTGCCTGCCGACCACGACTTCTGGACCTGCAAGGCTGAGCCCTGGACACAGGTGAAGGCATGGGGCGGACAGCCCTTCCCGAAGGATCACCGCTGGGCCGACGATATCACGACTAAAGACAAGTGGTAAGTAGCAATTCGTGACATTCGGCTGCATCTTTAAAAAATTCGTCATATTCGTTTAATTCGTGGTCGATATAAAAAGTAAAAAAAGCGGTCTGCCAGACGTTTGGCAGACCGCTTTTCACGTTTTTATAGGTAGAAGATGCTCTCAGGCCCCATGTTGAACAGCAGGTCGAGCACGCTCAGGTTGGGCAGGAAGCCGTGCTTGCGCTCATACACCTGATAGTAACGGCGAGGCTGGAAAGTGGCATCGGGCAGAGGATGCTTGGCATCGATGACTTCACGAAAATCGGTGATGTCGCCAATGTTTTCTTCTTTCTCTTTTTCAATCATAGGACGACTGCACAGACTGACCTTGGGCTGCACGTCGAGCAACTGACACATGCGTTGACGAATGGCTTCGTTGTAGTCGAGCAGGAACTCCCATCGCTCAGTGAAGAAGGGGCGTAGGTCGTCCTCATAATACTGGAAGAAAGGCGAGTCGCCGTAGGCCGATGTGAGCGCCTGCCAATGCTGATGCCGCCAGTTGCCGTGGTCGCTGACGCGCACCGTCTTGCCATTCATAGATGTCTCTACCGACACAGGCACGGTGAGGGCTTGCACCCCGTTAGTGGTAGCAATCAGACAGCGGTTGCGATACGACTGCTTGAGATAATAGTTAGGGTCGCTCTCAATAAAGGACAGTTCTGAGCGGTTCAATTTCTGATACCACTGCACAGGTCCGAAAAAAGTGCTGAGAAGAAGGGCTTTCATTTCTTGACAAACAACCGATGACGGCGCAACGATAAGAACAAAGACTGGTCGGGGTCCAGCGAATAAGCCACGCAGAACACCCTACCGATGATGCACTGCTCACTGATGAACCCCAGTTGGCGCGAGTCAACAGGGTTCTGCACGTTGAGGGCCTTAATCCAATAGTAGTCGGCATCGGCACAATCGGCCAAACTGGGTGCAATCAGCATTTGTCCCTTATACATCACCGTGTCGCCCGGCAAGGCACATACGCGCCCGAAAAGTACCTCGCCATGCCTTCCGCTGAGCGGATTCTCGTAGGCCACGATGTCGCCACGCGACACTGTCTGCCGGCACAGTCGGCCATACTGAAACAGTCCTAAGCCACCCGTGCGCAGACCGTAGCTCCAGCGGTTCACCAGTACGCGGTCGCCCTCCTGAAACTCTGGCTCAAGTCCGTTGCCATCGACCAGATAGATGCTGATGACGAGTGAACGAAAAGCCACCATCAACAGACAGGCAACGAGCAAGGCGAGTAGTAGTTTCAGGAGTTTGCGCATAGTTTTTTTGGGGGGGCTGCAACGGTGTTGCAGCTTATGGGGGAGAGGGTGTTACTTGATGTTATCGACCATCCGGAACAGGCGGTTCCAGCGAATGCCGGAGAAGCCATGACGATCGGGATCGCTCGACCACCAGATGAAGATGGGCTTGCCCACAATGTGGTCCTCGGGCACGAAGCCCCAGTAGCGTGAGTCGGCTGAGTTGTGGCGGTTGTCACCCATCATCCAGTAGTAATCCAGTTTGAAGGTGTAGCTCGTGGCCTCCTCACCGTTGATGAAGATTTTTCCGTCGCGCACCTGAAGGTCGTTCTTCTCATAGGCACGGATACAACGCTCGTAGATGGGCAGGTTTTCGAGTGTGAGCGTGATGCTCTCGCCTTTCTTCGGAATCCAGATGGGACCGTAGTTGTCACGCGTCCAGTGCAGATTGGCGTTCTGCGGATATACGTCTGAACTCATATACAAACTGTCGCTCACCACCGTCACTTCACTGGCCACACCACGGCGCTTCAGCTCCTGAGCTGCATAGCTGGTGAGGGGCATGTAGCCGTAGCTGCCCAACTGTGTCACGTCCTCCTTGGTAATCATCAGCTCGCGACGCAGGTCGTCCATCTGATCACCCAGCAGGTCATAGACCGAGATGTTGTTCAGTTTCACGAAATAAGAGAACTGCACGTTTTCGGGTGCCTTGTTCTCCTTCCCGTCCAGATAGATGACGCGGTCCTTGATCTGAAGCGTCTGTCCGGGCAGACCCACGCAGCGCTTCACGTAGTTCTCACGGCGGTCAGTAGGGCGCGTGTCCACAGTGCCGAAATCGTGATACTCCCATCCCTTGCTCTGGCATACACTGCGACGGAACGAGGCATCGCTCACGAACTTTCGACCCATGTTATATGCATACTCATAGTAGGCGCGCTGATCCTCAATGGAAAGCGAGTCGAGCTGCGGAATGCCCACGATGTTCTCTCCATAGCTGTAGCAAAAACTGTAGTACTCAGTCTGATAGGGCATCTCGCTGCAGATGGTGTCGCCTGCAGGATAATTGAACACGACGATATCATTCAGTCCCACCTGACCCAGTCCGTTCACACGGCGGTAGTCCCAGTGCGGCCACTCAATGTACGACTTCATCTTAATGCCGAACACCTCGGGCATAGTGTGCTGGGTGAGCGGCATGGTGAGCGGTGTCTCGGGAATACGGGGGCCGTAGCTCACTTTCGACACGAAGAGATAGTCGCCTGTGAGCAATGATTTCTCTAATGAGCTGGAGGGAATGACGTAGTTCTGGAAAAAGAACAAGTTGATGAAATAGACGGCCACAAGGGCAAAAACGATGGCATCAACCCACGACATGATTGTACGTGTGGGGTTCTCCTTCTCGCGCCACCACTGCCAGTTGATTTTCTTGGTGATATAGGCATCGAAGATGAAGGGAACCACAATCAGTCCCATCCACGATTTCACCCAAACGAGGAAGAGCAGATAGAGCAGCAGCACCACGACAAACTTCGCCCACTGCAGCTTAGGATTCGGCTTATTCTTATTGGTTTTCATTTCTTTTGGTTTTTAAGGGAGAGCTCGGAGTTCTCAGAGAGCTCTCAAAACTTAAACATATCACTGATAGTGAGCAGTCCGCTGTGCTCCTTGGTATATTCGGCAGCCAGCACTGCACCCAGCGCAAACCCGCGACGCGAGTGCGCATCATGGGTAATGGTGATGCAGTCGGCATCAGAATCGTAACGGATGGTATGAATGCCAGGCACCTCGCCGCGACGAATATTGTCAATACGCAGCAGTTTAGGATCAGTGGTATCCTCGCCCCATCCTTCCTTACGGTCGAGGGCAGCAACAATCTCCTCGCCCAGCGTGATGGCCGTGCCAGAGGGATGGTCGAGCTTATGCACGTGGTGGGTCTCCTCCAGCTCCACGTCGTACTGCGGGAACTGGTTCATAATCTTAGCCAAGTAGCGGTTGACGGCTGAGAAAATGGCCACGCCGATAGAGAAGTTGGAAGCCCAGAACAGGGTCTTGCCGTCCTCGCTGCAAGCCTTGCGCACATCGTCGCCATGCTCCTTCAGCCAGCCTGTAGAGCCCGATACCACCTTCACGCCTCGCGCCCATGCTTTCAGATAGTTGCCGTAGGCCACAGCGGGGTTAGTAAACTCGATGGCAACGTCAGCCGAGGCAAATGCCTCGCTTTCAAAGTCCTGCTGATTGTCAATATCAATAATACTCACGATTTCATGACCACGGCTGCGGGCTATCTCTTCGATCATCTTGCCCATTTTGCCGTAGCCGATTAAAGCTATCTTCATTTTTAATTCGAATTAAAAGACGTTGCAAAGATACGAAAGAGTTGGCTGATACGAGCAAGAACGCTGAAAATATAACATTTTTTCGGGAGTAGAGCCAGAAGTTAGGAGTTGTTTAGTAGTTTTTTAATCAAAAAAAAGCAACCGTTCAGCATTCAACATCACTGTCACGGCGTGACAACGATACCGTCACGGCATGACAACACTACTGTCTAGCCTAGACAGTGATGCGATCTAGCCTAGAAGACGATGTTGTCCTGCCAAGACAGTGTCGTAGTCTTGGCAGAACTATGAGTATTACAGGAACAACATATTCTTTTACTAACCCACCATACCATTCAACATCCTGATCGTCAACATTCAGCAAGAAAGAACAAGAAGTGGTCGCTTTGTTATTCATTCCATTATGACCTTTTTAAAGTATGAGTAAAAATATAATATAATTAATACCCTTTTTAGCGGAAAAATTGCTATCTTTGCCTGCAAGAAACATAAAAACAAAAAGATACAAACGATAATGAAGACAAATGTATTGGCCTTGTTCCTGCTGACAGCTATGGCAGCGTTTGCACAGCAGCGACAAGAAATCACACTGAGCGACGACTGGAGTTTTTCACAGGACAAGCAGACATGGCAGACGGTGAGCGTACCCCACGACTGGGCCATCAGCGGACCGTTCGACAAGAAATGGGACCTGCAAGTGGTGGCCATCGAACAGAACGGTGAGAAAGAACCTACCGAGAAGAGCGGGCGCTCGGGCTCGCTGCCCTGGATTGGCAAAGGCCACTATAAGCGCACGTTCCAGATTCCCGAAGGCTTCAAGGGGCATGCCGAACTGCTGTTCGACGGCGCAATGGCCGAACCTACCGTCTATGTGAATGGCAAGAGGGCTGGCCACTGGCCTTACGGCTACAATGCCTTCCGCGTGGATGCAACGCCTTTCATCAAAGAAGGTGAGAACCAGCTGACAGTCGATTTGCAGAACCTGGAGGAGAGCTCGCGCTGGTATCCCGGTGCAGGACTCTACCGACCCGTGACACTCATCCTCACACCGACGAAAAGCTACCTTGAGGACTGGAGTTTCTTCATTAAGCCTATAGACAGCAAGAAAGTGAAGGAGGGCGAGCGCGTGATGATGAAAGCAGACTTCAACATCGCCAATCCCTCAGAGAGCCTGCAATATGCGGTGAACGTGCTCGATGATCAAGGCAACAGCATCCTGAAAGGCAGCGAACATACTCATCCACTGGAGTTTGCCAACGGAAAGATTGGCTTTTTCTTCCCTGTCAACAACGCCCGTCTGTGGTCGCCCGAATCACCCACCTTATATCATCTGGTTGTCACGCTCTATGATGGCAATCAGATGATTGACAAGAAGACAATACGCTTCGGCATCCGCACCATTTCGGTATCGAAGAAGGGCGGTTTCCAGCTGAACGGCCAGACCCGAAAGATCAAAGGCGTCTGCCTGCACCACGACCTCGGTCCGCTCGGAGCCGCAGTAAACAAGGCCGCGCTCATTCGTCAGATTAAGATTCTAAAGGACATGGGCTGCGATGCCATTCGCACCGCCCACAACATGCCAAGCCAGATGCAGATGGACATCTGCGACGCCTTAGGCATGATGGTCATGGCCGAGAGCTTCGACATGT
>JAEEPT010000070.1 GCA_016284895.1 Prevotella sp. | reverse complement strand
CAAAATTACATATTTTTTTTCACATCACTGCAATGATGACAGGAATTTAAGCGTTTTTAGCGAGTTTGCGGTTATTTTGAGGGGTGCTGCTTGCCAGAACTTTCTATTTTTATCATGAGCAGGCCAATGCCTGTCCAGATGAGTTCGCGCAGTCGGACAATCAATGCCACGAAAATGCCTGTCGAAGCAGTCATGCCCAGTCCGTTGACCGACATGAGGAATCCACCTTCGCGGCCTCCTAACTGTAGGGGGATAAAGAATAGCATATTGGCAATCAGCGAAGTGAAAGCTAAGATAAGGATGCACTGAACGAAGTTCACCTCGGGCATAATCACCAGTAGCACAAACATAATCTCAAGTGCCGAGACGATTCTGCACGATAATTCAAGCATGACAGCCAACACAAATGTACGACGGTTCTGATTGTGCAATGAAGCAATCTGATGGTCGATCGTGGTGAGGTTGTCGGAATAGCGCTCAATCATACGTTGCGCCCATTTCTTGATGAAAGGTATGTGGCTCAGAATCGTCATGACGGTACGGGCAATGCCTTTCTTATATCCCTTGATGAAGAACCAAATGGCGGTCAGACAGAATAGTGTCACCATGACCAGAATGCTGCTCGTGAGAACGTTCAGGGGCTCAGTCATCACAAAAAGGACACAAGAGATCAGCCAGAACCAAAAGTGCGAGAAGATGTGGGTCATGGTGTGCAGAATGACCGATGAGGTGGCGCGTTCGGTGCCTATCTTAGACGATAGGGACATGATTTTGTAAGGTTCGCCTCCCATCAATCCCCCAGGAGTGGCATAATTGAGTGCGAACCCCGAGACGGTGATTTTGTAGAGCCAAAGGAAAGAAACATGTGATGGCTGCTTGTCGGATGCAGGAGCAGATTGGCTGTTGATGATGAGCCACCATGCAGCCGTATTGAAGATGTAGAGTACTGCCCATAACGCTACTACGGCAAGAAACCAATAGCCTGCACGCTGAACTCCTTCATAGACCTCATCGAAGTTGAGCTGAGTGACCATCAGCACAAGGACAATGAGGCCTATGATGAAGAATATGTTCTGATACTTCTTTTTCAATTCTTTGGCGATTTAGGAGTGGGCGATGACTGTCCCTCTTGCCCTATGGGTGAGCGGAAACGAACCTTCTCGCTATCGTCGCGCTTTTCGTGATAGAGTTTCGGCAGAGGATTGGCAAACGGCTCGTCGTAGTCCTTACGATTGCGGAAGATGTCAATGGCTGAGTAGATGGCGTGGCAAAGCATAGTGGGCGAAGCTTGATTGCGGCCTGCAATGCCGAACTGCGTTCCGATGGCTGGAGCAGTGCGCACAATGGGTAGTCCGGCTGTATATCTGATGCCTTCGTCAGGGCAGATGGTCTTGAACGGAGTGAGACCTTGGTCATGATACATGGCCAAAACACCATCGAAATGATAGTAGTCGCCATTGCCGAAGAAACTGTCGGCTGCATAGGGACCAAACGCCTGAATACCCTTGCTCTCCAGCTCTTCAATGGCGGGGATGATTATCTCCTGCTCCTCTTCACCTAAAACGCCGTCCTCACCGCAGCGGGGATTGAGCGAGAGCACGGCAATGCGCGGACTTGTGATGCGCATGTCGCGGCGTAACGACTCGAAGAAACGCTCTCCCTTGTCAACGATTTTCTGCTTGGTGATGGATTCAGAGACATCCTTAATTGCTACATTATTCGTAACCAATGCCACGCGAAGTTCTTCATTCATCAGGATGCTGATGCCAGACCCCTTGCCCAGCTTGCGCTCCAGATAATCGGCATGACCCTGGAAACCGTCAATCGTGCTGCGATTCACAGGGGCGGTGACTAACACATGAACTAGCCCCTTCTGATAGTCTTCAATGGCTCTGTCGATGGCGCTCAGTGCAGCTTTGCCTGATTCAGCCGTTGCTTCACCAAAGGTGACGTTCACTTCATCATCGTTGAAACAGTTCAGCAGGTTGACTTTATTATGATGAGCTTCCTCAGCATTGTTGATTACAGAAAACTGCAATTCGCTGTGTATGAAGTTGGCATGATAGGTGGCAAGCTTAGGTGAGCCGTAAATTATCGGTGTGCACAGTTCAAGCATGGTGGGATCTTCAAATGCCTTGAAAATCATCTCATAACCAATTCCGTTCGTATCACCACTCGTGATGGCTACAATTATTTTCTTGTCGTTCATATTTCAGTTAGGTTGTTATTTTGTTTTGAAATCATTCCTCGTTCTTTTTCGCTGTTGAGAGCAGTCCGCAGGCAGCATAGATGTCTTGACCTCGACTTGCCCTTATGGTAGTAAAGACACCGTGACTTGTGAGGTAGTCACGCAGTGCTTCCATGCGTTTTTCGTCGGCTCCGGGCAGGTCTATGTTTGGAATCGGATGAAAGCGAATCAAGTTGACCCTGCATTCAAGTCCTTTGAGTAACTTAACAATTTCACGCCCATGCTCCATTGTGTCGTTGAGTCCTGCAAAACAAATGTACTCGAACGAGCACCGGCGCTGATGCGTGAAGTCATATTGCTTGAGAAGAGCCAGTACATCGGTGAGATGCTGACTCCGTTCTACGGGCATGAGCTCAGCTCGCTGGCTGTGAAGTGGGGAGTGCATGGAGATGGCAACGTGGCATTGGCTCTCGTCTAGAAAACGTTTCAGCTTGTCGATGATTCCAACAGAACTCACTGTAATGCGCTTCGGACTCCATGCAAAGCCTTGTTCACTGGTCAGTATCTGGGTGGCATGAAGCACATTCTCCAAATTGTCCATTGGTTCGCCTTGTCCCATGAACACAATGTTGGTTAGGCTTTCGCGCTCAGGAAGAGAGTAGATTTGATTGAGTATATCGCCAGTGGTAAGGTGTCCTTCAAAACCTTGCTTGCCTGTTTGACAAAACAGACAATTCATTTTGCAGCCTACTTGACATGACACACATAGTGTTGCCCGGTCTTTGTCTGGAATGAAGACGGTCTCAACAAACAAATGTCCTGAATCCTGCCCGGTGGTTGTTCTTACGGGAAACAGATACTTGATTGTTCCGTCAATGCTCTTCTGACAGTCAATCGGCTGCATGGCACCTATACAGTAAGTTTGAGCCAGACGCTCACGATTGGCTTTCGACAGATTCGTCATTTCATCAATAGACATGACTCTCTTTTCGTAAATCCATCGGGAAATCTGCTCTCCTGTAAAGCCAGGCATGCCTAAGTTCTTGGCTACCTCTTTCAGCTCTTCAGTAGTCTTTCCAAGGAGCACTTCCTTCTTTATGTCATTGCAACCTTCAGTCATTATATAATATATAATAGATGTATGACCTGCTTTAGTTCCTTTTCTCCTTGATGATGCCGTGCCTGTAAGCATAGAGAAGGTTCTTGAGGTCTGCTATCTGATGGCGCAGTTCCTCACCTTTATCTGTGTCGGCTACAAGCATGCGGTGAGTTGACATCTCTACAATCTGGGTGGTTGACTTAATGTCGGTTCCCCTCATGATGGCATCTTGAGCGCTGGTGAAAGGCTCGTGCTGTACGAGTTGGAATCCCCGGCTGTGATAGACGAGTGTGTAACCGGCAATGCCTGTCTCTGAATGGTATGCTTCTGAAAAACCACCGTCAATCACCATTAACTTTCCTCCTGCCTTGATGGGGTTCTCGCCTTTTGATGCATGTACGGGAACGTGTCCGTTAATGATGTGGCGATTTGTACCGTTCACGCCAAAGGCATCGAGAATACGGTCACAGATCTCTTCTGAGTCTCTCAGCTTGAAGTAGTTGCCTTTCTCTTCTTTGTAAGTATCGCGATCGTTCAGGAAATAGCGCTCGAACGTTGCCATCTTTGACTTGTCAAAAAGAGGGGAGTCCTTGCCGCACCAAAGGTAGAGGAAGTAATCCTTTGCATACTGTTTGAGGTCGGCAGGCGAATCGTTTTGGAAAGCGGCTCTCACCAACTGACCGATATATGACATGAGTTCTTTGCCGGCATATTGTTTTCCTAAGATCTCAACGTCCTTCAATGTTCCGTCTGAATTCAATGGGATGGAAGCGTGGAAGAGCAAGTTCTGATTGCAGATATTATACATGCATCCGTGGCTGAGAATGGTGCGGATATGCTTTCTTAGTTTCTCGCTCACACGGAATGAGTGATGCAGTTTTTGCATGAGGATTGTCTCTTCTTTTGTCATTTCTGACGGATGCGCGGGATCGATGGTGGGGAAGTTGCACGACTTCATTTCGTATGCTTTTCCGTCGATGGTGCAGGTATGCTTCTCGTAATCGATTGCCTCCAACAGACAGCGGTCTTCCATGTTCCATTCAGTACGACGATGGAAGATGCTGGCCTCCTGCTTAAACTGAATAACGGATATCGCCTTGTGCATTTTAGCCGTCAGTTGAAGGGTCTTCTCATCCATAGTGGCTTCTTTCAGAAGCTTGGGAATGAACTCAGTACATGGATCGTCACCATAGGTCTCCAGCGCGAATGTAGCCAATGGAACAAGATTGATGCCATATCCTTCTTCCAGAGTTGCGAGGTTGGCGTAGCGTAGCGACAAACGTAGTACGTTGCAGATACAAGCATCGTTGCCAGCACAAGCTCCCATCCATAGCATATCATGATTTCCCCATTGTATATCCCAGGCATGATACTGGCGTAAAGTATCGAGGATGATGTGTGCACCAGGGCCTCGGTCGTAGATATCGCCTAAAATGTGAAGCTGGTCGATTGCAAGCCGATGAATGACGTTGCAGATAGCTGTGATAAAATCATCGGCACGTCCTGTTGATATGATAGTGTCAACAATGACGGCTACATAGGCAGCTTTATCTTGGTCGTCAGAACGTTCGTGAAGCAGTTCTTCAATAATGTAGGAGAACTCTTCCGGTAAAGACTTGCGAACTTTAGAACGAGTATATTTGGAAGAAACCTCACGGCATACTTTTACCAGTTGATGAATAGTGATGTGATACCAGTCATCAATGTCTTGTTCAATAGCCTTAATGAGCTCTAACTTTTGTTCTGGATAATAGATGAGTGTGCAGAGCTCTTTCTTCTCTGTTTCCCGTATAGAGTTACCGAAAATCTCCGATACCTTACGCTTAATATTTCCGGAGGCATTCTTCAGTACGTGAATAAAGGCTTCATGCTCTCCGTGCAAATCAGCCAGGAAGTGTTCTGTTCCTTTCGGTAGGTTCAAAATCGCTTCAAGGTTAATGATTTCTCCGGCAGCATCTGCTATAGTTGGGAATGTATGTGAAAGCAGATTCAAATATCGCTCTTCATCGTTATTCATATTTCAAGATGTTTTTTTATTCTATCTCTGATACGTTCAGTTTCAGCACCATTTGTAGGGGGGCAGGGCATGAACCCCTCATCGAAGTCGCTTTGCTCTTTTAAGATTTGCATAAGAGCAGAAAAGAAGCTATCAAGCTTTTCACTCTTCAGTTGTTGCATCAACACATCATCTTCAACATCGTCATATCTTAATGCCCGATCTAATTCAATCAAGGGTAGTAAAGCAAGTTCATTCGCTTCATAGTTATCGCGAATTTCTCTGACCATCTCAATGATGGGCTTTCCCGCAATTGATTCTGGTTTTGTGTAGCCATCTGGCAGATATTGGGATTTTAGGTTCGATTCCTGTATGGAAATCCCCATGTTTGTCATTCCTCTTTCTATATAAGAAGTGATTCCTTCCAGTTTGGCATAGATGAGTATAATGTTCCAGTTGATAGGATTAGGGTCGAATGTGTTTCCCCATCTGTTATCGTCAGTGATACCCACTTTGATGAGGGTACGCATTGCCGATTTTGTTTTCTCGTCAATCAACTCTAAAACGTTTGATGACATCACCTGCTCATATATTCTACGGTGGGCTTCTTGCATCTTGGTAATTGTCGTAGAACGTGTTACAATGGGGTTATACACGGTTTCCAAGCGTGAGTTCCAACCTTGTTTTCTCAACTCCTCAGCTTCTATCGGGCTACGTGCGATCATTGCATAAGCGTGACTGATGAGCGTTGGAAGATTTGTGTTGACCATATTCTGCGATGAGGAGTCCCACGGTTCCAGCTGGCCGTGTGGCGTTACAACAATCCGAATGCCTTGACTTCTTGCCCAAAGTGCAGCTTTTGTGAAACTGGGAGCATTGCATCCGTGTAGATGAAGGATGTGCGGACCGAAATCTTTGCAGTGTTGTTGTATCTGCTTAGGTTCGTCACAGACCATCATTTCCACGCTCTTATCCTCCTTCAGTAGGCTGACGTATTGCGCAATCATACTGTCGGTTGACGGATATATATGCAGCACTTTTATTGACATTCTTTTCGGCAGAATTATGAGAGTCGTTTGTTAGAGAAAATCCTCACTGACATAGCCCTTGGGCAACTGTCTGCAATTATAGCCCGAAGCCATAATTTCGCCATAGGCACCAGCAGAGCGTATTGCCATTATGTCGCCACGATGAGCGGTGTTCAAGTCTGTCTGTTTGGCAAACACATCACTCGACTCGCAGATAGGTCCTACCACATCGTAGGCTTGCATGGGCTCCTCGCTCGAGATGTTCTCAATCTTGTGAAAAGCCTGATAGAGCGCCGGACGAATGAGGTCGGTCATGCCTGCATCGAGTATGGCAAACTTCTTATGAGCCCCCTCTTTAATATATAAGGTACGCGCGATGAGTGAGCCGCATTGTGCCACTACTGCACGTCCCAGTTCAAAGTGAATGGTCTGGCCTGGGCGTCTCTTCAGATGCTTGGCATAAGTCTCGAAGTAAGCCTTGAAATCAGGAATAGGCATGCGGTTGGGGTGCTGATAATCTACGCCGAGCCCTCCTCCTACATTGATATTCTCGATAGTGATGTGATGATTCTCAAGCTGGTTCTGCAGTTCGTTGATACGATTGCAGAGTGCCTGGAAATCACCCATGTCCAGAATCTGTGACCCGATGTGAAAGTGCAGTCCCACGAACTTTACATTCTTCATCTGTGAGGCATGCTCAATAACACTCTCCATATCGTTCATCGCAATGCCGAATTTGTTTTCGGCTAACCCTGTAGTGATGTTCGCATGAGTATGAGCTCCGACGTCAGGATTGATACGGAAAGCCACCCGTGCTATCTTCTCATTGGCACCTGCAAGTTCATTGATCACTTCCAACTCGGGTATGCTTTCTACGTTAAAGCAGAATATGTCATGCTTCAGCCCAAGCTCGATTTCCCAGTCACTCTTACCCACACCTGCAAAGACTATCTTGTCGTGTGGGAATCCTGCGCGAATGGCAGCTTCAATCTCACCGCCACTCACACAGTCGGCTCCCAGTCCTGCTTCACGTATGTAGCGCAGCACTTTGGGATTTGCATTGGCCTTCACCGCATAGTGTACGCAGAAGCCCTCATGTTTTCGAGTCTCATCGTTGATGGCTTGCAGCGTTGCTCTTAACAGCTCCGTGTCATAGTAATAGAAGGGTGTCCGCATTCCCGCGAAACGTTCTATGGGGAACTTACCTTTCATTTGCTGAAAATCGAATTGTTATTTATTGAAAAGTGTATCACTCAGTGCCTGAAGCGCGCGCTTCTTGTCTTCCTCGCGCACAAGGAAAGAGATGTTGTAGTTAGAACCTCCATAGCTGATCATTCGTACAGGAATGTTCTTCATTGCATCAAGGACACGTGTCTCGAAACCGATGTTCGACCAGTCGAGGTCTCCAACAACACATACCACACACATGCCGGTATCAACGGTTACGGTGCCATACTTTTTCAGCTCGTCGACAATCTCGCCAAGATGTGCGGAATTATCAATAGACATTGAAACACCCACCTCAGAGGTGCACACCATATCAATAGGTGTCTGATAGCTCTCGAATATTTCAAACACCTTGCGCAAGAAACCAGTGGCGAGCAACATGCGGCTCGACTTGATCTTGATGGCAATGATGTTGTCCTTTGCTGCTACAGCCTTGATCTTTCCGTATTCTGTAGCATTCGAGATGGTAGTGCCTTCTGCATCTGGATCCATCGTGTTGAGCAGACGTACGGGAATACCCGCATACTTTGCCGGTTGCACGCAGGTGGGGTGCAAGATCTTAGCACCGAAATAAGCTAGCTCTGCTGCTTCTTCGAAGTGGAGCTGATGTACGGGCTCTGTCTTGTCAACGATGCGTGGGTCGTTATTATGCATGCCGTCGATATCAGTCCATATCTGAATCTCTTCGGCATTGACAGCTGCTCCTATGAGTGAAGCGGTGTAGTCGCTGCCGCCACGCTGTAGATTGTCAATCTCGCCGTAGGCATTCCTACAGATGAAGCCCTGAGTGATATATACCTGATGATTGCTTTCTTTCTCAAGGATGGCATTCAGTTTCTCTTTGATATAGATGGGGTCTGGCTCTGCATTCTTGTCGGTACGCATGAAGTCGAGCGCATTAACCAGGACAGCATCGATGCCCTGTTCCTTCATATAATTGACAACCATGTTGGTCGACATGATCTCGCCCTGGGCAACGATGTTTTTTTCCTCAAAACTTGTAAATAGTTCTTTCGTGAACGAACGCAGATACTGAAACTCTTCACGCAAGAAGTCATTTGTAAGTTGCCTGTATTCTTCACCCGAATAAAGCTCTTGTGTGTGGCGAAGATAATTCTGTTCCAACCTGTTGATTACTTCGTTTGCTCCGTCGGCATTTTTCTTGTACAGATAGTCAGAAATCTCAACTAGTGAGTTGGTTGTGCCTGACATAGCAGACAAAACTACGAACACTGGCTCACCTGACTTTGTGATGAGCTTGGTCACTTCTTTCATTCTTTGTGGGCTACCTACTGAGGTGCCACCGAACTTCATTACTTTCATAGTCGATATAATTATTTGTTTTTATTTCTATTCTTCTTCCAAACATAAGGGATCGCTGTATTCGTTCTCTTCCTCTAAACTCTCTTTCATCTCCTGTTTCTCTTCTTCGCTCGAGATCTTCTCCATTTTGCCGTCAAAGCAGCGATATACAATGCCAGGAAATAGGTTCATTAATGGCATATTGTGAGTGGACATAACCACGGCTGTACCTTTCTGCGAAATCTGACGCAATATTTCCATGATGCTCTTTGCCGTTTCGGGGTCGAGATTGCCAGTTGGCTCGTCTGCCACAATCATCTTCGGACTGTTGAGCAGGGCTCGTGCTATGGCTACGCGCTGCTGCTCACCTCCTGAAAGCTCATGAGGCAAACAGAGCATTTTGTCTTTCATGCCGACTAAGCTAAGCACCTCCTCAATTCGATTGTCCACTTCTGATTTCTTCCACCCAGTAGCTCTGAGTACGAATCTCAGGTTCTTATATACGGTAAAATGTGACAGCAGCTGGAAATCTTGAAAGATGATACCCATCTGTCGACGAAGAGCCGGAATGTGTTTCCGACGCAATGTCTTCAAGTCATTTCCCAAGACTGTTGCTACATCAGCTTCGTCAATGTCGAGCTCAAAATAGATGGTCTTCAGTAGCGAGCTCTTTCCAGAGCCCACTCGTCCGATGAGATAGATGAACTCTCCCTCATTGACGTTGAAGTTCACATTCTTCAGGATGGTTGTTCCGTCCTGCTGACAGATTGTTGCGTTCTTATATTCTACAAGCATTGTAAATGTATGTGTAACCTATAATATGTTCTTGTTGAGTATCACTCATTCCATTT
Source organism: Prevotella sp. (assembly GCA_016284895.1). Classification (GTDB taxonomy): domain Bacteria; phylum Bacteroidota; class Bacteroidia; order Bacteroidales; family Bacteroidaceae; genus Prevotella. Next base: position 4,685 of record JAEEPT010000070.1, on the reverse strand, counting down.
TTCCTTCTGCCTTGGCTTTCCTGCGCTGAGCGTCCCAGTTGGGGTCGTGACGGCGGTGCAGCTCTTCGGCCACATCCTCTATACGGAGACCTTTGCTCGTGAGCAACACGACAAGGTGGTAGAGTAGGTCGGAGGCTTCATACACCAGATGTTCCTTCGTGCCGTTGGTAGCCTCAATTACTGTCTCAAGTGCTTCTTCGCCCACTTTCTGTGCCATCTTGTTCACGCCGTCGCTGAACAGCTTCGTGGTATAGCTTCCTTCGGGCATCTGTTCGTGTCGCAGCTCAATGAAGTCCTGCAGTTCGCTCAGGAACTCTATCGGGTTGCTGTTATTCTCTTCGCCCCAGCAAGTGTCGGTACCTGTGTGGCAGGTAGGTCCTACCGGGTTCACTTTCACCAGCAGTGTGTCGTTGTCACAGTCGTTCTGAATGCTTACCAGATTCAGGAAGTGTCCCGATGTCTCTCCCTTAGTCCAGAGGCAGTTGCGTGTACGGCTCCAGAACGTTACGTGTTTGGTAGCCACTGTCTTGTCGTAGGCTTCTTGGTTCATGAAGCCCAGCATGAGCACGTTGCGTGTCTTTGCGTCTTGTATGATGGCAGGCACCAGGCCTCCGCATTTGTCAAAGTCTATTTCCATTTTTTTCTATATGTGTCAGTTTTTAAAGACGAACGTCAATTCCTTCGTCATGTAAATATTGTTTCAGTTCTGGGATAGCTATCTCTCCGAAGTGGAACACGCTGGCAGCGAGTGCAGCATCAGCTTTGCCCTGTAGGAAGGCATCGCGGAAGTGCTCTTTCTTTCCGGCACCTCCACTGGCTATGATGGGGATGTTCAGGTCGTCGGCCAGTCGTGCCAGTGCTTCGTTGGCATAACCGGTCTTCACTCCGTCGTGGTCCATGCTCGTGAACAGAATCTCTCCGGCTCCTCGCTCCTGTGCTTCGTGTGCCCACTCAAAGAGACCTCTTTCCGTGCGCTCTCGTCCACCTTTCAGATAGCAGTGCCATCCGTCTTCATCGTGTCGGGCATCAATGGCACAGACACATACCTGTGAGCCAAAGCGTGTAGTAATCTCTTCAATCAGCTCTGGTCGGCGCAGGGCAGCGCTGTTCACGCTCACCTTGTCTGCTCCTGCATAGAGCAGTCGCTCCACGTCGGCCAGTTCGTTGATGCCACCTCCCACGGTGAAAGGTATGTTGATGGCCTCGGCCACACGAGTGACCATCTCGGTGAAGGTCTTACGGCCTTCAAACGATGCGGTGATGTCGAGGAACACCAGTTCGTCGGCCCCAGCCTGGCTGTATGCCTTGCCCAGTTCCACAGGGTCGCCTGCGCTCCTTAGTCCCACGAAGTTGACTCCTTTTACTGTCTCACCGTTCTTTACGTCGAGACATGGAATTATTCTGCGTGCCAGTGCCATAGTTCATTCAGATTGATTCGTCCTTCATATATTGCTTTACCAAAGACCACCCCTGGTATGCCGGCTTCGTTGAGCGCCTCAATGTCGCTGATGGCACTCACGCCACCGCTGGCAATGAGGTGTAGCGTAGGGTAGGAGCGCATCACGCTTTTGTAGAGGTCGATGGCAGGCCCTGCGAGTGTGCCGTCTTTCGAAATTTCTGTACAGAGCACCTTTGTCACCCCCATTGCTACATACTGCTCGAGGAAGTCTGCTAATTCCACGTCGGAGCTCTCTTTCCATCCGTTGATGCTGATTCGTCCGTGTCTGACGTCGGCTCCGAGAATCATTCGGTCGGCTCCGTATTTTCCCAGCCACTCTTCGAACAGCTGTGGATTGGTCACCGCTACCGAGCCCACCGTTACCATAGAGGCTCCGGCTTCAAAAGCTTGGCTGATGTCGTCGTCGGTCTTGATGCCGCCACCGAAATCGACCGTTAGATGTGTCTGAGTCGTTATCTCTTTCAGTACGCTGGTGTTGACGATATGTTTCGATTTCGCTCCATCGAGATCCACCACATGCAGGCGCTTGAATCCCATGTCCTCAAACTCCTTGGCCACGTCGGCAGGTGAGTCGTGATAGACAGTCTTCTGGTTGTAGTCGCCCTTCGTGAGCCTGACGCATTTTCCTTCGATGATGTCGATAGCGGGTATCAGTTCAATCTGTTTCATAGTTCGAGAAAGTTCTTTAGAATCTGTTCGCCTGCGTCACCGCTTTTCTCCGGGTGAAACTGTGTGGCATAGAAATTGTCCTTATGCAGCGCCGCGCTATAGGGGGTGATATAGTCGGCTGTGGCAATTGTCTCTGGACATAGTGGGACGTAGTAGCTGTGTACGAAATAAGCGTACTGCTGTTCCAGTCCTTTCATGAGTGGCGAGCAGGTGTCGTACAGTCGGTTCCATCCCATGCACGGCACTTTCTCTTCGTGTCGTTTCGGCTGGAAGCGTTTCACCTCTGCATCAAACACTCCGATGCAGTCCGTATTGCCTTCTTCCGAATGGCGACAGAGCAGTTGCTGCCCCACGCAGATGCCCAGTACTGGCTGCTGTAGTGAGCGAATCAGCTCGTCCAGCTTTCTGGCTTTCAGATATTCCATCGCTCCTCGTGCCTCGCCTTGTCCGGGGAAGAGCACTCGGTCGGCCCTGCTCAGTGCTTCGGAATCGTCGGTCAGGAGTGGCTCAACGCCCACTCGTCTGAGCGCATTCACCACCGAGAAGATGTTGCCGGCATTATATTTTACAATAGCTACGTTCATAATTAGGCCTGATGATTATTGCATTAACTAAAGATGATCGTCTTGTTCTTGTAAGTCAGAATCTTTCGCTGAATGTGTTTGGCCACTGCCCTTGAGAGCACGATTTTCTCCAAGTCTTTTCCTTTGAGCACCAGACTCTCTGGCGTGTCCTTGTGAGTGATGCGGGCCACGTCCTGTTCAATGATGGGGCCTGCGTCCAGTTCAGCCGTTACGTAATGGCTTGTGGCACCTATGATTTTCACACCGCGCTCCCAAGCCTGGTGATAGGGTTTGGCACCTACGAAGGCAGGTAGGAACGAGTGGTGGATGTTGATGATATGATGGGGATAGGCCGCAATCATGTCGTCGCTGATGATCTGCATGTAGCGTGCCAACACAATGAACGAGATGTCTTCTTTCTTCAGCAAATCCATCTCGGCCTTTTCCACTTCAGCCTTGTTGGAATGGTCTTTCTTGATGCTCCACACGTAGTAGGGAATGTCGAACTGTTCAGCCACATATCGCAGCTCCTCATGATTCGACACGATGCAGGGGATGTCAACATTATACTCGCCTGCCTTCCAGCGTGCCAGCAGGTCGTAGAGACAGTGGCTCATCTTGCTGACGAAGATAGCCATGCGTGGGCGCTTGTCGCTATAGTAAAGACTGAACTTCATCTTATAGCGCTGGGCATAGAGCGTGGTAATATATTCGTATAGCTTTTCGCGGGGAATAAGGAATTCTTCCAGTTCCCACTCAATGCGCATGAAGAACATGCCGTCGAGCTTGTCAACATATTGGTCCAGATAGACGATGTTACCCTTGTTGTCTGTAATAAATTTGGTCACTTCTGAAATGATGCCCTGTTGGTCGGGACAGTGTAGGAGAAGGATGGCGGTTGGTTTCATTTTTCGAAATTTGGTATATACTCTTTTCAAGAGTGCAAAGGTACAAATAAGCGAGCAAAAAGCAAAGCGAAAGACGAATAATTTTGGCTAATTCATGTCGATTCTCACATTATTTAATAAGTTTTCGTATATCTATTCATTTATCTGCTGGAGAGAATGAAAAAAGTTGCAGTTTTGTTTTGTTTTATGCCAAAATGGTGTAACTTTGCAGCCCAGTATTGATTATTAGTTCGGGAATCGCAGGGCATTTTCCCGATTCCTAAAAGAGTTAAGTAAACTAAGGTAAAAAAGTATGAATGACAGATTGTTTGTTTTTGACACGACGCTCCGTGATGGCGAGCAGGTGCCGGGTTGTCAGCTGAATACGATTGAGAAGATTCAGGTAGCAAAGGCGCTTGAGCAGTTGGGTGTCGATGTGATTGAAGCAGGATTCCCTATTAGTTCGCCAGGCGACTTCAATAGTGTGATTGAGATTTCGAAGGCTGTGACTTGGCCCACCATCTGTGCGCTCACTCGCGCTGTCCAGCGGGATATTGACGTGGCTGCTGAAGCTTTGCAGTATGCTAAGCACAAGCGCATTCATACAGGCATCGGCACCAGCGACTCCCACATCAAGTACAAGTTCAACTCCAATCGTGAGGAAATCATTGAGCGGGCGGTGGCTGCCGTGAAGTATGCTAAAAAATATGTAGAGGACGTGGAGTTCTATGCCGAGGATGCCGGACGTACCGATAATGAGTATCTGGCACGTGTCATCGAGGCTGTCATCAAGGCTGGCGCTACTGTTGTCAACATCCCCGACACCACGGGCTATTGTCTGCCCGACGAGTTCGGAGGCAAAATCCGTTATCTGATGGAGCATGTTGATTGCATTAATCGTGCCATCATCTCCACCCATTGCCACAACGATTTGGGCATGGCTACGGCTAACACGCTGGAGGGCGTGCTCAACGGAGCCCGTCAGGTAGAGGTGACCATCAACGGCATTGGCGAGCGTGCCGGTAACACCTCGCTTGAGGAGATTGTTATGATTCTGAAGTGTCATAAGGCTATCAGCATTGATACCAATATCAATACCACTAAGAT
>JAEEPT010000069.1 GCA_016284895.1 Prevotella sp. | reverse complement strand
AGTGAAGCAGAAAGTCCGTACCAACGGCATTGTCCTCGACCCAGGCATGCAAGTTGAGGTGGTGACTCAATCCTTCAGCGACCCTGTCCACACCAATGGCGGTCAGGTGGTTGCCGATGCCTTTATGCGCATCTACGGTGTAGATATCAAGAAGGCGGGAGCATTAAACGGAGTTTATTTAGACGTAAAAAGAATCGGATAATGTTTGAAGGTTATATTGCCAGCAAATTTGCTGATAAGATGTTTGAAAAAGATGTGTTCAAGACCGTCAAGCAGCATGCTTTTTGGGGAGCAGTTGCTATGATGATTCCTGGATTTGGTCTTACAACAATCGTTTATATCTTTGTACTATGGCACATGTATTCCAGTATTTGTGAGAAAGTGGGTATTTCATTCTCCGATCACTTCTGGCAGTTAGTGGGGTTAGGCATAGTGGTAAACATTGCTGTCGCTCTTATAATTGACGTGGTTTTCTCATTTCTGTTCTTCTTGAAGCCATTTATTATGTATTTTCAATTCTACATATCCGGAAAGTTGTTTGTAGAAAGTCTGAAACACTTAGAAATTGAAAAATAATTATGGATGTAGATCATAAGTTACTTGAAGCAGCCATTGATTTGCTGAAATTAATGGATAAGACTACCGATGAGAATCTACCAAAAGAAATAGCGGATGTAGTAAAGCTGCATAGTAAATTGGCTGTAGGGTCGGCATGGATTCCAGTACCCGGTGCTGATATGGCTGCTGGGGCTGCAAATATATGGAGTATGTACGTTCGGATTAATAAAAAGCTCGACATACCTTTTGGTGAAAATGTCATGAAATCTGTCGGTTCAGGTGTGGCCACGAATTTGGTTAGCTATTTGGCTATGAGTGGTTTGGCCAGTGCAATGAAGTTTATTCCAGGTATTGGTACATTAGGTGGGGCCGCTCTTATGTCTGCGTCACTCTATGCCGTGACGTTGGCATCTGGTTGGGTCTATTTAAAAGCTCTTAGCGCTTTAGCAGAGAAGAAAGGAACCTCATTCACCATAAGTGATGTTTCAAAAGCTGTTAACGATATGCTTAAAGAAAAATCCGTCATAAAAGATTTTATTAATGCTGCCAAAAAGAAATATTAATTACATTATTTCCGTTCTTTATAGAAAAGTCTTACATGTTTAATTGTATGTTATGAGGAAAATACCATCACTGCTTCTTTTATTGACTCTTATGTGTGCGGAATCATACGGTCAGTCAGATTCCATGCAGAACGACTATGTGGATTTAGGGCTTAGTGTTAAGTGGGCAACTAAAAATGTGGGCGCAGAGAGTACTTTCGACTTCGGGGATTTCTTCGCTTGGGGTGAAACCAATTCGAAAGCGGAATATGACTGGACGACATATCAGTACACAGAGCAAGGCGCTACGCAAATGACCAAATATTGTAACAGCTCTTTAGGGGCAATTCGAGATTACAAGTACATACTTGAAGAAACGGACGATGCTGCAACTGTATCATGGGGCCAGAAATGGCGAACCCCCACTTTAGCTGAGATGAATGAACTCTTAGAGAACTGTACATGGATATGGCATGAAAACTATAATGCTTCGGGAATTGCTGGATTTGAGGTAAAAAGCAACGTTATAGGTTATACAGACAATTCTGTTTTCCTACCAGCGGCAGGACATTTTGGGGGGAAGAATCCATACGACACGAACAAGAAAGGGATGTATTGGACTTCCACACTGAACCCTGAGAGTTTTGCAAGTCTGCAAGCATGCCAACTTTATTTTGGTAGCGGCGAGAGACTCACTATGAGCTATGATCGGCAAATTGGTATGACGATAAGGCCTGTCTTTGATGAAGGAGAAAATGATATTGCTTCAGGGGAATTCGATGTAGATGGTGAGGCAGGGAATCATGATTATGTTGACTTGGGCTTGTCAGTGAAATGGGCGACTAATAATATCGGGGCTGACAGCCCGTTGGTAGGTGGTTGGTTGTTTGCGTGGGGGGAAACTGCTCCTAAGGCAGCATTCACTCCTGATAATTACAAATATAGTAAGAATGGAAGATGGGATTTGACATCCAAATATAATCAGGAGGACTCTCTGGATACTTTAGAACCTATGGATGATGCTGCCACATGTAACTGGGGAGGGGAGTGGAGAACCCCAACTGTTGATGAATGGCGTGAGTTGTTAGAGAATTGCGATTGGTATCTTGCCGATGGAATATATGGAGTTTCGAAACTTAATGGGCATACTATTGCTCTATCAAGATCAACTGGTTGTGGTGATGATTATTCTTATCACACTCAAAAGGATGGTGGCTGCTATTGGACTGCCAACAACTCAGCAATTGATAAGCATAGGGCTTATTCCGTGCAGGGTAAATACTATCTTTACGTAACGCCAAACGTTAATCGGTATTGGGGAATGGCTATCAGACCAGTATTCAATGGTGGTTCTGTTGCTACTGATATACAGAAACTGTCAAATGAACCAAAGCAAAAAATAAAAAATGGAATATACCTGAATAACGGTCAATTGAAAATCGTCAGTAGTGGAAGGATATTCAACGTGAATGGAATCATCCAATGATAGCCTAAATTATGACGTGATATAGCCTAAATCGTGTGATGATATAGCTTAAATCGTGATGCGATATAGCCTAAATCGTGACGTGATATAGCCTAAAACTCAACATGATCTTGCCTACGGCGTGAAGTGACTTATTCAAGATGGCAAAGGCTGCTTGCAAACTTCGACGACTGACATACTATGCACTAAAGGAAAAAAGTTTGCAAAACATCTGTTTCATCTGTTTCTCATCTGCAATACGTTGTAAAACAGTTACTTAACAGTGAAGCAGATGGAAACAGATGAAGCAGATGTTTATGCGCATAGTAACTAATTTTCTGCTTAGAATGAGCAAATTTCATAAAAAAGATGTATCTTTGCAAAGAAAAAGAATGAAAAAGAAACAACTTCATTTTTCCATCGTCACGACTTGTTATGGCCTGTTGTCGTTGTTGTTCATCGCCGTCAATATCTTCACTCTGGGCAACCTTCCTCCCTGGATTGACGAAGTGATGATGCTCGACACCTCTTACAACATGGCTGTTCATGGTTCATGGGAGACCACTGCCTGGTACCGCGTAGTCGGACAATACCCCTTCTCTACCTATCCTCCGCTCTATCAGGTTGTGGCAACCGTATGGATACGGCTCTTCGGCGGCAGTCTGGTGGCTGTCAGGAGTCTGAACCTGCTCGTCACTTTCGTGCTGGGCGGCATGAGCCTGCATCTCATGAGGCGCTACGGGGTGAGGCTGACAGCTTGGATGGCAGTGCTCTTCACCCTGCTGCTGTGGGGTACGAGCGAAATGGCATGGATGTACCGCAACGGTCGTCCCGACATGCTCTGTGCACTGCTGCTCGTGCTCACCCTACAGTCGGTAGGCAGTTACCTGTCAGTGAAGTCCTCAGCTTCACGTCTGGCCGTTGTCCTGACCTCGGCTCTGCTCCTGTGCTCCGGCATTCAGGCAGCAGTCTGCCTCTTCGCTCTCTGGCTGTTCTCCTTCATAGCGGCCAAAGGGCATCGCAGGGAGTGCCTCCGCGTTCTGATCCTCCTGCTGTCAGGTGTCTTTTTGGGATTGCTGATGGTTGCGCTCTTCATGGCGGCTCATGGCCGTCTGTTGGCCTTTGCCAGCAGCATCGTCCAGTATTCCGCCACGCTGTCAGCCATATCCTTGGCGTTGCTTCCGTGGGCAGGTGAGTTGCTTGGCTTCGATCCTGTGCCCTACACTCAGAAGCTGCTTGAGCTGAGCACTGAGTCAGACATCATGGAACGGCTCAGTGCTGTTTGCAGATACCGGAGTTTCGCCACGCTTTCAATCGCTGCACTGGTCATATATGCTATCACTTTCCGGGGTAACTTGCGAAGCCTCCTGAGCGACAAAGGCTTCCTCCTGCTGCTATGTGCGCTCTATGTGCCCTTGGCCTTGGTCGTTGCAGGCCGTTTCCCTGCCTATTACCGATGGATGGCTTTCCTCCCTCTGATGTTTTCTGTCATTTCCATAGCGTCCAGACACCGTTTGTGGTGTGCCGTATTCAGCGTGCTGGCTGTCGTGCTGACAGTTGCCGGCCTCAAGTCGATGCAGGCCGATGGCAAGTGGAACTATGAAGCCATGCGCTCTTTCTTGCAGCGGCAGCACTTCAAACCGTCCGATGCCGTGGTCTGTCCTTTCTCGACGTTCTATGAAATGAAATCCGTTTGCGACACCTGCTACTTCGCAGGCATCTTCCCTGCGGAATATATCGGTCACGCGGACTACATCATCGAGGCACCGGATGGCGATGAGTTCGACCGTCCTATCACCCGTTACGTGAACAGCCTGAAGACAGACACTACAGTCGTGCTCACCGTCACAGACCACTGTGAGCATCCGTCATTCACCCTCTACCAAGTACGGAAAAAGCATGAATAGACAGATCATTACCCTGATGCGCCCACATCAATGGCTGAAGAACGTCTTCGTGTTCACACCCTTGTTCTTCGACCGCCATGCCGCAGACTGGTGCTACGTGTGCCCCAGCCTGTTGGCCTTTGTGTCGTTCTGCCTGGCAGCCAGCGGCATCTATTGTTTCAATGACATTCAAGATGCAGACTCCGACCGCCTGCATCCCGTGAAGCGTATGCGCCCGGTGGCGAGCGGTGCGGTCAGCAAACGGGCGGCCTATGTTGCTATGTGTACCTTATGGATTGCCGCCTTCATTCTGGCAGGTGCATGCAGCCTGTGTGGTGACGGCTCGCACAGCGGACTGACAGGCACGCTGCTGTTCTATATCGTCATGAACATAGCCTATTGCGTGAAGCTGAAACAGATAGCTCTTCTCGACGTCTTTATCATAGCAACGGGATTCGTCTTGCGCATCGTGGCAGGCGGACAGGCAACAGGCATCGTCCTGTCCCATTGGATAGTGCTCACCACGTTTCTGCTGTCTCTTTTCCTTGCAGTGGCCAAGCGCCGCGACGATGTGGCCATCTATGAATCGTCCGGGATCAAGGCACGCAAGAATGTGGTGCGCTACAACATGGATTTCCTTAATCAGGCTATTGGGGTGCTGGGCAGCATCACCATCGTGTGCTACATTCTCTACACCGTGTCGAACGACGTGGTGGAGCGCATCGGCAGTCCCTACCTTTACGTCACGTCGGTCTTTGTGCTGGCAGGCATCCTGCGCTACATGCAGCTGACGATAGTCGATCGGAAAGGGGGCAGTCCTACCAAGGTCCTGCTGCACGACCGCTTCATTCACTTGTGCATAGCGGGCTGGGTCATATCGTTCTCCATCATTCTCTATGCGTAATCAGTTAGTTATGGATACACCCGACCGCTCGCAGGTAGTAGCTGCCTTCGACTTCGACGGCACCTTGACAACTTCAGATACGTTATTGTCCTTCATCCGCTTCACCCACGGACGTCTGAGGTTTCTGCTTGGCTTCCTGCGCTATGCCCCCCTGCTGCTGATGATGAAAGCGGGGCTTTATCCCAACGGTAAAGCAAAGGAGATGGTCTTTTCCCACTTCTACAAGGGGGTGGCGCATGAGCAGTTCTCACAGTGGGGGCAAGAGTTTGCCGACATAGCTGCTACGATGCTGAGCAGTGAGATGGTGAAGACCCTTCGGTGGCATCAGTCAGAAGGTCACACCGTTTGCGTGGTCACTGCCAGCATTGATGAGTGGGTGCGTCCTGTGTGTGAGCGCCTTGGAGTCAACACGGTTCTGGCAACGCGCATTGAGGTGTCGCCCGACGGTCTGTTGACAGGCCGCTTCCTTACCCCTAATTGCTACGGGGCTGAGAAGGTAGTCCGCCTGCTGGAAGAGTTCCCTGAGCGGAAATCTTACAAGCTCTATGCCTACGGTGACAGCAGAGGTGACCATGAACTGCTTGCCATAGCCGATGTGTCATCTGTTCCATCTGCTTCATCTACTTCGCTCATAATCGTTTAATCTTCAGTGTGTTACGAGAGGAAACAGATGAAACAGATGTTTTGCAAACTTTTTTCTGAATAAGTCAGAGACTGTTGTAATACTCTCTGTAGTTGTGCTCGTCGGCCTGATGGTCGGTGAGCACTTCAAGTACCATTGGGCGCGAGAGTTCGGCAGTGAGCAGGAGCTGCATGCCCTGTCTCAGCTCTTCCATGTTGGATGCTGCCTGATAGTAGATGTCGTTCTCCATGCAGATTCCGGCAGCTACGGTCTTGTGTTCAGCAGCTACGAGGCTGTCGCGGGCAGGACTCTTCTCCAGCCCTTTTAGCAGATTGAAGATGCCGCCCCGGCCATTGTTCAGCAGCAGGATGCGCAGTCGCCCGTCGAGCTCGCTGTTCCAGAGTGCGTTCTGATCGTAGAAGAAACTGAGGTCGCCCGTGATGCAATAGACGCGACGGTCAGCCACAAGCGAGAACCCTGCAGCTGTGGAGAGTGAACCCTCGATACCGTTGACACCCCGATTGCAGAAGACACTCTCATGGGCATAGATGTTGGCCAGTCGGATGGCGGTGCTGTTGGCATAGTGCCGATAGCCAGGTGCGGCCTGTTGTTCGAAGTATTTCACGGCAGCCATGTTTGAGAAAGTGGGCTCAAACTGACGGGCATGCTGTTGCACGCGCTGCAACAGTTCCTGCCACAGTTGAACGAAGGGGTGGGGCTCCTGCTCGAGCATGAAGCGAATGTAGTCGGCTACCATTTCACCGTCTCCCTGAATCACATTCGTCAGATTCATAAACGTGTCGTTGACCTCACCTGTGGGGTTGACAATCCACGTCTGTTTAGCTTTGCGCAGGAAGTGCTTCAGTCGCTTGCTCACGATGGAGCCACCTGTGTAGAGCACGAAGTCTGGTACGTAGCGCTCATCGTCGCCTATCATACAGACAGCCTCGTCCATGCCCGGGTTCATGGGCTGTCCGCAGATGAGCATGGGGCGCTCTGACTGGCGGAACATGTGGGCGATGTGGTTGAGCATGATAGATGAAAGGTCGGCTTGCTGCCATTCTATGCAGCGCTCCTGCGGCAGGGCTTCGGTGGTGAAGTCGAACAGCGGTTCGCTGATGGGCACATTGATGTGTACGGGGCCGTTCTTCTTGAGCAGGGCCTCGTTCACAAGACGGTTACAGTGCCAGCGTTCGGTGGCATCGTGGGGTTCGGGCAGGGTGACTGCCTTGCAAACGAAGCGGCCCAGAGCATCGGGCTGTGGCAGCGTTTGGCCGTCGAGCTGGTCAATCCATGCAGCAGGGCGGTCGGCTGATAGCACAACGAGCGGACGGTGCTGATAGTAGGCTTCAGCTACGGCTGGCACAACGTTGAGCAGAGCCGTGCCACTGGTGACACACACCACTACAGGCTGCTGTAGCATCTGTGTCATGCCGAGTGCATAGAAGCCTGCCGAACGCTCGTCGGTGACGGGGTGACATGTGATGTCGGGACACTCGTTCAGATTGTGAACGATAGGAGCATTGCGACTGCCCGGACATACCACTGCATGACGAATGCCATGAGCCACAAGCAGGGCAGTGAGAATATTGACGTTTTCCTTGTTCGAATACATGGGGAGAGGTGAGAGATGAGAGGTGAGAGATGAGAGGTGGCAGCTAAATGCCTAAGAGGGATTTCATGGTCTGCATTTTGGCTTCGGTCTCCTGCCATTCCGATTCCTCCACGCTGTCTTTCAGCAGTCCGCCGCCTGCATAGAGGTGGTAGGCATCGGGGCATATCTGCATGCAGCGCAGGGAGACGTAGAGGTGAGTGGAGAGAGGCGAATGGAGGTTCATGGGTCCCATGAATCCGCTGTAGTACTGGCGGTCGGTGTGCTCATGAGTGGTGATAAAACGGAACGTGGCTTCACGCGGCAGACCGCAGACGGCTGGAGTGGGGTGGAGCGCTTGGAGCAGATTGCCGATGCGCGAAGCATCGGGAAGCGTGAAGGTGAAGTCGCTGCGAAGATGCACCAGATTGGCTGCCCTGACAGTGCGTGGCCCCTCTTCGTGATAGCTGAGGTGCAGGCGGCTCAGGGTGTCGGCTATGTAGGTAGCCACGTAGTGCTGCTCCTGAATGTTCTTCGTTGACCAGCGCATGGTCTCGCCCTCACCTTGCAGCTCATCGTCTTGCAACTGCATGGTGCCAGCCAGAGCAATGGTGCGCCAGTCGGTGTCGATGCCCTCAAGCAGGATCTCGGGAGTGGCGGTGAGCCAATAATGACCATTGGGCAAAGCTACGAGCGCAATGAACAGACGCGGGTAACGCCGACAGGCCAGCATGAAGAGCTGCTTGGGGTCAAGCGGACGGTTGGGGCAGAGCGTGGCGTTGCGTGCCAGTACAATCTTTCTGAAGGTGCCAGTCTTCAGCTGAGCATGGAAGGCAGCAAAGTCAGCGGCATAGTGGTCTCTGTGGAGTTGGAAACTGCTGACAGCTTCCTCTACTGATGCCACCTCCTCAATGGGGTGCTCGGTGATGTGGTCAGGCCGGATGAGCATGATGGGGCAGTTGGGCGATACCTGGAACGGAGCCACCACGAAGCCGCTACGCCCGTTGAGCGCTGTGCATGAATCTAACTGCTCAATGTTGCCCTCTGTTTGCGCTATCTCCGTGTAGGTCTGCGCAAACGGGAGCCGGTAAAGTGCGAAACAACTGTTCATGGCTTGCTGTGGTGCATAATAAAGTTGGTGACCCTCACGCTCGATATGAGCTGCCCTTGGGTGTCCTTGATGTCAACCTGCCACACATGCAACTTATGTCCGCCATGCAGCAATCGGGCGAAAGCCGTCACCGTGTCGCCTTCGGCTACAGCCTTCATGTGGCTGCCGCTCACCTCGATGCCCAAGCATGAGCACCCTTCGCAAAGGGCGGCTGAACCTACGCCTGCCACATTCTCAGCCAATGCCAGCGAGGCTCCACCGCTCAGATAGCCGAATGGCTGACGGTTTCGCTCATCTACTTTCATGCGGGCCATACATGTATCGTCCTCGGGTGTGGAGATAAACTCCATCCCGAGGGCGGTACTCATATTTGGTCGTTGTTGTATGATCTGATTAATTTTCTCTACGTTCATTCTTTCTACTTAAACAATGAATACTCCTTGATACCCCAGGCCAAGGCGCTGGCTCCCATCACGTCGCGTTCACGGTCGTCAATGGTAGAGCGTTGCAGTTTCACACGCCCTTTGATGTTGTGGAACACATGGCTGTTGAACGTCTCTTCTGTAGAGTCGAACAGCCAGTGTCCGGCATTGGATATGCCACCGGTGAAGATAATGGCTTCAGGGTTGATGAGCGTAGCTAAGGCAGCCATCGCTATGCCAAGTTTCTCGCCAGTGATTCGGAATACCTCGATTGCCATCTTGTCGCCCTTTTCGCAACAGTCCACGATGGTGCGTGGGGTCAGCTCGTCCAACTCACGCATGAGCGATGGCTCGTTGCTTGCCTCCATCATCTCGTGGGCGGTGGCAATGATGCCCTTCTCCGCGCAATAGGCTTCCAGACAACCTTTGCGCCCACATCCACAATCCCTGCCGTTATGCTTGATGCAGGTGTGGCCTATTTCTCCGGCAAAGCCGTTCACACCGAAATGCACCTCTCCGTGCGAGAAGATGCAACTGCCAATGCCGTGTCCCAGCGAGATGATGACAAAGTTCTTCATGCCGTGAGCACTTCCGTAGGTGTTTTCTCCCAGCGCTGTGACGTGGGCATCGTTGCCCAGTGCCACTGCAATGCCCATACGGTCGCGCAGCATGGCAGCCAGGGGTATGATGCCTCTCCATGGCAGATTGGGTGAGTTCTCAATGCAGCCTGTGAGGAAGTTGGCACTCGGCGCACTCACACCGACGGAGCGTATCTTGTCGTAGCCTCCGTTCTCCTCGGCAAGCATGATGATTCTCTCGCTCAGTGCCGTTACAAAGTCGTTTACGTTGAGATACTCGTTAGTGGGAAATTGGTCGCGTGCAAGAATGTTGCCGCGTATGTCAACAATGGCAAAGGTGGTGTGCTTGATGCTGATGTCAACACCCACGACTCTGCTTTTTATATTCTCTTCCATGGTTATTTATATAATAGGTATGTAGGTGTGAGTTCCTGATTACTTGAATAGCGAATATTCCTTTACGCTCCATGCCAGTGCACTGGCACCGAGCATGTTGCGCTCATCGTCATTGAGTGATGAGAACATGAACTTCACTTTGTTCTCGATGTTGTGGAACACGTGCTCCTCAAACGATTTGTTGGTGGGTTCGAGCAGCCACTTGCCGGCTTTCGATATGCCGCCTGTCAGAATGATGGCCTCTGGGTCGAACACCGATGCATAGTTGGCTAACCCTATACCAAAGATGAATCCTGTACGGCGATACACCTCGATGGCCAGCTCGTCGCCCTTGTCGCAGCACTCAGTGATGAACTTTGGTGTCAGTTCTTTGCAGTTGCGCATCAGTGATGGCTCGTTGCGTTCTTCCATCACTTCGTAAGCCGTCTGCACAATGCCTGCTGCACCACAGTAAGCTTCGAGGCACCCGCGACTGCCGCACGTACACTGACGCCCTCCAGGATATACGCAGCAGTGTCCTATTTCGCCCGCAAAGCCTTCGTTGCCTAAGTGTATATGACCATTCGAGAATATGCAGCTTCCGAAACCTTGATCCAACGTTATGAACAAGAAGTCCTTCATGCCGTGGGCGCAGCCGTAGGTCCATTCGCCCAGTGCTCTTACATGGGCATTGTTGGCTACAGCCACTGCCATTCCTAATCGGTCGCGCATCAGGGCTGACAGCGGAATCACGCCCTTCCAAAGCAGGTTGCCGGAATTCTCAATGTTGCCCGTCATGTAGTTGGAACTGGGAGCACTAATGCCTATCGAGCGTATGTCCTCATAGCACCCGTTGGCCTCTATCAACTTCAGTATGTTGTCGCAAAGCGATGAGATGAAGGTGTTCACATTGGGATAGTCGGTTGTGGGGAAACTGGCTTTGTCAATGATGTTTCCTCTCACGTCGACAATGGCATAGGTGGTATATTGCAAACCAATATCCACTCCTACAACTCTGGTCTTGATTAAACTCTTAATCATGTTTTTTCTTAGGTTGGTGTAGATTTTTAGGAGGTACAAAAATAGTAATTTAATCTATATTGACCAAAAGATTACAGATATTTTTTGCTGAATTCAAGTTTATTTCTTATATTTGCCCCCGTTTTAGGGCATAAAGTGTAAGAAACAGCGAATGTCCGAAATGCGATTCGATAACCATTTTTTTTATTTATAACACATTGTTTAATTAATCACACATTAAAATTTTATTATGAGAAAGTTTTTTATGATGGCAATGGCTGTATGCGCCATGACATTTGCTTCTTGCGGCAACAAGGCTGCACAGAACCAGAGTGCTGAAAACACTGAAGTTGAAACCGTTGATTTGGAGAATGCCACTGCCGATCTGGCCGCCCAGTTGGCTGCTGGCGACGTGAACAAGTTCCAGGAGGCACTCACTGCTACCCAGAACAAGGTGGCCGAGTTGCTTCAGAACAATCCCGAGCAGGCTCAGCAGTATCTCGAGACCGTTCAGAACTACCTGAAGGAGAATGCCGAGAAGGTGAACAACCTCGTTGGCGACAATGAGGTAGTGAAGGCTACGGTGAACACCCTGGTGGAGACACCCGCCCAGAGCATTATCGAAAATCTGAAGAGTGTGGTAGGCACCACTGAGGATGCCGCCAATGCTGCTGTTCAGGGGGCTGCTGACCAGGTGGATGCTGCCAAACAGGCTGCCCAGGACCAAGTGGACGCTGCCAAGCAGGCTGTTCAGGACAAGGCTGACGAAGCCAAGCAGGCTGCTCAGAACAAGGTTGACGAAGCCAAGCAGGCTGCTGCCGACAAGGTGAATGAGGGTGCCAACAAGGTGAACGAGAAAGTGAACGAGGGTGCCAACAAATTGCTGAAGGGTGCTGGACTGAAATAAACTTTACTGAATAAAACAGGGCTTTCGTTGAACGAATTTGCCCTGTTTTTTCTTTTTGCATACCTTTGCTGTCGATGATTCACTAAAAAAATGAATGATGATGAAAAAGGTATTATGTTATACGATGCTACTCGTATCTTTCTCTCTTTTCCAAGGTTGCTCGGCCAACGATGCCGACAGTGTCTCTTCAGTCGATGAAGCCCAGCAAGCACTTGCCAGTACAGAAGCCGTAAGGTTCGACAGCGATGTCGATGCGTTTGATGTGTCGCTTGATACGTCGGCTCTCACTGAGCAGGAAACGATTCCTGCTGATGACGAGGACTACATCGAGAATACCACATTCAGCCGCAATGTCAATATCGTCTTCAGTGCCGACGGCGCTACTGTCAGTGGCGATACCGATGACACTTCGCTCATCGTCACCACTGCCGATGGTCATGTGGTGGTCAACTCCACTACCTCCGATGTGGTGTGCTACACCGTGAGCGGCACTACCGACAATGGGTCGCTCACCGTTTACAGCGACCGCAAGTTTCAGCTGCAGTTGGCAGGTGCCGACATCACCAACCCCACGGGTGCTCCTATCAACATTCAGAGCAAGAAGCGCGTGTTTGTTGTGCTGGCAGCCGGTAAAGAGAACTCTCTCACCGACAGCTCGCAGTCGGATGCCAAGGCATGTTTCTTTAGCAAGGGTCAGCTCATCTTCAGCGGCAGCGGCAAGCTCAATGTGTTTGGAAACTGTAAAGCTGGCATCCGCAGTACCGACTATGTAGTGGTACGCCCCAACACCAACCTCTATGTGGTCTCTACCGCAGGCAATGGCATTAAGGGCGACGAGTTGCTCAGTATCTATGGTGGTGTGGTCAACGTACAGGTATCTGCCGACGGAGCGAAAGCACTCTCCAGCGACGGACATGTGCGCATCAGCGGTGGACGCACCACTGCCATCGTCACAGGTTCGGCAGTCTATGATTCCGACGAGGCCGACATCTCAGGCTCGTCTTGTGTAAAGGCCGACTCCACCTTCACCATCACGGGCGGAGAGCTCTACGTGAAGAACACCGGCACGGGTGGCAAGGGTATTAGCGTTGACCAACAGGCTTACTTCCAGGGTGGCACGGTGGGTGTCTATACCACAGGCTCTACTTATAAGTATAGTAGTTCGCTCGACTCCAAGGCCAAGGGTATCAAGGCAGATGGCAATATAGCCATCTCTGGTGGTACGGTGAAAGTGCGTACCACAGGAGGCAGTGGCTCGGAAGGCATTGAGAGTAAGGGCATCATTACCATCTCGGGTGGAAACGTGGCGTCACTGGCTTACGACGATGCCATCAACGCTTCCGGCAATCTTTGCATCAATGGAGGAACGATTTATGCTTGTAGTACTGGGAATGACGGACTGGATGCTAATGGCAATGTCTATATTCAAGGCGGAAATACCGCAGCCTATGGTTCCCGTGCACCTGAATGTGGCATCGATGCCAACGAGGAGCAGAACTACACAGTTTACATCACTGGCGGCAACCTCTTCGCCATTGGTGGCGGAAACTCTACGCCCTCTAACAGCAATTCCACTCAGGGCTATGTCACCACATCGGGCAGTGTGTCGAAAGGCAGTGTTGCTGCGCTCTATAGTGGCGATACGCTGCTGGCCAGCTTCTCTCTGCCTGCCAGCTACAGCAGTGGCTCCATTCTTTTCACGGCTACCGGCATGACTGCTGGCAACAGCTACACCTTCTCGCTGAATGGCTCAGGCACCTCACTCACTGCGCAACAGTACGGTTCGTCTGGAATGGGTGGCGGTCAGATGGGCGGAGGACCGGGCGGTAGGCGCTAACCTGAAAGACCATTCACTTCCCTCTTTTTAAATCTATCTTTTTCATCATCATTTCTAATAAAAAAAACGTAACAATATGAAAAAACTTCTACTCCTCGCAGCAGTTCTTCTGTCAGGCCTCACAGCAGCCCATGCACAGACTGACAACACCGTGACCATAGCCTACAATGGCAATTCGGCCACCGTTACTGTAGCAAGCAACATCAGCAGTTATGTGACTGTGCAGAGTGGCACATCCTCGCATGTAAAGCTCGTTCAGAGCGAATCGGTCGATGCCTTGGTTGGCGAGATTACCTACACACTGTCGGGTTCTTCCACCGATGGCGAGTTCTACATGGAAGGTTCCTACAAGGCCTCAGTCGAGCTGAACGGCCTCACGCTGACAAATCCCAGCGGTCCTGCCATCAATATCCAGAACGGCAAGCGCATCAAGCTAAGTGCCAAGAACGGCACTGTGAGCACTCTCACCGACGGTGTGAATGCTGATTATAACGGTTGTGTTCACTGCAAAGGCCATCTTGAACTGAAGGGAAAGGGCACACTCAATGTCGTAGGCAACAGCAAGCATGGCATCTACAGTA
>JAEEPT010000068.1 GCA_016284895.1 Prevotella sp. | reverse complement strand
CATTCGAAATCTGAATGTCGCGTGCCGATGACATGCGAGTGACCTCCTTCGGTCCTCGATTGCGGCTGCCTGTGGTGATGTAGATGGGATAATGGTGTACGTGACTCATGGTGATGTTGCTCACCACGATGTTCTCCATCCTGCCCTGATCCACCTCCTCGAAGGCCAGTCCGCTGGAGTACATGAACGTGCAGTTGGTGAGCGATATGTTGCGATAGCCGCCATTGCTCTCGGTGCCCAGCTTGAAGCGTCCGCACACCCAGCCCACGGGCTCGGGTATATAAGTGCCGTCGAGGAGCGAGCCGCACTTGAATCCAGTGATATTGCAGTTGCTGATGGCGATGTGCTCACAGAGCACGGGCTTCTTCAGCGCATAGCTCGACTTGAGCACCAGTGCATCGTCGCGCGGTGTGTTGATGCGGCAGTTGGTGATGGTCATGTACTTGCAACAGTCGATGTCGAAGCCGTCGCGATTGGTGTCGATGGTCACGTTGTCGATGGTGGAGAGGTCACAACCCGTCATGATGATGCCGAAATGTCCACCTCTATATATAGTAATGTCGCGAATGGTGACCTGTCGGCACAGTTTCAGGGCAATGGCCTTGTCGCCCGTGCCAATAGAGC
Source organism: Prevotella sp. (assembly GCA_016284895.1). GTDB lineage: Bacteria > Bacteroidota > Bacteroidia > Bacteroidales > Bacteroidaceae > Prevotella. The sequence continues at coordinate 13,821 of JAEEPT010000068.1, read as the reverse complement.
CTCCTCTCAGGTTGCCGGCACTCTCTGTATCCTTATGGGTGAGTCCCTTGCCGTCTATCATGCCGTGGCCAGTGATAGAGATGTTCTTCTCGCCGTCGGCCCAGATGAGTGAGTTATGGAAATAGGTGTGACCACCGTCCTGATACTCAGGGAAGCCGCCGAACGACTCGCTCTCGTCGTAGGCTTTCATCTTAGCCGGTGCTGCCAGAATAGTGCAGCCTGCCGCGAGGTGCAGGTCAATATTACTCTTCAGGCGTATCGAGCCACTCAGATAGGTACCTGCGGGCAGCAGCACCTGCCCTCCCCCATCCTTCACGGCAGCCTCGATAGCCGCATTGATGGCGGGCGAGTCGAGGGTCTGACCATCGCCCTTGGCGCCGAAGTCGCGCACATTATATACTCCGTTAGCTTCAACGGTGCCTACAAGGAGGCACATCATCATAAATAGTAAAGTAAGTAGTCTGTTCATCGCTTTTTTATATTTTGACTGTCAGTATCTTGTCTGGCTCCACCTTCACGCGCTTCTTGCCGATGATCAGTACTCCTGCGCCACAGCCTGTAGCCTTGATGGTGACTTGCTTCTTGGTCATCTCCACGTGAATGTTTCCATGCGGAGTAGGCACGTCGCCTTTCATCCACTTCAAATCGCCCATACAGGGACGGCACTCCCACTCCTCGTAGCCGGGCTTGGTGGGCTGAATGCCAAGGTAGTACTTGCCCAGCAGATAGATGGGCGAGGCTCCCCAGGCATGGCAGAGCGACTTGCCGTAGCGGTTGCCATACATAGCCAACCGTTCAGGATAGCCCTCCTTTGGGTCGTATGTTTCCCAAAAGGTGGTAGCTCCCTGTGCCAACATGCCGCCCCAGTAGGCGCGCATCTCGCTAAGTACCTGCCGCTGCTGCCCTAAGGCGCAGAGGGCTTCCAGCTCGTAGAATCGCATGTAGGGTGTGGTTATCTCCATCACCGAGTCGTTCTGTAGCACGCGGTGCAACACGCTCTGCTGCTTCGCCTCGTCCAACAGTCCGTAGAGCACGGCAAAGATGTTGGCATAGCGGGTCACCTCCTGCGGCTGTGGCTGTCCGTTCTTCGTGTGGTGCAGCAAGGCTCCTTTGCCGTCGTTCCAGAATGTGGGCAGTATCCGCTGGCTCAGCTCGTCGGCCTGCTCACCGTAGCGCCGGGCCTCGCGGTCGTTGCCCATCAGCGCAGCACACTGTCTCATCGTCTGTAGGGAGCGCAGATACACCAGTTGCTCGAAAGCCAGCTCGCCGTCCTTCGACATATCGCGTGGCGACCAGTCAACGAACACCCAGTCGCCCCACTGCCCTTCCACCATGCCACGACCGTTCAACCTTCCCTGCACAAACTGCATGAGAGTCTGCATGCGCGGATAGACCTGACGGAGGAAATGGGCATCGCCCGTATAGAGATAGTAGTCGTAGATGGAGTTGAACCAGAAGAAGGTGTAGTCCAGTATGGTGTTGATGTGCTGCTGCACGGGGTCTTTGCCGCGCAAGGCCCAGATGGTGCGCCTGATGACTGGAGTATCGAAGAAGGCATAGTAGTTCATCAGGTACGACTGAATGGCATCGCCGCTCCACATCCATCGGTCACGCTTTATGCCCTCTATCATCACCTCACGGTCGGTCAGGTGCAGTGTGTAGGCTCCCACCTGCCAGATGCGGTTCAGCAGTGTGTCGCTGCACTCGAAGGAGCCGCGCCACTCCACATTCTTCATTTCTGACTGCATGGTGATGCTCTCCACCGTCACATCGCCCACGCACTCCACCAGTGCATAGCGCATGGCACGACTGCAAGCCAACTGGTAGTCGCTACCCTCACGTTTCTTCACCGTGAGCGTGCTCAGGTCAATGATACTGTCAGCCGTAAACCGTACCTTATCCGACAGGTAGGAGTGTTGTTTGTCGCGAGCCTCATCGGGACTCTCTCCATAGTAGATATTCACCTGTCCGTTGCCCTTCACACCGCAGAGCTGCAAGTAGCCGATGCCCTCGCGCTGCCATTCGGCAAAAAGCTCGTGTTTTTCCTTACTGAGCCTAATGGGACTAATGGAATTGATGGGCAGGCGATAGGCTGAAGGCTGTTCTTCTGGCTTAGAGAACAGGGGCTGTCCGTCGGTCTCCGTCCATGTATCGGCCTGTCGGGCAACGGCATAGTTGGTCACCGTCCATGTGGTGTCGCTCACCACCGTCCGGCCCTTCAGCCAGAGGGCAGGCACCTGTTCCTTGTTATGCACGGCGATATGCAGCGTGTGCTTGCCCTTCGGCACTTGGAAACGCTCGGGCATGCCGAACACGTAGCTATTGTCAATCTTAATACCATATCGCCCCTCTGCGCGGATGTCCATATCCTCAGCCTCTGAGAGTTCCACAGTCTTCACATACTCCACCGTCTGCTCATGACTGTCGGCTCGCCAGAAGGCTGGGTAGAACGATCCGCGCTCCGTGCGCAGATTGTTGATCTTGTTGCCCATCCAGATGTCAAGGTCACCGGGATACCATATCCACGTCTGGGCTGACACCTGCATGGTCATTGCAACAACGGCAATTAAGAGGAAAAACTTCGTTTTCATATTCGTCTTTCTTTATTCTACTGTCATGTAATCTATGTCGGGCATTCTTTCGTGGTCATTGTGCAGTCGCACCGTGTTCCGTCCTTTCTTCAGCCCGACCACGACCGAGTTCAGAAACAATTCTTCAGCACCTGACTCTCACGTGCAGTGATTTTCAGACAACGGCCTGGTCGTTTGATGACTCCATGTTGGTCTCCAAATGACAAATGCTTGGTCATGCGATGACCGATACTTGGTCATCGGATGATCTATACTCGGTCATGCGGTGACCAATACTTGGTCGTCACTTCTTCAGCTGTTCAGCAATGACCTCGGCCATGCGACGAGCTCCCTTGTCGGAAGGATGAATCATGTCGCTCGTCATGTCTCTACGGTCCGTGATGACGGGATGAAGGTCGATGACAGGCAGCCCATTGCGCTCTGCCACACGACGAATGGCTGGTATCACCTCGTTCACGATGACAGAATCAGTGATGCCCCACTTATCGCGGAAGGCCTTGATGGGGGTGCAGAGATAAATCTTGGGACTATCGGGACGCACGAATTTCTTCGTAGGTTTGCCTTTCTTGTTGAGCACGGGCTGAAGGGGGCACAGCGTGTCAATCATAGCTTGATAGTCTGATTCGAAGTCGCCCTTGTGGGCATTCCAGTTATAGTCCTTGGAGTCGTTGGTTCCCAGCTTGATGACCACAATGTCGGGACGGAAAGCCTGCGCATCTTTCCACGCCTGCTCCTTCATGTAGGGGTGGTCGCCCTGCTGAAGCATGGTTCGTCCGCCCACGCCGAAGTTGCGCACATGATAGTCGGTGCCCAGAATGGTGCCCAACTGGGCAGGATAGCCCCGCAGCTCCTGCATGTCGATGCCCGAGCCGTGGGTGATGCTGTTGCCTATGCAGGCCACACGAATGGCATCCTTGCGGGGCGCATTCAGGTGGGAGAGCCAGGAGGTGAGGTCGGCAAGCATCTGATCGTGATACTCGAACTTGGGGTTCATGCCGAAGCCATGCCCTCCCGTAGGATAGATATAGATGGAGCAGAGGTTGCCCGCACGGCGCATGGCCGAATAGTAGGCAAGTCCGTTGGTCAGCACAGGAACGACCCTGTCGTCGCTGGCAGAGAGGATGATGCAGGGAGGAGTGAGATGGCTGCGCACGGCGTTCTGGTTCGACCACTCCTTCACCAGCGCTGCGTCCTTCTTTCCCTCCTCACCCAGGAAACGGTCAACTGAGCCTTTATGGGTCTCACGCTCGTTCATCGAGATGACGGGATAGAACAGGATAGAGAAATTGGGGCGAGCCCCGAAATCGCTGTGCGTCGATACCGACGAGGCCAGATGTCCACCTGCCGAGAAGCCCATGATGCCAACGTCGTAGGGGTTGATGCCCCATGTCTGCGCAGAGTCGCGCACCATGCGGATGGCCTGCTGTGCATCGCCCACAGGGATAGTGCGGTCGCCATTAGGCATGCGGTATTTCAGCACGAAGTAGGCAATGCCCTGACCATTGAAGAAGGAGGCCCAGTCATAACCCTCATTGTTCATGGACAGATGGCTGTAGCCACCACCGGGACACCCCACCACAGCACGACCGTTAGGCTGGTCGGGCAGATAGCAAGTCAAATTGGCTGTTCCATCGGGAGTTAGGTTCACTGTGAATTTCCTGGCAGTCTGGGCCTGCATCAAAAAAGCAGCAAACGACAGCAGGACAAAGAGGCTAATTCTTCTCATCATACTTAATTTAACTTAGATTATTTTAAATAGTTTGTGCAAAGATAAACATTTTTTCGTACCTTTGCGCATCTAATGGCAAAAAAAGAAAAGACAGACCTTCTTTCCTATATCCGCAACGGGCGCACGCTGACGCAGAGTGAGAAACTCAGCCTCATCGTGAGCCTCAGCATTCCCAGCATTCTTGCACAGATTTCAGCCACGGTGATGTTCTTCATCGACTATGCCATGGTGGGACATCTGGGCGAGAAGGCTACGGCATCGGTAGGACTGGTGGAGAGCACCACATGGCTCATGGGCGGACTGGCCTCGGCTGCATCGCTGGGATTCTCAGTACAGGTAGCTCACTTCATCGGGGCCAACGACTTCGAGGCAGCACGGCGCGTGCTCAGGCAGTCACTGGTGTGCTGTCTGCTATGGAGCATCATGCTCTCACTCATTTGTGTTGCAGTCAGTCCTGCACTGCCCTTTTGGCTGGGCGGCACTGCCGACATCGCTCACGATGCCACCCAGTACTTCATGATAGTAGGACTGGCGGGCATACTCTTCCAGATGGAAGGGTTGGCGGGCTCTATGCTGAAGTGTTCGGGCAACATGAAGATTCCTTCAGCCCTGAACATTATGATGTGCGTGCTCGACGTAGCCTTCAATTATCTCTTCATCTATCAGTTCAACATGGGGGTCAAGGGTGCCGCTTTAGGCACAGCCCTGGCCGAGCTCATCACAGCCGTGATGATGCTCTACTTCCTGCTATGGCGCAGCGAGACACTTCGGCTCTTCAACCGGAAGGAGCAGAGCGCGGAGAAAGCTGACTATTTCCGTCCCACTGCCGATGTGGTGAGCACAGCATTTAAGATAGGAGCCCCCATGGGACTGCAGCATCTGCTCATGGGGTCGGCACAGGTAGTGAGCACCATCATCGTGGCTCCGCTCGGAACCGTTGCCATTGCTGCCAACTCGATGGCCATCACCGTTGAAAGCTTGTGCTACATGCCAGGCTACGGCATAGCCGAGGCTGCCACAACACTGGTAGGACAAGCCATCGGTGCAGGACAACGAATGCTCACACGCTCTTTCGCCTACATGTCAGTAACACTGGGCATCTCAGTGATGACGCTCATGGGCATGCTCATGTATGTCTTTGCCCCCGAGCTCATGGCATTCATGACCCCCGTCGAGGGCATCATCAACGAGGGTGTGCAAGCCCTGCGCATAGAAGCCTGGGCCGAGCCCATGTTTGCAGCCACCATAGTCTGCAACGGCATCTTCATCGGAGCTGGCGACACACTAAAGCCTGCCATCATGAGTCTGTCGTCAATGTGGGGCGTAAGACTCACCCTGGCCTACTTCCTGGCTCCCCGCTACGGACTGCGTGGCGTATGGACTGCCATGGCCATCGACCTCACGTTTCGTGGACTCATCTTCCTCATGCGCCTGTTCCGTGGGCGATGGATTAACACAAAAATTAGGGAATAAAAAAAAGAGGTGAATCATCCCCTCTCTCGCGTGCAGTACGCGTCATCACGACGCCCCTGCTATCATCATCAGTGTTATCCTTTTCTGCAATCTTTCTTTTTTCTACCTTATGACTAACACCTGAATCCTGATTTTTTCTCTTTTTACCTTTTTATTAAAAAACTAACAACCTATTGACCTAAAATCTACTAATCTTTTACCTTATATTTACTAACTAACAACCTACTGAAAAACTATTTCTTTTTATTTTTACTTTGTTTCTATAACTTTCTCTAAACAATCATTTAAACTACTAACAACCTATTCTATTTTTTACACTAACTTTCTTTTTCTTTATATCATCTCTATTGAAGATCGCTTTTGTCTTTTGACGATGCAAAGTTACGACGATTTCTCACATCGCGTATCGTTTTTCCTTCCCTTTTCATCAAAAAAACATAGATTATTGACCCAAATCAATTAAATTGTGTGCGAACACAAACAAAAAGTGTGTCCGCACACATTTTTTTGCTTTCCCGTTCGTTCTATCTGAAGTTCATCCTGATTATGGCCAGTGACAAAGCACATTCACTCACATATTCCTGTTCAGTTCCGGCTCTACAAGGTTGGTCAGCTCCACAAACTGCTGAATGCTGAGCTGTTCAGGACGAAGGGTGAGCAGCGAAGCGTGAAGAGAAAAGAGTGAGGAGTCGGCAGGCAAGAGCTGTCGCAGGGAGACGCGCAGCATCTTGCGACGCTGATTGAACGTGGTCTTTACAATGCGCTTGAACAGTTGTTCGTCGCAGCCCAAGTGCTGCACATCGTTGCGTGTCATGCGGATGACGGCACTCTGCACCTTGGGGGGAGGATTGAACACAGAGGGTTCAACGGTGAAGAGATACTCCACGTTGTACCAAGCCTGAATGAGCACCGACAGGATGCCATATTGCTTTGTTCCCGGTTTCGAAGCCATGCGCAGGGCTACCTCGCGCTGAATCATGCCCGTGCAACAAGGAATAAGGTCGCGGTTGTCGAGCATCTTGAAGAAGATTTGCGAGGAGATGTCGTAGGGATAATTGCCCGTGAGCACAAACTGCCCACCATCAAAGAGAGTATGGAGGTCCATGCGGAGGAAATCACCCTCAATGATTTGAGAGTGGAGCTCTCCACTCTTAAAAAGCGTGTTCTTCAGATACTCCACCGACTCGCGGTCTATCTCGACCACCTTGAGCGGTCTGGGTTTCTGAACTAGGAACTGGGTCATCACACCCATGCCTGGCCCCACCTCGAGTACGGGCAGATCAGGACAGGCATCCACAGTATCGGCAATACGCCGAGCTATGGTAAGGTCGGTCAGGAAATGCTGGCCGAGGTTTTTCTTGGGTCTTACTTGCTTCATCATGGGTGCAAAAGTACACAAAAATCGGGAAATGAGAAAATAAAAGACCAAAACTCGCAATTTCTCAGCGCGTAAGGAGTTGCTGATATTTTGCGAGTTTTGGCGAAATTGTTGTCTAAACAAGACGGGATGTGTCATTCCAGCGGATTAACGCTGGCATGCTCACAGGCTTACCAAGCAATTGACGTGATAGGTGCCTGCAAATTAGAGAAGGCACGAATGACGATACGTCCACGTGAAGTAGATTGGAGATCCCACGTAGAGTAATAGCCATCACGACCTTGATTGCCACCCTGATACGAAGGATTGAAGGTCACGTCCAGGAACTGATTGTTCTTGAAGAAGCGGGTAAAGCCTGGCTGGGACTCATATTCACCGCCAGCTTGCCTCACGGCATAGGGATTGCCGAAGGTAGCCTTAGCAGCTGTGACCAACGTGTTGTAGTCGTCGAGGGTGAGGGTTGCGTCGGGATAGTAGATCATACCGCCCTGCCCCAGCAACTTGCATTCGTCGATGATCAGGCCATTAAAGGACTTGCCATCGAGATATGGCGTGAACGTCGGCATCAGGGTTTTGTCGGTTGTACTGGTGACACCGTGTCCTCTGAACGTCAAAGGTGCCGTGAACTCAGCCGTAGCATTTACCTGCTCGGGTTCCTTGCTCCAGTCACCGTCATGTACTTGGGCAGTACCAGAGAACTTGAACGATAACACACCATTGCTCAGCGTCACATCAAGATGTCCCATCATGGATATCTCCATCCAGCCAGCTCCTTCCATTCTATAATCCATATTTACTTGGTCGTAGCTGGTCTGCGTAGTAGTATAGTTGTCAAGATAAAGATGTATGCCTCCGAAGACGTGTTGCTGACCCTCATCGAAATCGCCATCAGGTTCACTCATCAGTTGAACTGACAGATTTGTACCCACCAATGTGGCACCAGCAAACAGCTCATTCTCATCTGCTCCAGGAACAGTGAACTCCGACTTGACGCCTGCACCGTTGGTCAGCACAATCTTGCCATTGCCAGTGAGATCGCTCTTCGTATTGATAGTGAGGGTGACTGTGAGATCCTCGCCCGTGAGCTCGATGTTCTTCGAAACAGACGTTCCGTCGGTAGCTGTAGCCGTAAGCACGGCAAGACCCTTGTAATCGGCTGGTGCCGTAAAGCTGAAGGCACCGAAGATGTCGCTCATCACGGTCTGGGTGGACTGACCAGCACCATATACCATCTTGATTGAGCAGACCTTCATACCGTTGCCTTCGTTGACCACAGTACCCTTGACAACTGGCAGTTTGGGCATCACGAAACTGATAGTCTTCTCTTCGCCTGCACTCAAAGTGATGTTGGTCTGCTTCTTCTCAGGCGCATAGTTACCATAGGATTCAGATGGGATGCGCACATCCAGAGACGTATTGCATGGCACGGTGCAAGTGGCTATACCAGCAGAGTTGGTGTACACCATACGCTCACCATCAACATCGACGGGGATGTTAGCCAAAGCTGCGCCATTGGCGTCCTTCACGCTAATCTTCAGTGTGGCGCGATATTCGGGCCAGTCGAGGTTGTGCCAAGAGAAATGACTCACCTCACCCACATAGGCATCGAGATCGCTGTCGTATGTAGCTTCGCCTTCCCACTCCCAGAGACCAGTGCTCTCGTTAAAGCTCCAAAGGGGAATCTTGGGACGATTGGTGGTTCCTGCAAACTTGTCGGGAACAGGGAAGGTGAGTTTGGCTTTGTTGCCGTCAGCCATCTTCAGTTTCTGACCCTCAGAGCCTGTCAGGTTAACAGCTACCATACCGTAGCTCACAAGCTGTACTTCTTCTGAATTCTGATTTACAGCCGACAGGTCGCCTGGCATGGACTGCGAGAAAGTAGCAGCATCATCGGGCGACAGATAAGTGCACTGTGCCGAGACAGAGCCTGTATAAGCAACGCCCTTCTCATCGACATAGCCGGCAGGCAGCTCAATTTTAGCTTGCTTACTCGATCCCCATTTACCAACCTGAACGCTTTGAGGTGACGATGCAGTGAAGGTAGCAGTATAGGTGCTCTGCATGGCCACATCGATACGAGCCGACTCTTCGAATGGGATAGAGCGCACTACATCCATGTAACCGTTTTTAGAGAAACTAATCACCACACGATTGTTGACGTTGTTCACTTCTTCAAGTGCGTAGATACCGTTGACATCAGTTTTAGTAGTCTTCGTGCCAGATACCACTGTTACGCCACGAAGCGGTGAACCGTTGGCATCAGTCACCATACCAGTGTACTTAGCATTCACCAAAGGAGGTGTAGGGGGAGTAGGGTCGCCACCAGGGTTATCATTACCACCAGACTGTTGCTCAGTAGCGTCAGGATTAGCGGGGTCGTCTTTGCTGCACGACGACAACGCAAGGCCTGCCAACAGAGCAAGGCCTGCAAACATGAAACTTAGTTTTCTCATCATAATCATTAATTTTAAAGGTTAATAATTTCACATTCTTCAATCAACGTGTTGTTAAAAAACACAATATATTCATAACACAAATGTGCTTTGCAAAGTTACCTATAATTTCAACACGTACCGTTAACAATTTCACAGAAAAACAGTTCAAATTCACAATCAAAGGGTTCATATTCACAGAAAACAATTTCAAATTCACAATTATCGATAAAACCGCTTGTTTTTAGAGCAAAATGCAGTAACTTTGCTTTCATGAAAATGATAATTATCACAGTCATGCCAATGTTTGTGTGCTTATTTTGGAGTACCTTGTTGGCACTACAGGTGACCACAGAGCGCAAGACTCGCGCACGTGTTCATCTTCTCATCTTCATGCTCGCAAGCACCGTGTTGTATTTCGGCCATAGCGTATTCTTCAACCATAACACGAAAATTCTACCGCTGACAGACACGCTTTACATCACAGCCAACCTGATGGTCTATCCGCTTTACTACCTCTATATATGCGCCCTCACCACACGCAGGAGCTATCATCACTTACGCTACCTGCTACTCATTCCTGGTGTTGTGGGTGGCATGCTGGTGGGAGGCTGCTACTTGATGATGCCGGAGGAGGAAACACAACAATTCATAGAGCTCTACATGTATCATGGTGTGCGCGTAGGAGGAGTTGGTATTGTTTCGATGCAAGTGATGATACACGACCTGTGTAAACTGCTGTTTGCCTTCCTCATTCCGCCGGTATTATTCTTAGGACGTCGCCACATCATAGAGTACGAGCAATTAGTAAACAACTCTTATGCCGACGTGGAGAAAAAGTCTCTCACAATTATCCACTACATGCTCATCGCCTTCATCATCACTTCTGTCATGTCCTTCGCCATGAACGTCATCGGGCGCGAACAATTCAACGACTCACAACAATTATTAGCCATTCCATCGACGATTTTTTCTTGTTTATTGTTCAGCATCGGCTATATAGGCTATCGACAGGATTTCGATATTGAAGACATTGAAGCCGACGAACAGAAAGCCGACGAGCAAGTGACCAACCAGCCAATCATCTCGGAACTACAGAAAAGAATAGAACAGCTCATGGAGGAGGAACAGCTGTTCAGACAGCCTAACCTGAAAATAGTTGACTTAGTACAGAAGTTAGGCACGAATCGGAGCTACATCTATCAAGCTATCAACCGCGAAATGGGCCTCTCATTTGCCGAATACATCAACCGCATGCGCATTGAATATGCCAGTCAGCTCATCCTGCAGCATCCCGACATGCCAGTAAGCACGATTGGCGAACAAGCTGGGTTCAACAGCAGTACATCGTTCTACAGAAATTTCAAACTGTACAAAGGCATGGGGCCAAAGGAGTACCAGAGCAGCCTGAAAGACAAGTAGGCACATGCGGAAAAACGGGCAGAAAAAGAATCTTTCGTTAATCTTCCCAAAATATTTCGTTAGTTACACTAGTTTATAGTAACTTTGCGACAAAAAGGCCCGTAACCGCATATCTACTGATGAAAACAGCACAGAACATTTTCAAGATACTGCTGCCACTCCTGTTGGGAGGGGCTATCCTGTATTGGATGTATCGCGGATTCGACTTCGAGAGCATCCGTCACGTGGTGCTACACGAGATGGACTGGACCTGGATGTTGCTGAGTTTTCCCTTCGGCATCCTGGCGCAGAGCTTCAGAGGCTGGCGATGGCGACAGACACTGGAACCTTTAGGCGAGAGACCTCGCAGCAGCGTAGCCGTGAATGCCATCTTCTTGAGCTATGCTTCGTCGCTCGTCATCCCACGCAGCGGCGAGTTTGCCCGATGCGGCGTTCTCAAGCGTTGGGAAGGCATTTCCTTTCCCAAGGCACTGGGCACAGTTGTCACAGAACGCGCAGTGGACACGCTCGTCATGCTGCTATTCACTGGCACTACCCTACTCTTACAAATGAGCATCTTCGGTACTTTCTTCGAGAAGACAGGTACCTCTCTCGACACCATACTGCAACGTTTCTCGCCTATGGGCTATCTGGTGACTGGCATCTGCGGACTGGCAGCACTTCTGCTCATTCACCTGCTCCTGCGGCGCTTATCTATATATAATAAGGTGAAGGCCACATTCTCGAGTATCTGGGAGGGAGTGCGATCATTGAAGGACGTGCGCAATCTGCCGCTGTTCCTATTCTTCACCATCGGCATCTGGGTATGCTATTTCCTGCATTACTATCTCACCTTCTTCTGTTTCGAGTCAACTCGCGAGTTAGGAATAGACTGCGCTATGGTCTCGTTCGTGGTAGGCAGCATTGCAGTCATCGTGCCTACACCCAATGGTGCAGGTCCTTGGCACTTCGCTGTGAAGACGATGCTCATTCTCTATGGCGTAGCCGACGAGCAGGCTCTCTATTTCGTGCTCATCGTGCATACGGTGCAGACCATGTTGGTCATTCTGTTGGGTGTATGGGCATGGGCAAGGCTGGGGTTCTTATCCAGATGCGAGGTTCAGAAAGAGAGATGAAAAGACAAAATCATATTAACGACAACCTAGAGTGAGAGGCGAAGGTACAAAGGTATTCTCGTACCTCGCACCTCGTAAACAAATAGAACTATGAACGAAATTCAAAACCTGAACCCACAGTGCATCTGGAAGAATTTCTACGCACTGACACAGGTGCCCCGACCAAGCGGACACCTTGAGAAAATTCAACAGTTTCTACTCGACTTTGGCAAGCAGGCAGGTGTCTATTCCGCGAAAGACCCCGCTGGCAACATCCACATGCGCAAGCCTGCCACACCCGGAATGGAGAACCGCAAGGGTATCATCCTGCAGGCTCACATGGATATGGTGCCACAGAAGACACCTGAGTCGAAACACAACTTCGAAACTGACCCCATCGAGCCGTGGATTGACGGAGAGTGGGTGAAGGCCAAGGGTACTACTCTGGGTGCCGACAACGGACTGGGCGTAGCTGCCATCATGGCTATCATGGAAGACAAATCTCTGAAACACGGTCCCATCGATGCTCTTATCACTGCCGATGAAGAGACAGGCATGTTTGGCGCCAACGACCTGCCTGAGGGCGAGCTGCAAGGCGACATCCTGCTCAACCTCGACTCTGAGCATTGGGGCAAGTTCGTCATTGGCTCAGCTGGTGGCATCGACGTAACTGCCACCTTAGAATATAAAGAGGTGGAGACCGATGCTGACGATGCTGCCGTACGACTGACAGTAAAAGGACTGCGCGGTGGACATAGTGGACTGGAGATTCACGAGGGACGCGGCAATGCCAACAAACTGCTGGTGCAGATGGTGCGCGAAGCCATCGAAGAGCTGGATGCCCGTCTGGCCTGCTGGCAAGGCGGCAACATGCGCAATGCCATCCCCTTCAAGGCCGAGGCTGTGCTGACCCTTCCCAAGGAAAACGTCGCAGCACTGAAGGAACTGGCTGAGGACTGGAAGGCCACCTTCAATGATGAGTTCAAGCTCATCGAGCCACAGGGAATAGAGGTTCTCACGGAAGAGGTAGAGACACCGAAGACGGAAGTGCCTGTCGAGATTCAGGACAACATCATCGATGCCATCTATGCCTGTCACGATGGTGTCATCCGTTTCATTCCTGCCTATCCAAGTGTGGTAGAAACTTCGTCGAACCTCGCCATCATCAATATAGGTGGAGGCAATGCCAGCATAAAGATTCTGGCTCGTTCAAGCCGCGAGGACATGAAGGACTATGTGGTGAAGACACTGGAGAGCTGTTTCTCAATGGCAGGCATGAGGGTGGAGACCTCAGGCTCGTATGGCGGATGGGATCCCAACCCCGAGAGCGAAGTGCTACACCTCTTATTAAAAGAATACAAGGAACTCTTCGGACAGGACGGCATCATACAGGTAGATCATGCAGGTCTGGAGTGCTCGGTCATCCTGGGTAAGTATCCGCACCTGGACGTTGTATCCCTCGGTCCCACGATGAAGTCGCCACACACCACTACCGAGCGCGCCCTCATCGAGACCGTGGCTCCCTTCTGGAAACTGCTGAAGAAGACACTCGAAGACGTGCCAGAGAAGTAACTGCTGCGGCTGGGAGGAGACTGGGACAAGCTGATATGTACCAGCCTCCTTCCCTCCCCACAAAAAAATAATCACCTGCTTAATCAAAAATTCTTCACTCTTCATTCTTCATTATTCACTTTTTTATATA
>JAEEPT010000308.1 GCA_016284895.1 Prevotella sp. | reverse complement strand
GGGCATTGTTGAGGCCGACGAGTTCAAGAGCTCATTCAATCGTCCTAACCTCTACTATGAAGTGCGTCCTAAGACAAAGGACATTGACAAGGACATCGTGCGCTTCATCAAGCAGCACACGGGCAAGAGCGGCATCATCTATTGCCTCTCGCGCAAGAAGGTGGAAGATCTGGCCGAGGTGTTGCGTGCCAATGACATCAAGGCCGAGGCATATCATGCCGGACTCGACAGCACCACGCGCACCCAGACACAAGACGACTTCCTCATGGAGAAAATCGATGTCATTGTGGCTACCATCGCTTTTGGTATGGGCATCGACAAGCCCGATGTACGCTTCGTCATACATTACGACATACCCAAATCGCTGGAGGGCTATTATCAAGAGACGGGACGAGCCGGACGTGATGGCGGCGAAGGCATTTGTCTGGCGTTCTACAGCTATAAAGACTTGCAGAAGCTTGATAAGTTCATGGAGGGGAAGCCTGTGGCTGAACAGGACATTGGCCGTCAGTTGTTGCAGGAAACAGCTGCCTATGCTGAGACTTCAGTATGCCGCCGTAAAATGCTGCTCCACTATTTCGGTGAAAACTACGAGCAGGACAACTGTCATAACTGCGACAACTGTCTGCATCCCAGCACTAAGCGCGAAGCCAGTGACCAGCTGGTCACCGTTCTGAAGGCGGTGCAGGCTGTGAAGGAGAATTTCCGTAGCGACTATATAGTCAACTTCATCATAGGTCGCGAAACCAACGAGATCAATGCTCGGAAACACCATGAGCTCGAGGAGTTTGGCATGGGTGAGGACGAGGATCCTAAGATTTGGAATCCAGTCATCCGACAGGCTCTCATCGCCGGCTACTTGAAGAAAGATGTAGAGAACTACGGCTTGTTGAAGCTTACCGCTGCCGGCAAGAAGTTCTTAAAGTCACCTAAGTCGTTCATGGTGATGCTCGACCATGAGTTCAATGACGAAGATGAAGGACCTGAGGGAGGCACCAGTGCACTCGACCCCACGCTCAGTGCGATGCTGCATGACCTGCGTAAGAAGTGGTCGCGTAAGCTCAACCGTCCGCCCTATGTCATTTTCCAGGACGTGTCCATTGAGCAGATGGCCACCGACTATCCAGTCACGCTTGAGGAACTGAAGAATATTCAGGGTGTGGGCGACGGCAAGACACGTCAGCCATACGCAAAGGAGTTTGTTGACTTCATTAAGCATTATTGCGAAGAGAACGACATTACCCGTCAGGCCGACTTGCGCGTGCGTACCAAGGCCAAGGACTCCATGCGCAAGCTAAAGATACTGCAGAACATCGACCGTCGCATCGACCTGGAGGACATTGCCCGTGCCGAAGGCATCGACTTCGACGAGTTGCTTGATGAGTTGGAGGGCATCGTGATCTATAGTGGTAACAAAGTGAACATCAACTACTACTTAGAGGAAATCATGGATCCCGACGACATCGACGACATCTATGAGTACTTCAGGGAGTCTGACTCTGGCGACCTTCAAGAAGCCTACAAGGAGCTGGGTGGCGACTATGAGGAACGCGACATCCGTTTGGTGCGCATCAAGTTCATCAGTGAGATGGCAAACTGACGTTTTTACATTATGCTTTAGAGAAAAAATTGGACTCACACCTGTAATAAGATGTGAGTCCAATTTGTATATAAGGTGTGAGCCCAATATGTATATGCTTTACTGCTCAATGTTATACTTTGCCAATAACTCTCTGAAAGCTTTTGCTTCAGGAGACTCCTTGATGTCTTTTTCAGCTCCAAGCATCCGCGCCGTAGCATGGTTTCTCAGTTCGATGAACCTTTAATTCATTTTCTTTCCACAAATATACACTTCACTCGGCTTGTTGTAGCTGAAGCCCGTGTGCTCTGCCGTCAGCAGGTCGTTGTCGAACACCAGGAAGTCAGCATCCTTGCCGGCCTCGATAGAGCCCTTGCAGGCTTCGATGCCGAGCTGTTTGGCTCCATTGATGGTGTAGCCCAGTATCATCTCCTCTATGCTCATCTTCTCGTTTGGAGACGGATATTCCGCAGCAACTCTGGCTATTTCGGGAGCGTTGCTCTTTTCGTTGACAAATCGTGTCATTCCGATTTCCATACCGAGGAAGGGATTCCAGGTCTTAAAGTCACCATAGACAATATTATCGCTTGAAAAAGTCACATTGGCACCCGTCTTCCACATTGTCTTGCTGCGGTACATCTTATTCGCACGTTTCTCACCAAGCAGACTTCTCCATATCTCATAGGGATTGCCACCTGTGCATCCAGAATGCCACCAAGGGGTGTAATTGGCTGTAACGCCCAACTTGGCAAAGCGGTCGATATCTGCGTCATCTTGAATTTCCAGATGTGCACAGGTTACTCTCACGCGGAACTCGTCACCCAGTTCCTTCCTTGCCAGCTCTACACCGTCGAGAACGGCGCGTGATGATGCCTCGCCTACAGTATGTGCATGGAAGTCCAGTCCTTCCTCGTTGAGCAGTTTCATCACCTCTGCGACTTCCTCCTTGTTGAAGGTAGTAGCGCCTTTCTTGTTGGTATCTACATAGGGGGTGACCTGAGCCGCTGTCTCAATTCTCAAGGTGCCATCCATGAACACCTTGAAAGTATGAACATTCAGGTGCTCGGTGTTCATTTCACGTTGGTAACGCTTCACATTTTCCACGACCTCCCTCATCTTCTTAGGGTTAGTGAGCGC
>JAEEPT010000067.1 GCA_016284895.1 Prevotella sp. | reverse complement strand
TCGGGCCAGATACTAGCCTGAATCTCACCGATGTGGGCTTTCTGCAGAAGCACCATGCAGAGACGGCTCTGCCCGATGCCACCACCTATGGAGAGTGGCAAATGGTCGGTGAGCAACTGCTGGTGGAAGTAAAGTTCACAGCGCTGCTCCTGATGCTCAAGCTGCAACTGTCGGAGCAGTGCCTCCTTATCGACACGGATGCCCATTGACGAGAGTTCGAACGAGCGGGCCAGCACGGGATACCAGATGAGGATGTCACCATTCAGACCTGCACGACCGTCTTCAGCCACGGTTGACCAGTCATCGTAGTCGGGAGCACGCCCATCATGTTTCTCTCCGTTGGAAAGTTTTCCGCCTATACCTATTATAAATACTGCACCGTATTTTTCACAGATGGCATCCTCGCGCTCCTTTGGGGTCTTGTCAGGATACATCTGCAGCAGTTCCTCGGCGTGGATGAAGCGAATCTTCTCTGGCAGGAAAGGCTTGATTTGCGGATAAGTCTCGCACACCAGATACTCCGTGCGCCGGATGGCGGCATAGATGCGCTCCACGATGTCCTTGAGGAACTTCACGGTGCGGTCTTCCTTGCGAATGACGGCCTCCCAGTCCCACTGATCGACATAGAGCGAGTGCAGGTTGTCGAGTTCCTCGTCGGCACGAATGGCATTCATGTCTGTGTAGATGCCATAGCCTGGTTCTATCTTATACTCTGCCAGCGACAGGCGCTTCCACTTGGCCAGCGAGTGTACCACCTCGGCACGAGCATCACCCAGATCCTTGATGGGGAAGGTCACCGCACGCTCCACTCCATTCAGATCGTCGTTGATGCCCAGTCCCTGCAGCACAAACAGAGGAGCCGTGACACGGCGCAGGCGCAACTCGGTGGAGAGGTTCTGCTGGAAAAACTCCTTGATGAGCTTGATGCCCTGCTCGGTCTGCTTGGTGTCGAGCAGCGGCTTATAACCAATCGGCTTAATCAATTTACTCATAGCTTCTTTTCTTTCAAAATTTGCGTGCAAAGGTAGCAATTATTTACTAAAGAACAAATGCTTGGGCGTTTTATTTTACAAAATGACAGCAAAATTCTTGATTTGCTATCTTTTTGAACTACGATAGACGCGCACATAATCTATTTCGTAACGCATGGGCAGGGCCTCATCATCTATAGGACCACCATTGTCGCCCCCTAAGGCAAGGTTGAGCAGGATGTACTGCGGACGGGTAAAGGGATTCGTGCCTCTGCCCACCGAACCATTGACAGTAGCAGAAAGTGGCACCTCGTTGAGCAACTCATCGTCAAGATAAAGACGGATAGAAGTCTCGTCCCAGTCCATTCGCCACACATGGAATCGTAGCGCCCATTCAGGGTCACGGCGGGTGAACTGGGAGAAAGGAACCTTTCTGCTGTTCCACACCGCACTATGATGCTGGTCGTTGCCCCAGGCCACGTTAGCCAAGATATGGGGAACGCCATTGATGCGATAGAACTCCATCTGGTCTATTTCGCCACACGAGGGCCACTCCATGCCGCGTCCCAGTGTCCAGATGGCAGGCCAAGCGCCGCCTGCGGTAGGGATGCGGGCACTCACCTCCATCCTACCATAGCAAAACTCATACTTTCCCATCGTAGTGAGACAAGCCGATGAGTAATCAATATACTCACGCTGCCGCCCCCACTGCCGACTGCCTTTCTTGAATGTTGGGTTAGGCCGATGCTCGCGGCGTGCCTCAATCACAAGCAGTCCGTCGGTTTGCCATGCATTATCGGCCTGATACCACTGGGCCTCATGATTGCGCACGAAGCCTTCTTCATAGTTCCACACGGTTGAGTCTAGCCGCCCGTCACGGTTGAATTCGTCGCTCCAAACGAGTTCCCAGTCTTGTGCCGACAGGGGTAATGTGAGCGCCAGTAAAAACAGGAAAGTTAAGTCTTTTTTCATGTTATATTTTTTTTCTGTTGTTAGTCTTCTATAATGATGGCTACGGCTTTCAGCTGCTGCCATCCGGCTTGGTCCGTGAGCCTTATCATGAAGTGATAGTCGCCCTCGGCAATATCCTTGGGGATAGGAATATTGACTCTGGCCAGATAGCTGCGCAGACCGATAGGTATCTCATAGTCCTGATTGAACACCCACGGCTGTTGACCGGCGGCATGCTCGTGTTCATGTTCCTCATGATCGTGCTCATGCGCACATTCACCACCCTCATGTCCGTGATCGTCGCTCTCGGTACTATGGCTGTGGTGGTCGCTGTTGCTGTGAATCTCAATGTTGAAGCTACCCAGTTCCACATCGTCCTCGAACTGATAGCAGAACGGAATCGTGTCGCCGGGGTGATAGACTTGGCAGTTCACGGGGTTGGCCGTGATGCCCATATTGGTGATGACGGGTTGGGTCTCGTCCCTGTCGGTCTTATTACAGGAAACAAATAATGTGATTACGGTGAGAGCCATCAAAAGGCTCGTGGAAAATATCTTTTTCATTGTTATGAATGCTATTAAAAAAAAGATTACTAAAAATCAAGTCCAGCCGTGAGCGAGAAGTTGCGCCCGGGCTCGGGTACATCAATCAAGCGGTAGTAGCTGGTGTGATCGTAGTAGCGACGGTTGAGCAGGTTGTCGGCACGGAGCGCCACCTTGAGAGTGAACTGTCTGCCGAGCGTGAAGTGCTTGCCAGCCGAGGCATTCAGCGTGAAATAGCCATCGGTGGGGCGCTCGGGCGGTACCACACGGTTCTGCCTTCCCACCACATGAACATTGAGCGCCACGAAGCCCATTCCACCAGGGCGACGCTCGAACAGCCGACGGAACGTGTAACGCACATCGGCATCGACCGACCAAGGCGTAGAGAACGGTAACGTGTAGCCTTGCTTAGGGCCAGACAACTGCTCGGCATAGAGATACTCGCCCTTGAGCGAAGCCTGCCACTTGCGGTGAATCTGATAATCCACCTGAGCCTCAAATCCACAACGCAGCACACGGGCCTGCATGTAGTTATACAGCTGCAAACCCTCCACATACCTGGAAGTTGGATTCAGATAGATGTAGTTGGGGAAATAGTTCACGTAGGGATCCACCTGCACGGAAAGGCGGTCGTGGTTCCAACTGATACCGGCATCGAGCTGATAGCTCTCCTCGGGCGACAGGTTGGCATTGCCACGCTCATAGCGGAAGATGTGGTAGTTCACGCCGTCTGCCCCCAGCTCCTTCGGAATAGGCACACGAAAACTCTTGCCCACATTTGCCTTGAGCACCCACTCACCCGTGCGCCAGTTGATGCCAGCCGACCACGTAAGGCTATTGAAATGCCTCACCCTATCAGCCGAACGCTGCTTAGCCACCATATAGGGGTATTCACTCCCCTCTCCAGTAGGACTGGGGGTGAGGCTTGGTGTCTTATACCAGTCATAATAGGCATGAATATGGGTGCGGGCATGGTCATAGCGCAGTCCGGCATTCAGGATGAGCCGCTCCGTGATGGTGAAACGGTCGAAGACGTATGCCCCCATCGAAAGGGTCTCGAAGTCAGGGATGATGAATCCCCACCCTGCCCGTCGGTTATGCTGATACTCACCGTTCAGTCCGGCATTCAGTTCATGGTGCTCAGACAGCTGGCGGTGCAGAGTCAGCTGCCCTGTATAGGTGTTCTTCACGAAACGTCGCTCCAGCGTACCGTCGGGCGTAGGCATGTAGCCATGCGAGACAGGCTCCGACAACTCTTCGCGCACGTTGTTCTGATAAGCAAGGTTCAGTTCCAGCGACATGCGGTCGTCGGTCCATGAGGTATGACTGAGCACCTTCAGGTGGTTCACCCACTGATAGGGCAGGTCGATGTCACGGCGCGAACGGTCGTAGTCTATGTTGGAGAGTCTAACTTCCAGTCCATGAGCATTGGCAAAGAAACCGCTCTTGGAGTAGGTATCGGAGATGCGTATGTCGGTGTGGAAGTTATAGCCTGCATAGCCCAACATCAGGCTGCCGTTGCGCTCCCGTCCTGCAGTATTGCGCAGCCGTCCGTTCTTCAGGCGAATCCAGTAGGAATAATACTGTATGCTGTCGGTAGGCACCTTGTAGTCGGAATAATCTACGTATGTGGCATGAGCACGGTAGATAAACTTGCCCAGCCGTCCGCCAATCTTGGCCGAACCGCCCAGCGACTCATTGTTGGAACGGCCCACGAACTGCACGGTTCCCTCAACAGGCCGCTCGGGAATGTGGGTGGTAAAGAGGTTGAGCACACCGCCTATGGCATCGGAACCGTAGAGCAGGGCCGCAGGTCCTTTGATGACCTCGGCACGGTCAACGGCAAACTGGTCTATCTCCAGTCCGTGATCATCGCCCCACTGCTGTCCCTCATGTTTCACCCCATCCTCGGTCACAGCCATACGGTTGAAGCCCAGACCACGAATGGTGGGTTTCGAAAGCCCCGAACCTATCGACATGGCTTTCACGCCGGGAATGCCCTGCAAGGTCTGCATCAAACTGCCTGCAAGGTTGTTCTCCAGATAGTCTCTGCCCACCTGAACACTGTTCTGCGAACTCTTCATCTGCTGACGCTGGCGTGCCATGCCCGTCACCTCGACATTCTGAATGGCTATCGTCGTGTCCGAAGGCTCCTGCATGCACAACAGCACAGCAGTACACAATATGGATATCATGTTTGCTTCGTTGTGATGTGCGCCGCCATAGGCAGCGCTGTTTATATTTTAAAAGACGTCTCTCTCCTCAAACGAAGCTAAAGGGAGGAGCCCGCAATCCAAGGATGCCCCATTTTGTCAACCCTATACGAGCCAATGGAGCATCATAATGCCGCGCGCACACCTTATTATATATTATAAGAGTGGTCACGGCAGCAGCCACATAAGCCAGACTCAGAAACTGACATAGCAGACAATCGTGCTGAAGCCCGCCGCCTGCAGTCAGATGGCCGGAATGAGGCAGATGATGCACACACTGGTCACACTCACTGGCTGCGAAAAGGTTTTCTGAATGAATATGAAAACACGAAGAAAAGAGTATTGACACATATAGAGTCAACATCACAAGTGCCGTAACTTTTCTTCTTGTTTTTGTGTTCATGGATGCAAAATTACGACAAAGCTGCTAAACACACAAATATTTTTTGATAACTTTTGCAAACTTATTCACATTTCTGTCTTTGGTCAAACAAAAGTTCACATTTATATATTTTTTACAATGCGATTTATATATAAATTAAAAAAAATGTCATACCTTTGCACAACGAAAAGTTTTCCAAAACGGACAACTTTTTCAACAGGCTAACCAAAAAAGTTTTCCAAAACGGATAACTTCAGCACAGACAATAACCCAAAAAGATAACCGAAAATACCAACAATGGAAATTAAGAATTTTACTATTACCAAGCGCGACGGCTCGAAAGACCGCTTCTCGCTTGACAAGATTATGAATGCCATCATCAAGGCATTTGAGAGTGTAGATGAGCCCTCAGACCTGTCAACCATCTCGAAGATTCTGAGCCATTTGGACATACACGACGACATCAAGGTTGAAGACATTCAGAACCAGGTGGAAGAGGCTCTGATGCGCGAAGGCTTCTACAAGGTGGCCAAGTCGTTCATCCTTTACCGACAGGAACACACCGAGGACCGCGAGACGTTGGAGAAGATGATGTTCCTCTCAGAATACATGGAGAGCATGAACGCTGCTACAGGTTCGAAATATGATGCCAATGCCAACGTAGAGCACAAGAACATCGCCACACTTATCGGCGAGCTGCCCAAGTCGAACTTCATCCGTTTGAACCGCCGTCTGCTCACCGAGCGCATCAAAAAGATGTACGGCAAGCAGCTGGCCGACGAATATATTGACAAACTCACACACCACTTTATATATAAGAACGACGAAACCTCGCTGGCCAACTACTGTGCCTCCATCACCATGTACCCCTGGCTCATCGGTGGCACCATCTCTATTGGCGGCAACTCAACGGCTCCCACCAACCTCAAGTCGTACTGCGGCGGCTTCGTCAACATGGTGTTCATGGTGAGCTCCATGCTCTCCGGTGCCTGCGCCACGCCCGAGTTCCTCATGTACATGAACTACTTCATCGGACTGGAGTTCGGCAAGGACTACTGGCAGCGTGCCGACGAGGTGGTGGATCTCTCGCTGAAACACCGGACACTCGACAAGGTCATCACCGACTACTTCGAACAGATTGTCTATACACTCAACCAGCCCACTGGCGCACGCAACTATCAAGCCGTGTTCTGGAATGTGGCTTACTACGACCGCTACTACTTTGAGAGCATCTTCGGCGAATTCTACTTCCCCGATGGTTCAAAGCCCGACTGGGACGGTCTGTCGTGGCTGCAGAAGCGATTCATGAAGTGGTTCAACAAGGAACGCACGAAGACCCTGCTCACCTTCCCCGTAGAGACAATGGCCCTGCTCGTCGATGAGAACGGCGAGTGCAAGGACAAGGAATGGGGCGACTTCACCGCTGAAATGTATGCCGAAGGCCACTCGTTCTTCACTTACATGAGCGACAATGCCGACTCACTCTCGTCATGCTGTCGCCTGCGCAACGAGATTACCGACAATGGCTTCAGCTACACGCTTGGCGCTGGTGGTGTTTCTACAGGTTCAAAGAGTGTGCTCACCATCAACCTGAACCGTTGCATCCAGTATGCCGTCAACCATAAGATGGACTATCTGGAGTATCTGGGCGAAATCATCGACCTCTGCCACAAAGTGCAAATGGCCTACAATGAGAACCTGAAGGACTTGCAGGCCCACGGCATGCTGCCCCTCTTCGATGCAGGTTACATCAACATTAGCCGCCAGTATCTCACCATCGGCATCAACGGATTGGTAGAGGCTGCCGAGTTCATGGGACTGAAGATTACGCCCAACGATGACTACAAGAAGTTCGTGCAGGGCATTCTCGGTCTGATTGAGAAGTACAACAAGCAGTATCGCACGAAGGAAGTGATGTTCAACTGCGAAATGATTCCTGCCGAAAATGTGGGTGTGAAGCACGCCAAGTGGGACCGAGAAGACGGTTACTTCGTGCCACGCGACTGCTACAACAGCTATTTCTACGTGGTGGAAGACGATTCGCTCTCCATCATCGACAAGTTCAAACTGCATGGTGCGCCCTATATTGAGCATCTCACCGGTGGCTCGGCCCTGCACATGAACCTGGAGGAGCACCTGTCAAAGGAGCAGTACAAGCAACTGTTGAAGGTGGCTGCCCAGGAAGGCTGCAACTACTTCACGTTCAACATTCCCAACACCGTGTGCAACGACTGCGGAACCATCGACAAGCGCTATCTGCACGAGTGTCCGCACTGCCACTCGAAGAATGTTGACTACATGACCCGCATCATTGGTTATCTGAAGCGCGTGAGCAACTTCTCGCAGCCTCGACAGGAGGAAGCAGCACGACGGTACTATATTAATATTAATTCTAAATTATAAATTCTAAATTATAATTGTGCTGAATTTAGGAAATGCTGAAGTACGTTAATACAGGAATTGTTTTTCAGGAGATACCAGACGAAGTGACACTGGCAATCAACATTTCCAATTGCCCTTGTCGCTGTCCTGGGTGTCATAGCCACTATCTTTGGGAAGACATCGGTCTTCCCTTAGATACTCATGCCATCGATGCTTTTATCGAGCGCTACGGTCGCAACATCACCTGTCTGGCGTTCATGGGCGGCGATGCCGACCCACGCGGCATCAGCATGCTGGCTCAATACATGCATGAAGAGCACCCACAGTTCAAGGTGGCTTGGTACAGCGGCAGACTGCGCATCCCGGCAGGCATAGAAAAGACCGACTTCGACTATATCAAAATCGGTCCTTATATCCGCCATCTGGGTCCGCTCAACAAGCCTACGACTAATCAGCGGCTCTACCGTGTGGGGGCCAATGGTGCTTTAGACGACATCACCTATCGCTTCTGGCGGAAAGACATGTCGCTACAGCAGCAACAAGCGCACATCACTTCAGCGTAATCTGCAACATCACGAATGAATAGGGAGCCACCTGAAGCTCCATCTTATTCTTCACAGATACAGTCTCTTTTTGTGGAGTCACGGACTTCGGTTCGTGACTCTTCTCTTTTGACTTGCCCAGGATGGGTGCATTCTCATCGTCAGGCTGTCCGCTGAGTGTGGTTTTCTCGGCAGTGGGCTGCAGGCCTTTGAAGCGCGACAGATCAATCACAGCCGTTTTCTCCTCCGAGCCGGCATTGCACAGCTTCACATACAGTTGGCGCGTCTTGGTGTTCAACACCACCGACTGTCCGTAACGACTCTTCTCCACAGGCTGGCATACGCCCTTCTTGTCGCCCTTGAAACTGACGCAGTTGCCGTAGTAGTAGTTGCCCGACGACAAGCCGAACATCTGCTGCACATAGTAACTGCAAGTAAGGTAAGGCTTTTCATTGTCGAAATAGATCAGGTCGGGGTTCCAGCTGGTGTGGTTGGTACGGGCAAAGAGCGGTGCATAGCTGGTCATACACACCACATCGCCATTGCGCTCCACGTGGAGCAAGTAGAGTGCCTCGGCCAGTGCATCGATGAGTTTCTTGTCTTTAGCGGCATACTCACCCAGATAGACCTTCGTCTTACGCTTGCGCGGATATTTGTCGTATTGTCGGCTATTCAAGAAGTAGTCGTGCTTCTCGTAGTAGTGTTCGTCCAGAATGGGCAGCCCTATTTCCTCGGCCAGTTTCCATCCGTTGTCAAAGTCGGGATTGCCGGGATGTGAACCAGGGCCAGCAGTACCCACGATTACGATTTCTGGATGCGCCTCCATGATTTTCTTATACATGTACTTGAATCGCTCAACAAACTCGGGTGAGATGCGCTCCTCATTGCCAATGCCGAGATACTTGAGATTGAATGGAGCCGGGTGTCCGGCTGCTGCGCGCACACTTCCCCACTTGGTCGAAGCATCGCCATTGGCCCACTCTATTAGGTCGAGTGCGTCCTGCACCCATTCGTCCATCTCGCTCATGGGCACCACGTCCTGCGCCTGATGCTTCATGCCCCAGCCACCGCCAGCGCCCTGACAGCTCACGCCACAGGGCAAGATGGGCAGCGGCTGCATGTTGAGATCTTCACACAACTGGAAATACTCATAGTAGCCCAGTCCCATCGACTGGTGATAGCCCCAAGTGTTCTTCAGTCCCTGGCGCTGCTCTTTTGGCCCCACCGTGTTCTTCCAGCGATAAGTGTTCCAGAAGCCGTCGCCTCCACCGTGCACGATGCAGCCTCCGGGGAAGCGCATAAACTTAGGATGCAGTCCTTCCAGTGCCTCAGCCAGGTCACGGCGCAAGCCATGCCCCTTGTAAGTGTCCTGCGGCATGAGCGACACCATGTCAATGTCCACATCTCCCTCGTTGAGCACGAGCACCTGTAGCACCGCCTTCTTACAGTCGGCATTGGCAGTAATCACCGCCTCGTACTTCTTCCACGACTGTGCATCCACCCCGCTGATGACGGCTTCGCCCAGCAGCTTCGGTTCGCCCTTGTGATGAGGTTCCACCAGTGCCACGCGAACGGTCTTAGCGCCACCCTTCACATTACGAAGGAATACGGTGAAATCATATTTCTCACCCTTTTTAAGCGAGAAGCCATCGAATCCATCGTTCTGTAGTCCGTAGCCTTTCCAGCCCTTATAGTCATAGTATTCCTTCACACGCTCCACGTGCAGTCGCATGTAGGTGGGGTTGTTCGGATGGATGGGCTGATCCATGCGCACCTCCATCATACCGAGCGAATGTCCGGGTCGCAGCTGTCGCCAACTGGTGCCGGGTCCCCATCCATCGTGTTCGGTCGGACTATACTCGAATGAACCGTTCTGCACGAGTTCAGCATAGAGGCCACCGTCAGCTGAGCTGCTGATGTCCTCGAAGAAGATACCGATCAGTTCGTCACTAATTGCTTTTCCACCTTTAGGCGGTGTCATGGCTTTTTGTGCCGAGAGCCCTAAGGCCGAAGCCAGCAGCAGTGCTCCCAAAGTCATACGTTTTTTCATGTTTGTCAGCTTATGGTTGTTATAGTCTTATGTTCATTTACAGTTATCGATAGCAAGGCTGGCTTAATAAGCCTCACGATACTTTCCTTCCTCCTTGTCGTCGAGCATGGAGAGGTAGCTCTGATAGCGGCTCTCGGCTATGTAGTGTTCCTCCAGTGCTTTCAGCACGGCACAGCCCGGTTCGTGCGTGTGAGTGCAGTTATTGAAGCGGCAGTCCTTCGAGAAATGGAATATCTCCTTGAAGTAGCTGGTCAGCTCCTCTGGTTCCATGTCGAACGTGCCGAAGCCCTTGATGCCCGGTGTGTCGATCAAGTACCCATCCTCAGGGGTGGGTATCATCTCTGAGAACGTGGTGGTGTGCATGCCAGTGTTGTGGGCATCACTGATTTCTGCCGTGCGCAGATGAGCGCCAGGCACCAATTGGTTGATGAGTGTGGACTTCCCCACACCGCTATTGCCGCTGAGCAGGGCCACCTTGCCTTGCAACAGAGGGCGCAGCTCATCAATGCCCTCGCCTGTAGCAGCCGAGACTTGCCGGCACTCGTAGCCCACTGTCTGGTAGAGTCGTACCATCGCCTCCTGATAGTGCCGCTCATTCTCGTCCAGAATGTCGGTCTTATTAAATATAAGGTACACGGGTACGCGATAAGCCTCAGCCGAAGCCAGAAAACGGTCGATGAACGTGGTAGAGGTCTGGGGCCGGCTCACGGTGACCACCAGCAATGCCAAATCGACGTTTGCCGCCAGGATATGGCTCTGTTTCGAGAGGTTGATGCTCTTGCGGATGATGTAGTTACGGCGTTCCTCAATATCGGTAATCCAGCCGAACTTCTCATCCGTTTTCTTTTCTCTCTTCTCAACATTTCCCTTCCCTTCGGGGAGGGTCAGGGTGAGGCTTACCCTGTCGCCCACAGCCACTGGATTGGTCGAGCGGATGCCCTTCAGTCGGAAGTTGCCCTTCACCTTACACTCAAGAAGCTGGCCATCGTCAGCACGGACGGTGTACCAGCTTCCAGTATTTTTCACAACGAGACCTTTCACAAATTGAAGATTGAAGATTGAAAATTGAAGATTAGAAATTCTCAGTTTTCATTAGACCGTCATAATCTCCTTGTTCTTGGCCTCCATCAGAGTGTCGAGCTTCTTGATGTACTTATCATGAATCTTCTGCAGCTCCTGCTCGGCATCCTTCTCATTGTCCTCGCTCAGTCCGTCCTTGATGGCCTTCTTCAGCTTTTCCTTCACGTCGGCACGCACGTTGCGAACCTCCACCTTCGCTTTCTCAGCTATCTTGTTGCACTGCTTCACCAAGTCGCGACGGCGCTCCTCGGTAGGCTGCGGAATGATCAGGCGAATCACCTCGCCATTGTTCTCGGGTGTGATGCCTACGTCGCTGTCCATGATAGCCTTCTCAATATCACGAATCTGCTTGCGGTCCCAAGGCTTGATGGCAATGGTGCGCGCATCAGGGCAACTCACGTTGGCTACTTGGTTCAGCGGCACGCGGCTTCCGTATGATTCCACTCTCACGCCATCGAGAATGGCCACGTTGGCACGACCGGCACGCACGCGGTTCAGTTCCTCTTCCAGGAACATGGCGGCCATCTCCATTCTCTCTTCTGCTTTCTGCAGTGTTTCCTTAACGTCTATCATAATTGTTCTGGGTTTTAGAATTCTGATTACAAATTTAGTGCTTTTCCATGAAACGAACAAAATTTTGACTGTTTTTTTCGCAATACGAACAAAATTACGACGGAAACGGATGGCCATTTCTTCTCAAATTCCTAATAATTCTACCAATACATGCCACGATTTGGCCTGAGGACTTGAGGACTCTTTCGCAAACGATGCGTAAAAGTCTTTCAGTCCTGTAGTCCGCTGCAAGAAACAATCATTTATAAGCTGTTTTTGTTCTCTACTAACCGTACAGGTCGAAATCATTTCTTTATGATGAGCTTTCCCTCTTGTATGTATATGCCCCTGACAGGTGCCGACTGGCGGCGTCCTTGCAAATCGTAGATGGGAGCAGCGGTGTTGTGTCCCTGCGTTTGCAGGGAATGCACGGATGTGTCGGTCCCCTTCATGAAGTCGAAGGAGATGGTGCCATCGGCTGCCAACTGGATGTTGGTGATTGACTTGCCCATGAATCCGCGACCGTCGGCAGCAGGCGTGAAGAGTGTGGCAGCAGGCGATGACTCATCTGTCAGGCTGTTGTTGACAGCAAGCGTCGTGGGATCGGTGTAGGGATAGGACGAGGTGCTGAGATAGCGGCTGCGCAGCCAGTTGTCCTCTGTCCATCGGGTAAGGTCCGTACCATTGTTTTTGGGACACCAGGCACGGAAGTTCATATTTGAGGCATGAAACAGTCCGTAGCGATAGTGCCGGTCGGAGGTGTTCACCCGATTGTCTATCCATGCATCGGTATCGAAATCGACGTGGAAGATGAGCAGGCCGTTACCGGGACATCCGTAGTCCCATCCCGTCTGCCGGTGGTTCTCCAGGAGATAGTACTCATTGCTGTTGCCGGTGCTGCGCACGAGGTAGGTCTTGCCTCCCTCGCTCAGCGGTTTCATGGCCTCGATGGTGACAGGCTCTGTCAGTTCCTCGGGCATCGCCCAGCCCAAGTACATCCGCTCCATCGCACTAAGGCTGGGGGGGCACCAGCCATAGTTGGTGATGTTGCCTCCGTCCATCAGGTCCCACTCATCGACGGTAGAGAAGGCTGTGCCAGAGCCAATGGGGTAGAGGTCGGGCAGTCCGAGGCTGTGGCTGAACTCGTGTACAATGGTTCCTATGCCACTGAGATGGTCACCGTATATGCGCTCGCAAACGAGACTGTAGAAGAAATAGTCAATGCCGCCTGGCAATTTCGTGTCTGGAATCTGGAAGAAGGAGCTTGGCCCCAGATAATTGTTTCCATTGATCGAATTGCCCATCAGTCCGGCAGCAACGAATATCACCTCATTAGCTTTTCCGTCGCCGTTCCAGTCGTAAACGCTGAAGTCGGCATTGGTGGTCTCGGGCAACAGTTGGAGGACTTTTGTCATATCCCCCGAGCCAGTGTCATTATAGTAGTGGCTACGCGCTCCTTTGTCAATCTTCACGGGGCCGTAGATGTCGAACTTCAGATTGAGGCACCCTGCCGACTGATCGCGGAAATAGTCGGCCACGCAGCCCGGTCCCATGCCCTCGTTGAACCCCTTCTCGTTGAAGAGCCGGTCGTAGTATTCCGCAGGATTGTCCATCGAGAAATCCAAGTCGCTGAACGAGAACAGCACCACGGGCACCCGATAGGTCTTCTGCGGGTCGAAAGCGTATGGTGCAGGCAGCATTCTTTCACTGCTTGCACGCATCGTAGCACTACGTTGAATACAGTCCCTACGCTGTGCCTGAACACTGGCGACTGCCATCATGGCAGCAACAGCCAACAATAGTATCTTTCTCATATATCCCTGTTACAGAATAGATATTTTTTCATAGGCTCGAAACGTTTTTGGTCTGGCCTAATATCCAAATCAACTTAGTATAGGAGCACAAAAATAAAGATAAATGCTGTAAAATTGCTAAAACCGTATCAAAAATTAACAATAGTTGAGTCTCGTCAAGAAAAATACTTTTTCGAAAATCAAGACAAATAAAAATCTCATTCTAGAGAAAAAAAGCGCGTTTTTCATGGTTTTCAAGAGCAGAAAGGTATTCATTTTTGCATAATTATTGTTTCTTTTGACCAATTTTCGTCATTTTAGTGTTCCTATTTTCGCTATTTTCTGCAAACCGCCGACTCCCTTACACCACTTTGACGGCTCAATAGTGCTGTTATTTAGCCAAAATCACGAAGCGATTTAGGAAATCTCACGTCACGATTTAGGCTGTTTCGCTTCGCGATCTAACCTAAACCGTGTCACCATCTATCCTAAACGGTAATCTGAAACAGCCTAAATCGTGAAAAACGCTTGATTTAGAGGCACTTACAAGACCACTATTTCGTATCTACCTGTAACACAAGAGGTTACAAAACGCTCAAAACTCGCAAATTTGAAAGCGAGTGGCCACTTGCTGATTTTCGCGCGAGTTTTGACGATACATTTGACTAAAAAAGAGAGGATGAAATGGTTAAAGATTATTATAATATGATTATTATACTATGATAATTATAAGATAATAATTATCTTTGCAAACAAAAGAACAATGCGCATGGTGAACAATCCTTTCATTCTGTATGGCTACGAGTCGGAGAAGTACTTCTGCGACCGTAAGGAAGAAACTTCTCAGTTGCTGCAACTGCTGAAGAATGGTAACAATGTGTCCCTGATAGCCCCTCGCCGTATAGGCAAGACCGGACTGATTGAGAATCTGTTTCATCAGCGTGAGGTGCAGAAGCACTACTACACATTCCTGATTGACATTTATGCAACAAAGAATGTGGAGGAGAGGATTGCAGTAATGGAGGCTTCGATGCTCACTTCATTAAGGCCGCTGGTTA
>JAEEPT010000066.1 GCA_016284895.1 Prevotella sp. | reverse complement strand
TCGGTTCAGCCACCGCCTTTGTCGAATCTACGCTTGGCCAGTTGTTCAAGCTCCGACATGCCGAGTCTTTCATAGGTGGACCAGCCTACTACATTGAACGCGGACTGCACTGCCGCTGGATGGCCGTGCTCTTCGCCGTGCTCATCACCATGACCTTCGGCCTTGCCAACAACTCCGTGCAGACCAACACCATCTGTGGAGCGATGGAGGGAGCCTTCGGGTGGAGTCCCATGACAGTGGGCGTGGTGCTGGCCGTCCTCACCCTCGTCATTGTCTTTGGCGGCATACAGCGCATTGCGCGGGTCAGCTCGGTGCTCGTACCCTTCATGGCCGTGGGTTATTTCTTCCTGGCGCTGATTATCATCCTCATGAACATTCAGCACATCCCCCATGTGTTTCGCGTCATCATCGACAGCGCCTTCGGACTGCATCAGGCTGTTGGCGGCACCGTGGGCGCAGCCATCATGAACGGGGTGAAGCGCGGCCTGTTCTCCAACGAGGCAGGCGAGGGCAGTGCGCCCAATGTGGCCGCCACCGCCACTGTCAGCCATCCCGTGAAGCAAGGATTCATTCAGGCGCTCGGCGTATTCACCGACACACTGGTTGTCTGCTCCTGCACCGCCTTCATCATCCTCATCAGCGGCATCTATGACAATCCTCAGCTCAATGGCATCGTGCTCACCCAGACCGCGCTTGAGACGCAGGTGGGCGCTTGGGGGCCTGTGTTCATAGCCGTTGCCATCTTCCTCTTCGCTTATTCCTCCATCATCGGCAACTACTACTATGGCGAGGCCAACGTGCGGTTCATGACCCGCAGCAAGAAGGCGCTCACCCTTTACCGCCTGTTCTCAGGCGGCGTGATGGTGGTGTTCGGAGCGATGGTGTCGCTCGACACCGTGTGGAGCATCATCGACCTCTGCATGGCCCTGCTCACATCGTGCAACCTCGTGGCCATCATCCTGCTGGGCAAGTATGCTTTCCGTTTGCTTGACGACTATCAGCAACAGAAGCGGCAGGGCATCGGAAGCCCCACATTCCACCGTTCTAAGCTGCCAGAGCTGGAGCGTGATTTAGAATGCTGGGAATGAGGAGATTACGAGCGATTTTCGCTCTTTCTCTATTATCCTTATTTAGACAAATACCCCTTCAAAACTCGCGCCGAAATCAGCAAGTGCTCCTTCGGTCGAAAATTTGCGAGTTTTGAGCCTTTTTCAAGTCGTTGAGCCTCAGTAGGTTATAAAATGGGCTTTGCGTAACTCGCTCTTTCACAGATGTTTTCAGCGATTTAGGCTCCTTCACACTGAGTTATAGTTCATATTGTGACATCATTTAGGCTATATCATGATGCGATTTAGCCTAAATCGTGGTGTGATATGTCCAAGATCACATCGTGATTTTGGCGCAAACCTGGCATGTCTTAGTCGCAAAAGTGTTATAAGCTATCTGCTATTTGGCACCAAAACAGTCGAAATAGGAGCTGAAAATCGCTTAAAATTCTCCAAATAGAACACTCGTTTCCGATGCAGAACATCAAAAACCGTCTTCAAAGCACCTGAAAAAGTGTTAAAAAAACCTCCTTTGCGATTTTTCCCAGTCATTTTTGAGGCCCCCTTATTTAGATTTCTTTCCACAATAAATACAGACATAATAACATAATTTCGTCCTGTGCGATTGAAAACTATGCGGCAAAAACAAATCTTGGCTTCAATCCCATGAGAATGTCTTGCCTTTCTTACATTTTTAGAGCATATTCTTTAGGCGACATGCCAAAATGCTTCCTGAAGGCATTGTAGAAGTGTGTAGGGCTATGGAAGCCCGTTCGGAGCATGACGTTTTCCACCGTGGCGTTTGATTCTCGGAGCAGTCGGGCGGCATATTCCAACTTAGCCCGGTGAATATGCTGCATGGGTGTTTCTCCCGTCAGCGATTTCACACGTTTGTAGAACTGTGTGCGAGAGAGGTTCATCAGTTCAGCACATTGTTCCACGGAGAAGCCCTCGTCGGCAACGTGTGCAGTCAAGATACGCTGAAACTGTTCCAGGAACTTCCTGTCTTTTACTTCTGTGAAAACTTCTGTGGCAGGTGTTTTAGCGCCAGCAGCGTCATCCGTGGCTACACTCTTGATGGGGCTGTCAAGTGCCTTCTTGATACGCTCTATCAGGATCTTGCCGCTGAAAGGTTTGATGATGTAATCGCAGGCCCCGGCTCTCAGGCTGCTGAGTTGATGGCTGTCGTCACTGAACGACGAAAGGTGGATGACGGGGGTGCTCTCATACTTGTTCCCGATGGTTCTGGTCAGTGCACGCGCCTCTTTCTCGTTGGCCGTAATGTCAATGAGCACGAGGTGGGGCTTATGCTCCTGAAGCATGTCCTCACAGTCGCTCGTCTGATGACATTCGACGATACGGAAAAGCGGGCTGAGCGTATCTCTCAGGTGCGTCATGTTGTCCTCATCCTCTTCTATGATGAGAATCGTCTGCCCGTTGGCAGGTGGCGGAGCCAATTCCCGGAACTCTTCTTCCTGCTGGTGAATCGACTGACAGATATCGCGGAAACGCCGTTCTGTCTCCTCGTTCATGTTGTCGCGTTCAGCCTTCACCATTTTCTCCATGTCGTTCAGGCTATGGAATTCCCTGATCATGTCCATTAGCTTCAGCATGCGCCTTGAACCACGTCTCAGGCTCTGCACAGTGGTCTTTGAAGTGCCAGACATCTGCACGTTTTCAGCAGCCCCCTGCAACACGTTGACCGGATTTCTCAGTTCACGCTCTATACGGTCGTAGAAGTCCTTCTGCAAGGCCGACACCCGTCGTTCCACGCTGAGTGACTGACGGAGGCGTATGGTCCTGATGACGAGCCAGCAGAGGGCAGCTGTCAGGCAGACATACAAGCACCAAGCCCACCACGTGTTCCACCAAGGTGGACTGATGCGCAGCGTCGTGCTGCTTTCTTTGCCCCAGACTCCGTTGCCATTATTGGAGCGCACGTAAAAGGTATATTCTCCTGGTGGCAGGTTGCGATAGACGGCAGAGTGCTCCTTGGTGGGATTGCTCCACGCTTCGTCGATGCCATCCAGCCGGTACTGGTAAAGGACGCTTGACAAGTGCGCATACTGGAAGTTAGAGAAAGTGAATGTCAGCGAGCAGAGCCGGTCATTGGCATTTGCTTCCGTAATGACCGTCCGTGGCGGAATATTTGCCATTGTTTCTCTTTCACTTTCAATCACGATGATGCCGTCGTGAGTACCAAAGAACAGTTTACCGTCGTTTGTACACAGAACAGCGCGTTCGTTGAACACATTAGACAGGCGGCTGTCCGTGAAATGATAGTTCCGCATGTCGCCAGTCGCAGGGTTCAGGCATGACAGTCCCTCCTCTGTACCAGCCCAGAGATACCCGTTGTTATCCTGCACGATGGCATACACGCTGTTGTTGGCCAGTCCGTTGGTGGTAGTATAGTACTTCTGGCTCTCGCAATCCATCAATCCCTTGCCTACGCTGCCAGCCCATATTCTGCCGGTAGCTTCGCGGCCGAGACATACGAAATAGCCGTCGGTAACGGCTCTCGTCATCGTCTGCTTTCCTTTCACCTCTATCATATATAGTGAATCCTCAGCAGCCACCCACCACCTGCCTTGGCCATCCTGCTTGATGTCGTGGCAGTCTTT
The DNA here is from genome assembly GCA_016284895.1 of Prevotella sp. Lineage (GTDB taxonomy): Bacteria > Bacteroidota > Bacteroidia > Bacteroidales > Bacteroidaceae > Prevotella. The sequence goes on along the minus strand of JAEEPT010000066.1, from coordinate 10,874 downwards.
GCCTGCGAGGTAGAGCTTCAAGGTGCCTTTTGAGTCCAGATGACCTATGCCGCCCCTCAACATGGCTACCCATACGCCCCCTTCGCCATCGTCGGTTATGGCAAAGATGTCGTCAGACGGCAATCCCCCAATGCGTTGTTGCCCATGCGACAGTCCTCCGCCTCTTGTTCCTATCCATAGCAGCCCATTCCCGTCTTCCAGTACAGCATAGACCCGATGGTCGAAGTGTCTGACGACTGTGGCTCGTCCCTCCGTGATGTGATATACGAACAGGCCACCCGTCTGGTTCGACGCCATCAGTTCGCCGCTGCCGGTCACGGCAATATGTCTGACGTTGTTCTCATCCTGTATCCTGGCTTTCGGCTCTATCTGATGTCGCTGATAGTTCAGTCTGTTCAGTCGCAGACATGTAACGCCAAGGTAGTCTTCTGCCACCCAGATACAGCCCGTCCGGTCTACATAGAGGTAGGTGAGGTAAGGATTGCCTATTTTGTCTTGTCCTATGCGCGTCAGTTCACCCGTAGGTTTGTCGTAGAGGTAGAGTCCGCCGCCATAGGTGGAGATGGCTTCCGTCCGTTCGTCCACGTCAGCCACATGGAAATGCTCGTTCCTGGTATATTCTACAATGGCTTCGTCTATCAGTTGCCACGACCCGTGGCTGCCGTCTTTCCCCTGTCTGGCCATGCGACCTTTACCCTCACGCCGCCATTCGGCATCGCGTGTGGTCAGCTGCTCCTGCCTGTTTGGCCCCATGACCTCGTCTTCTCTGAACAGCATCATCTCATAGCCGTCGTAACGGCACACACCGCTACGAGTCTCAAACCACATATAGCCCGTCTCGTCCTGCCATATCCGACTGACGATGTTGGTAGGCAGTCCGTCGGCTGTCGATAGGCACTGAGCTGTCAGGTCGTATTGGCGACTGAAGCCCATTTGTGCTATGATGGTCAGTAATAGTGACAATAGAAGCTGTTTCATGCTGCAAAGTTAAGAAAAAACGTGATAAACGAACAAAATTGATATAAAAAACAACATTTTTGTTGTATTTGGCCGCTATTTCCGCCGTACCTTTGCAGCATCGAACGACAAATAACCAATAACAAATAAAAAGATGATGAAACGAATCAGTATGATCATTGTTCTCCTTGCGACGTTCATAGTCGGACTGAGGGCAGAAGTGAAAGTGGTATTCGCAGGCGACGGCGTTACGGATGGTGCCTGGGGACGCAGCAAGGGTGCTGCCACGGCAGCAAGTGCCCGCAACCTGGGCGACCTGAACCACCACTTGGGCGACGGTTATGTATTTCTGTGTGCAGCTTGGTATCAGAGCCAGTATCCCACGCTGAGCATCAACATTCAGAACCGCGGCATTGTAGGCAACACGCTCGATGACCTCGCCACTCGCTGGGAAGCAGACATCCTGAGTCTGAATCCAGACGTTATCTCAGTGCTTATCGGTGCGAAGGATGTAGATAATTATATAAGTACAGGCGAGAGTGGCGATTTCGACGTAGAAGGATGGACCAATAAATACCGCACCATGCTGACAGCAGCACGTGTTCAGAACTCCAGCGTGAAGCTGGTGCTTTGTGCCCCCTTCTGTGGGTCGAAGGCCGCTGATTACACTACCCGTAGCGCTCTACTGTCACAGTTGGCCGCAAAGGTTGAGGCACTGGCAACAGAGTTCAATGCAGCCTATGTATCTTTCGATGAAATCGCTGATTATGAGCCATCGGCAGGATATTTCTTTTGGGACGGCACGCTACCTACGGCGGCAGGTCAATACGAGATGTTCAAGCAGTGGGTCGACGTGGCCGATGATTATGTCATCGGCGATACCACCCCCAAGACCATCGGTCCCGCTAAGACACAGGACAGCTGCGGCAAGCGCCGTGTGCTCTATATCGGCGACTCTATCACTGATGCAGGATGGGGGCTGGCAGGCGGCTCAGCTCTTTCTGTCGGTCAGCGCAATCTGACAGCACTCGATCATATCATGGGACATGGCTACGCCATGCTCTGTAGTGCCTGGTATCAGACCATCTACCCTGAAGCCGACTTTGAGATTATCAACCGAGGCATATCAGGAAACACCCTCGTAAACCTTGCCAGCCGCTGGGAGACGGACGTCATAGCCAACAGTCCTGACGTGCTATCAATTCTCATCGGCACCAACGATATCGACCAGTGGTTGAAGGGCGACAAGGCAACGGCCTTCGATTATGATGCCTGGGAGACTCAATACCGCACACTGATTAACAGAGTAAAGGCGGATAATCCCCTTGTGCAGATTGCATTGGGAACACCTTTCGTAGGCAGTCGCTCTTCCGACTACGAGACACGTAGCGCAATGGTGGCTGAACTTGCCTCTCGCGTAAGAACCATCGCCACCAGCATGGGATGCACTCTCATCCCATACGACGAACTGTTTGAAACGCTTACAAGCAACCAACCCAACGAAGCCTACTGGATTTGGGACGGCATACACCCCTCGCCCGCTGGTCACTACATGATGCAGCAACTGTGGTTGGAGAAAGCCGGAGGTCTGGTCTTCGAGGATGCTATGCCAGAGCAGAGCACCGAGTTGCAGACGGGCGGACAGTTTATGGACCTGCTGTTGCCTATGGAGGGCAGCGTGGCAGCCACCGAGAGCGACTGGGGCACCACGGCAGGCGAGAATACACAATATGCAGGCACGTGGGAAGGCACCTTAGGCCGTTGGAAGGACAATGGCATTGAAGACGCCGAACGCTCTTACTGGGGTGCCAACATCATCAAGGGCAGCGACGACAAGTATCACATGTACGTAGCAGGCTGGCCCTCGGCCACTTGCGGTCACATGCAGTGGTCCAGCAAGTCGATGGTTTACCATGTCACCAGCGATAATGTCTGGGGACCTTACACTTACGTAAGTACTCTGGGGACAGGCCACAACCCTGAAATCTACAAGACGGGCGACACCTATGTAATCTATAAGATAGAGCCACTGGGCTACTACAAATCAACTACCCTGGGCGGCTCATGGGAGACGGGCGAATACACTTTCGACCTGCGCGACCGTGCTCTCATTGCAGGCGAAAACCGCGAGACAAGCCTCTCGAACTGCTCGTTCGCAAAGCGTGAGGACGGCTCGTTTGTGATGATAGACAGAGGCGGCGGCATCTGGGTGAGCCGCAATGGTCTTACAGACCCCTGGCACCAGGTTTCCACCAGTTCGGTATATCTGAACAGCACGGTCACCAACCGTGGCACACTCGAAGACCCTGTCATCTGGCGCGACCACCTGCAGTATCACATGATTGTGAATGACTGGAAGGCCCGCTACGCCTACTACTACCGCTCTAAGGACGGGCTCCACTGGGTGATGGAGACGGGAAAAGCATATACCGGACAGGATCCGTTTGCCAAACATGCTAACGGCGATGTGGAGAAATGGCATAAGTACGAGCGCCCACGCGTATATCAGGATGAACTGGGACGCGCCATCCGCATGAACTTCGCCGTCATCGACTGCGTAAAGCAAAGCGACGTGGCTGGCGATACCCACTCGTCAAAGAATATCAATATGCCGGTCACACGCCAGCTGCTGCTTGAGGTGCAGGGCAACACACCTATCACCTCTTCTACTACCAGCATCCAGGTGCTCGTAAAGGCAGAAGATGGCTTTAATCCACGTACAGACCTAAACCTCAGTTCACTGAAGTTCGGCGCACACAACAAAGTAAACTTCGGCAATGGTCTCAGCTATAGCTCATCTGAGAACAGCGGTACCAGCGACCTCATCATCACCTTCACAGGTGTGACAGGACAGAGCGGTATCACCGAAGGTGAGTGGGCTCCGAAGATGCTGGGCAAGATGACCGACGGAAGCATCGCCTTCGGCTATGCCAAAATGCCTGGTGTTGATTACAAGCCTGCTATGCTCTCTGCTGTTACGCCAACCTTTGCTGCTGACGGCACAGTACAGACAGTCAGTGTGACAAACTACGGACAGTTGGCTGCTACAGCAACAACAGTACGCATCTATGCTCCTAATGGCACTACACTCTTAGCTCATGGTACCACCAGTGCTCTTGCAGCCTATGCCAGTGAAACCGTCACTCTGACGAAAGACGATACTGCACAATCTGGCTATAAGACTATCATTGTGCGCTTCTATGACGGTGAGACGCTGCTCAACGAAGAGAATATTGCTCTGACAGCTATCCTTGCTGCACAGTCAGCCTTGCAAACCGTTATCGACGAAGCTGAGACATTCTATGCCGACGATACACTGACCGAAGGAAAAGCCGACCTAAGAACTGCCATTGACAATGCAAAGGCAGTGGTGACATGTTACAACACGGTTGCGCTTACCGAACAGCAGACCACCCTGAATGCAGCACTCAACACCTATAAGTATGCCAATGCATCTCCCACAAACGGACTCGCTATCACAATTCCAAATGCAACGATGGACGACCTTTCAGAATGGACACTCACCCGCAAGGATGCCGACAATGCTCCTGGCTGGAAAACTAATACCAAAGGTGCCAGCTATGAAGGTTTCGAGGGCAGCTTCATGGAGTATTGGGTCAGCCAGGCAAATGCCCTCGGCTATGCCAACCGTGCCAGCCAGACCTTGACCGACATGCCTGCTGGTCGCTATCGTCTGCGTGCACAGGTCATTGCCACCCGTCAAAATAGTAACGATGCCGTGACAGGTGTAGCCCTCTACGCCAACAGCCAGCGCACTACCTGCGCCACTAAAGACGGCACGCCACAGGAATACATGGTAGAAATAAAACTGGAAGAAGCTGGTTCGTTGGAAATAGGTATCGACATCGCTGCATCCACCACAGCCAATTGGGTGGCATGGGACAACGTCTCACTGAAATACTTCGGCAATCAGGAAGGTGAAATCGTTGAAGAAGAAGTAGAGCCGCTCACATTCGACCAGCAGAAGGTCTATCGCATCAAATGGTATGACCACACAAACTACACGAAACTCTACTGGCAATCGCCCAAATACGACACCACTGGCAATACTACAATACACCGCACGGCAAATGAGGCTGAAGCGGCAAAGTTCATCATCCGCAGCGTAGAGAATGCCACGGGCAAGTTCTACCTTTACGATGTGGTAAGCCATCAGTATGTAGTGCCTTCCGGTAATAGCAGCAACGGAACGGCATGGACATGGTCGACTAAAACTCTTGGCAAGGCGGTCATCGTCGAGAGTGGCGACGCCTTCACCATCAGTAGCACAGCAGAAGGTTATGCCAATGCTTACTCCAACGACAACAACGACGGTGATGTGAAAAACTATGGCAGCGGTTCAAAATGGGCAATTGAGGAGGCTGGAGAGAACACGGCTACTTTCGGCATAGCACCGCAGGCTGTCTATCGGTTGACACATCACAACACGAACCGCTATCGTTACCTTGCGTCCGAACCTTCAAACGAAGGATATCTGCTCACCACCAATACTGATAGTGAAAAAGGAGAGTATTCACTGCTGCCGGTCAGCGGACAAGAGGGATATTACTACATATATAATAAGGATGGTTACTTCGTGACACCTTCCACCTCCTACTGGACACTTTCCAAAACCACACCAGCTGCTGTCAAAGTCGCAATAAACACTGAATACATGGAAGACTATCTCAAAAGTCATACTACTACCGATGTCACCTTTATGTTGGGTGAAGCCAACCAGCATGCCAATGCGCAGAACAAAAACAGTACCGAACTGGTATATGCATACGCCGACCATCCCCTTGACAAAGGCAACAACTGGGTGCTGGAGCCAGTAGCTAATGCCACAGCAACGATAATCCTCAATGCTGTGACCAACAACATCGAGAGTCTTGTCGCCTCAGCCATTGCCGAAGAGGTGGACATGAGCTACACTGTTCCTGCGGCAACATTAGGCTATCAGACATTCGCTGCTGATTGTGCCCTCGATTTCACCAATGCCACCGTTAAGGCTTATATCGCAACAACTGTGAGCGATGACAAGGTATATCTTCAACAAGTAGAGAAAGTACCTGCTGGCACAGGCATACTATTGGAAGGCACTGAGGCGGAATCCATCCCCATCCTCACAACGAACGATGCCGATGATGTAAGTGGAAACCTCCTACATGCAGGTGACGGAACAGAAATAAGCCAGGAAGAAGGTTACGACAAATATGTATTGGCAGCAAATGACGACAATACCTCTGTAAGCTTTTACCTCATCAACAGCACTTCTGCCACAGTTGCGAAAGGAAAAGCCTATCTGCAGGTTCCTGTCAATAGCAGCAATCATGCAAGACAGATAACCTTCTCATTTGAGGATGACGTGACTGGCATAGAGTCTGTCAGAAGTTCCGCACCTACCACTGATTCATATTACAACATGGCAGGTCAGAGAGTAATAACCCCGTCACACGGACTATACATCAAAAACGGAAAGAAAATCTATATACAATAAGCATCATGAGAAATTATAAGAAAACATATATTTCGCCCAAGACAATAGTCATCGGCATCCAAACATCCTCCCTGCTGTCTGAAAGCAACTTCATTACCACCGCTAACAAAGAATACGACGGACGTAGTGTCCTTTCACGTGGATCCCAATACCCAGATTGGGAAGACGACTAAAATCTCAACGAATTTTGCTGGAAGTTCAATCGCAGGTTTTTCAGAGACTCAAATGATCCAAAGTACGATTTGTTTGACAGGTTAGTCAAAATCGCAGCCAGCTATACCTCGGGCATAAAGTGGAGAAACTACGCCATACCCACCGATGACGAGATTGATTAACAAATTTTGAGACATTTATCACCATACGTAACTACTCATGCCCCAGGGGGTGCTGAGTAGTTACAAAATAATAGCTGCCAAGTATTCTGTACGAAAAGACTTCGCTTTCCTCGCGGAGCAGAACGCGCCGTGAAAGGTCTTTCACGCTTTTCACTCATGGCGGAATGCTTATGGACTTACAGGAATTACTTGGCCGTAATGTGGACTTAGTAGTTGAAGGAACGCTTCGTCCATACGCAGCTGAGAGCGCTAACCGTGATAAAAAACTGATTTATGAGAGAAAGAGCGAGGAATAAGGGACGGCTACTTGATATTATTGAGTATGCCTCAAAGGATACAATACTGAAGACATCGCTGATATTACTGGCTTGACAGAAAGGAAGATTGAAGGAATGTGATAATTGATTGTTGTGATTTTCTAAAAAATTAGTACCTTTGCAGTTGCATAAACAGTCAACTCAAGAGAAAATAGATAAGGTATTATGCCTTAAAGTATAATAAATCGTACTTTTCCTTGCTTGTTACAAGAAAAAGTCCTATCTTTGCCCCCAAAGTACGATAAATCATACTTCAATGGATATAGGAGCAACCATAAAAGAGCGGCGAGCTTTATTGGGTATTTCCCAACAAGACTTAGCAGATTATTCGGGTGTGGGCATCTCGACAGTAAAAGACCTGGAGCGAGGTGTAGGCAATCCGTCGTTGCATACATTGATGAAAATTCTCGATGTGGTGGGTATGGAAGTTGTGTTGCAGGTGAAGCAGACTGTTTAATAGAGAAGATATGTGTAAGCTATGAGAAAAGTCAACGTTTATTACGGAGAGACCTACGCAGGACAGCTTGTAGAATTGTCGAAAGGCAGCTATGAGTTCACTTATGATGACACCTTCCTTAGTGACAGCAGCACACCTCCTGTTTCAGTCAACATGCCTAAGAGTAAAAAGGTGTATCATGCTGACAAGATATTTCCAGTCTTTACTAACATGTTGCCTGAAGGTGCTAATCGCAGGGCATTGTGCAGGTTGATGAAAGTTGACGAGACAGACTTTTTCGGTATGCTGGAGATGATTTGTGGCATGGATGCCATAGGAAAGTTTGTTTTAAGAAAAGTTGAGTGATGAAAGCAATAGAAGTTTGTCCTTCAACCCTACGTTCAGGGTATGAGACCTATTCGCCACAGGCTGTCAAAGAACTTTTTGACGGAAAGGTGGTGTCTCCCTTCATTGATATTGACTTCGAGAACGACAGGGACCTGCGGTGCGTTATGGAGAATATGAATAATATGTCAATCTCTGGTGCTCAAGAAAAATTCTCTGCTGTTGTAGATAATGGGAAAATCAGACTGACGAATAAAGGCGAACAGGCTACTCACATTTTAAAACCAGCACCGCTCAGTTTAGGACTCTCCACTCGTAAGCAGATTCCTGCCAACGAGCATCTTACGATGCAGATAGCATCTCAGGTGTATGGCATAAAGACTGCCTCTAATGGACTCTGTTTTAGTAGCACTCATCAACCTGTCTATATCACTAAGCGTTTTGATGTCAACAGAGGGCTGAAAGACTGCTCCCAAGAGGATTTTGCTGCTATTCTACAGATGACAGAGGAAGGTGGTGGCAGCGATTTTAAATATCATGGCAGCTATGCCCAGATTGCTGATGCTATCAAGCAGTTTGTGCCGGCGTGGATGCCGCAGATGGAGCAGTTTTTCAAGATGGTAGTGTTTGACTACCTCTATGGTAATGAAGATGCCCATACGAAAAACTTTTCATTGGTGAACAAAAAGGGCGAGTATTTCCTTGCCCCAGCCTACGACTTGATCAATACGTGTATCCACATTCAGAGTGGCAGTGATCTAGGGCTCATAGGCGGCCTTTCGCCTGATATTGAAAAGAGTGATGCCTATGACCGGACGGGTCATCCCTGCCGACTGGACTTTGAGCGTTTTGGTGACAGAATTGGGCTTCCGGATAGACGGGTAGCCCAAGTCCTTGACATGTTCATGCAGATACCTCAAGAGGCATACGCTCTCATTGATCGTTCTTTCTTGAATGACAAGATGAAACGCGCTTATAAACGAGTCATAGTGGAGCGACTTATGCGCTATGTTCGCAAGTCGGAATAGAAGAAAAATGCAATAAATCATACTCCACCTTCTGCTCTTTTTGCAGAAGAAAATGGAAAAAGTCTGTGTGGTTCCATTTTTTTTTGTACTTTTGTAGCCGTAGAAACCAAAAACAATTATTTAAAACAGTTTATTAAGACATGGAAATCATTATCGGATTACTGATTATTGCTGTTGGCGCATTCTGCCAGAGCAGCTGTTATGTACCTATTAATAAAATTAAGGACTGGTCGTGGGAGTCGTACTGGATTGTACAGGGCGTGTTTGCCTGGCTGGTGCTGCCGTTCTTAGGAGCGCTGTTGGCTGTACCTGAAGGTCAGTCGCTCTTCGGGCTGTTTGCCCAGGCTCCGTCGTTCAATGTGTGGATGACCATCCTCTTTGGCGTGCTCTGGGGTGTTGGCGGACTGACGTTCGGCCTTTCGATGCGCTACCTGGGTGTGGCGCTGGGACAGTCGATAGCCCTCGGCACCTGCGCCGGACTGGGCACCATCATGGGACCGGTGCTGCTCAACATCTTCTTCCCTGAGCTCAACGCACTCTCTTCGCTCACCTACGCCGTCATCATTGGCGTGGTGGTGACGTTGCTGGGCATTGCCATCATCGGCGTGGCAGGCGGCATGAAGGCTGCCAGCCTGTCGGAAGAAGAGAAGAAGGAGGCTGTGAAGGACTTCAACTTCCCGAAAGGCTTGGCCATCGCGCTGCTGGCAGGCTTCATGAGCGGTTGCTTCAACGTGGGTCTGGAGTTTGGTAAGGACATCAACTTCGGTGAACTGACCGACCCCATGTTCCGCACGCTGCCCGCCACGTTGCTCGTCACCTTTGGCGGCTTCCTGACCAACGCCATCTACTGCTTCTATCAGAACCAGGTGAACAAGACGTGGGGCGACTATACAAAAGGTGCCGTTTGGGGCAACAACCTGCTGTTCTGCTTGCTGGCCGGTGCGCTGTGGTACTCGCAGTTCTTCGGACTGGCGCTGGGCAAAGGCTTCCTCACCGAGAGTCCCACGCTGATGACCCTCTCGTTCTGCATTCTGATGGCACTCAACGTGGTGTTCTCCAACGTATGGGGCATCATCCTCAAGGAGTGGAAGGGCTGCTCGCCTAAGACCATCGCCGTGCTCATTTGCGGCATTGTGGTGCTGGTCATCTCGTGCTTCCTGCCTCAGCTCATCTGATGCTGCATCCCTTTAGAATCATTCCCGTCATTTTCATCACCATTTCACTCTTAACAAACACATGAGCGATTACCAACAAATGTCCGCTAAAGAACTGCTCGATGCTATTGCAGATCTTACTATCTATGAACGCGACCGAATCCTGATGGATTACCTCACGGAACACATCTCTTCGATGAATTCAGACACGAAGAAGATACTGCTGGCCACCTATGGCAGGGTGCAGGAAGAGCTACTCACGTATTATGATGAAAGCTCGGATGACTATGTGATTTGCCAGGACGATTTGATTTACAGCAAACTCCTGTTGGCCGAGACCTATATGAAGGAAGTAAACGGACTGAATCGCAGTGGCGAGTTGCTGGATGAGGTAGAGAACCTGTTCGATGAATACTCAGGAGACAGGGGAGAAGACAGATATCTGAACAACAAGGAAGAGTACAACCGGCTGCTCGATGAGATGAAGGTGCGATTGGGCATGGAGCAGAATTCTACCCCGCTGCCAGAGTCGCTGGAAACCTATCTGGCGATGCTGGAGAAAAAGAAAATCTACTCCTCCAACGTGAACGAATACGTGGGTCAGGGACAGCGCTATGGCTATCTGTTCATGGGCAATAGCGGAACGGGGAAACGTACTGCTGCCCACAAGCTCTTCGACCGTCTGAGCGCTATAGACAACAGGTTGAAGCATTGGAAGGAGATACCCGCCATCACGATGTTCGACCCCTCGTCGGGCTTCACCAATGTCAACGAACAGATAGATGGCGCCACCAACAGTCTC
>JAEEPT010000065.1 GCA_016284895.1 Prevotella sp. | reverse complement strand
ACGTGAACGAATACGTGGGACAGGGACAGCGCTACGGCTACCTATTCATGGGCAATAGCGGAACGGGGAAACGTACTGCTGCCCACAAGCTCTTCGACCGTCTGAGCGCTATAGACAACAGGTTGAAGCACTGGAAGGAGATACCCGCCATCACGATGTTCGACCCCTCGTCGGGCTTCACCAATGTCAACGAACAGATAGATGGCGCCACCAACAGTCTCATCTTCATCAGCGGTGCCGAAGACCTGAGCATGAAAGGCCTGCTGGCACAGACGGGTATAGAGATCCTGGCCAACAAGCTGAAGACCGAACAGTCGGTGACGGTGGTGCTGTCGGGACCGAAAGACGAGCTGATACAACTCGTCAACTCCTGTCAGGCAGCCAAGGACATATTCGTCCATCGTTTCCACTTCGACGACTTCTCGCCCGAGGCGCTGACCAAGGTGGCCGTCGATTATGCCAACGAGCATTTCTACCAGTTCACCAACGAAGCCATTGAGAAACTGTCGCAATACTTCTCCTACGAGCACAAGATGCGCGGCACCAGTTTCGACAATGTGCACATGGCCCGCCGCACCGTCGATGACATGATTCTGCCCTCACTCATCAGCCGAATGGTGGAGGACGGGGCTGTGAACGAGGAGATGCTGAAAGCCTCAACCATTGACGTGCAGGACATTCCACAGGTGCGCCATCGCGACCCGAAGATGGCCATTGAGCGGCTGGAGGCTCTTGTGGGGCTGGAGAACATCAAGAAGAGCATTATGGCACACGCAAGCCTCGTCAATCTGAACCGCCGTCGCATGGAGCTGGGCCTCTTCAACCACATGCCCCCTATGCACATGGTGTTTACGGGCAATCCCGGTACGGGTAAGACCACTGTGGCCGAGCTCATCGGTGAGATTTATCACGGCATGGGTGTGCTCTCGTCGGGCCATCTGGTCGAGGTGGACCGCTCTAAGCTGGTAGGCCAGTTCCTGGGCGATACTGAGAAGAACACGCTCAATGCCATCAAGAGTGCCGCAGGAGGTGTGCTCTTCATCGACGAGGCCTACAACCTGTTTGTCAACGACCCCGACCGCCGCGACTTCGGTCATCGCGTCATTGAGACGTTGCTCACTTACCTCAGTATGGAGCAGACCAACATGATCGTGATTCTGGCTGGCTATACAGCCGAGATGGAGCACCTGCTGCAGTCGAATCCCGGCTTGAAGTCGCGCTTCTCTTACGTGTTCCGCTTCAATGACTACACGCCCGAGCAGCTACTTAAGATAGGCCGTTTCGTCATGAAGAAAGAGCAGTACGAGATTACGCCGGAGGCCGAGAAAAAGCTGACGCAGTACGTGATCAATGCCTATAGCAACAAAGACGAGCACTTCGGCAACGGACGCTTCATCACGCGTCTGCTAACCACGAAGATCATACCATCGGTGAGCGACCGCCTGTATAAAATGCCAGCCGACAGTATCACACGTGCCGACCTGGTGACCATCACCGAGGCCGACATTCCCGAAGTGGAGAGCCGCCAGCAACTGCTCACCTGGGACGAGACCATCATAGCCAGCGCGCTGGACCGGCTCGATGAGCTGGTGGGACTGACCAATGTGAAGCAGGCGCTGAAAGACTATGTGGTGACGCTCAGGGCCAGCTACGTGAACAAGACCCCACTGGCGGTCGATGACATGACGTGGAACTTCCTGGGCAACACCGGCACGGGCAAGAGCACTGTAGCCGAGATCCTGTGCTGCATCATGCAGGGAGCCGGTCTCATTCCAACCAATCACTTCTGCACACTCAACATCGAGGAGTTCGTGAATGCCAACAATCAGATGGCTATCGTCGAGAAGACCCTGCTGAAGGCTTCTGACGGCATGCTCTTCCTTGACCTCGACTCGCCCAACTACAAGAACTACAACATGGACTTCCTGCAGTTCTGGATTGAGAATAAACGCAAGGAACTGGGCATGAAGGTGGCTGTGGTCATAGCCAAGGGCAACAGCGACAGCGATGCGGTGGCGCGCAACCTGGTTCACAACGGTGTGGTGCCTTCCAATCATATTGTCGTGTTCGAGGACTTCACGCTCGACGAACTGCAGCTCATCTTCCGCCATTTGCTGAAGAAGCAGTTCGGACTTGACATCACTCCCGAGGCTGAGGTGGTGACCAACCAGTGCATTGAGCAGATATACAAGAACCGTCAGCAGTTTGCCGTCAATGCGCGCACCATGCAGTTGCTGGCCGGCACAGTGGCTCAGATAGCACAGTTGCGCATTTTCAACGAGGGAGTACCCACAGACTATAAGGTGGTGAAGGCCGATACTGACCGGCTGGAGTGGAACGGCCAGTCCATGCTCTACCGCAAGATAGGATTCTGAACTCCTGCACTCCAGAATTCTACCTTAGGATGCTTTGTTTGCGAAGAACTCCTGCACAAAAGAAAAGTCCCCGATGCTTCACAGCATGGGGACTTTCTATTTTTTTTGTGTTATACCTGATTAGTTTAAAAAGGGGGATTCTTATTAATATATATATAGTAAGTAGTTGTTTTTTCTTTTTTTTTATTAGCGGGGCAGGTTGAAGGCGCGTGTCATCTCCTTCATCTGCTCGTCGGTCATGCCTTCGGGCTCGAAGCCCATGCACTTGGCGTTGATGTAGATCTTGGCACTCTTTGAGAGCACATCAATCTGGTCGAAGGCATCCATTACGTCGATACCCTTGGCAAACACACCGTGCTTCTCCCACATGACTACGTCGTACTCTTCCAGTTCCTTCAGTGTGGCATCGGCCAGCTCGTTCGAGCCAGGCAGTGTGTAGGGCACGATGCCCAGACCCAGCGGGCAGAAAGCCTTCGTCTCAGGAATCATAGACCAGAGAATCTTCGTGAGCACGTCCTTGCCCAGGAACTCGCGCTTGTGGCTCATGGCCACCAGCTCAATGGGGTGGGTGTGTACGGTAGCCTTGTAGGGCGAGCCCGTCTCTATCTGATGAGCGTGGACCGTGAGGTGGCTGGGCAGCTCTGAGGTAGGCATCACGGGATTGTCGGCAATGATGACATAGCTGGCGCAGTCGTCCAGAATGCGAATCACGGAACCGTTGTCCATAGGCCAGCGAGCCAGGTCGCGCATGCGCTTGCCCGTTCCTTTGCAATAGAAATAGCAGCCCTTCAGTGCAGGCAGCGTCACACCTATCTGCTTCACATCGCTGATGGCAGGCATTTGTCTGATTTCATCGTCCACAAGGTCGGTCACGTTCACGGTGATGTTGCCGCCGTTGCGCTCAGCCCAACCGTTCTGCCACAGGTAGCCTGCTACTTCGGCTATCTTTTCTACCTCCGCTTTCAGGGCGGGGCGTCCTTCCAAAATACTTTTCATTCTGCTGAAATGTTTTTTAGTTATTTTTTTTACGCGGCAAAGGTACTGTCTATTTTTGAGTAAGAGCGCTTCTTTTTTGATTTTTGTTCCTTGAAATATGATTTTTTACTTGATTTATGTCAATCTTTCGAAAAAGCAGGACGTAAAATGTCTTTTATCGAAAAATAAGTGTGTATCTTTGCAGCTATGAACGACAACATATTTTGGACAGAGAATGTGGTGCTGGTCGATGCCGATTATGCCGACAGCGTGGTCTTCAACCTGATTGTGAACTTCGAGCGCATCATAGGCCGCCGCATCCCGCAGGCCGATATGGCGCGTTGGCTCGACTGTCTGGTGCTCGACGGAGGCGTGCGACAGGGTGAGCACACCACGAGCGTGGTGCTGATACACGACAAGGACCGGCAGGCACTGAACAATTTCGTTCCCTCACACTACGAGCAGGAACTGAACGGCAAGGCCTTCAGCGACCATCTGGGCGAGTTCGTACTCATGGCCTTGCCCGTAGAGCAGCTCACCACGAAGTGTGACTTCATGACCGAGGCATTGCAGCTGGCTTGCTCGCGACAGGAGGTGAAGCGCGTGATGGTGGTGGCCGACGAGCGCCACTATGCACAGGTGAGCAGTCTGCTGCGCAAGCTGGACCACGACTCGCCCGAGCAGCTCGACGGCAAGCGCATCACCGTGTTCACGATGGAGCCCCGCGAGGGCGGCTGTTTCCGGCAGGAGATACTGGGCTTCTCGCTCATGTCGGCGCTGGGCATTCGTGGCGACGAGATTCACACCTCATAGCAACCATTTTTTTATATTGTATCATAACTAAAATAACTCAATAACTTAAAAACTTAATAAAAAAACATGTCAACACTTACTATTTGTATCGTTGCGCTGTTCGTCTTCGGCTATTTCTGCATAGCCATTGAGAGCGTGACCAAGATTAACAAGGCAGCCATTGCCTTGCTCATGTTCGTGGGCTGCTGGACACTCTTCATGGTCAATCCCGGCAGCTATCTCCCTGGTGCGGTGGGCGACCATATTGCCTCGGCTGTGAGCACCGTCATCGAGCACCATCTGGGCAGCACAGCCACCACGCTGTTCTTCCTCATGGGCGCTATGACCATCGTCGAGCTGGTGGACCAGAACGGCGGTTTCAACTTTGTGCGCGACACGCTGCAGACCAAGAGCAAGAAAGCCCTGCTGTGGCGCATTGCCTTCATGACCTTCATCCTCTCGGCCATCCTCGACAACCTGACCACCTCGATTGTGATGATTATGATTCTGCGCAAGCTCGTGGCTGACAAGACCGACCGCATCATCTACGCATCGCTGGTCATTATTTCAGCCAATAGCGGTGGTGCTTTCTCGCCCATTGGCGACGTGACCACTATCATGCTGTGGAACAAGGGCGTGATCACGGCAGCCGGCGTCATCACCGAGATCTTCATCCCCTCGCTCGTCTCAATGGTCATTCCTGCCTACGTCCTCTCGCTCTCGCTGAAAGGCGAACTCGTTCCGCAGAAAGAAACGGTGGTGCTACAGGAGTCGAAAGATTTGTCTGAAGGACAGCGCAAGGTCATCTTCTTCCTCGGCGTGGGCGGACTCATCTTCGTGCCTATCTTCAAGACCATCACCCACCTGCCACCCTTTGTGGGCATCCTGCTGGTGCTGGGCGTGCTATGGACGGTCACCGAGATCTTTTACATACGCATACATCAGGAGGGTGAAGACACCGCCGACAACACCAACACGCAGAAGCGTGTGTCGAAGATGCTCTCGCGCATCGATATGGACACCATCCTCTTCTTCCTGGGCATCCTCATGGCCGTGGCCTGTCTGGAGACCATCGGCGTGCTGACCATGCTGGGTCAGGGACTCGACGAAGCCTTCCACGGCAACTACTATCTCATCAACGGCATCATTGGCGTGCTCTCGTCTATCGTTGACAACGTGCCTCTGGTGGCTGGTTGCATGGGCATGTATCCTGTACAGCCAGAAGGCGCTATGGCTATTGACGGCATCTTCTGGCAGCTGCTGGCCTACTGTGCCGGTGTGGGCGGCTCCATGCTCGTCATCGGTTCGGCAGCAGGCGTTGTGGTGATGGGTCTGGAGAAAATCACCTTCGGCTGGTACATGAAGAAGATCACGTGGATAGCCTTCGTGGGCTATCTGGCCGGTATCGTGTGCTACTGGTTAGAGAAAATGGTATTTTAATCTTAATCCCCCAAGCAGAATGATAAAAGAACAATATCTGGCCGACCCCCAGCGCTATGAAGGGGCGATGAGCTACGAGCGTTGCGGCAGGAGCGGTGTGCTCCTGCCCAAAGTCTCTTTAGGATTCTGGCACAACTTCGGTGGCGTCGATCCCTATGAGCGCTCACGTGAGATCACACGCTATGCCTTCGACCACGGCATCACCCATTTCGACCTGGCCAACAACTACGGCCCTCCCTACGGTTCGGCTGAGGACACGATGGGCCGCCTGATGGACGATGACTTCCGTCCTTATCGCGACGAGCTGTTTATCTCAACCAAGGCAGGCTACGACATGTGGCCCGGTCCCTATGGCAACTGGGGCTCGCGCAAGTATCTGACGGCTTCGCTCAATCAGAGTCTGAAGCGCATGCACTTGGACTATGTTGATCTGTTCTACTCACATCGCTACGACCCTGATACACCGTTGGAGGAGACCCTTCAGGCACTCGTCGATATCGTGCGCAGCGGCAAAGCCCTCTATGTGGGCATCTCGCGCTGGCCACTCGAGGCCACACGCTTCGCCTTCCGTTACCTGAAAGAGCGCGACGTGCCTTGCCTCATCTATCAAGGCCGTCTGAACATGCTCGACCGTGCGCCCCAGGAAGAGGGCATCCTCGACCTTTGCGTGGAGCACGGCGTGGGCTTCATCTCCTTCTCGCCGTTGGCACAGGGACTGCTCACTGACCGCTACTTGAATGGTATTCCAGAAGACTCGCGCATGTCGAAGGGAAAGTTCCTCAAGGAGAGCATGCTCACCCCCGAGCTGTTGCAGCGCATCAAGGGCTACAACGATGCCGCCCAGCAGCGTGGCGAGACCCTTGCTGAGATGGCCCTGGCATGGATCCTGCACCAGAAGGGAGTCGCCTCCGTGCTCGTTGGCGCCAGTTCCACAGCACAGCTGGAGAAGAATCTGAAGTGCGTCACCGCCCAACCCTTCGATAAGGAACTATAAAAAAACTACAGCCTCCCCCGATTGAGAGATGCTGTTCTTTTTTTTAAAAAAGCATCATTCGCCCATTGATGCGGTTGCCAACGGCGCAAAATGACAAATGTAACAAATTACAAAAGTGACATTTAGACATAAGAACATATAATGCTCCGTCAGCAGATGGTTTTTTTAGACATAATAACATAAGAACATATAATGCTCCGTCAGTTTCAATTTTTTGTTCTTATGTTATTATGTCCTTCTGACCGTCGCTACCTGCACAACCTGTTAGCAGGACAGCTATTACTAGTAATATGTATAGGTAGATGTATTTTCTCATTTTTATTAGCGAATAGTCAAATCTGATGCAAAGATACAATTGTTTTGCAAATAATATGCACTTTTTATCCTAAATCATCAAGTGATCATGAACAGACACCAATCACTTGATTTTCGATGTGATGGGGTTTCTCACGCCTTGATAGGTGCGGAGGAAAGCTTTGGCTGAACCGAAAGAGAGGAACATGTCGAGACGGACGGGGATGTGGTTCAGGTCGTCGGTCACGTAGAACCGGATGAGTTCATTGTTCTGTCCGTTTTCATGCTCGATGAATGAGAAAACCAGACAACGGAACTTGTCGCTTGTGCCCTCAATGGTGAACGATTCCTTACCGCGATATTTCAGCCATGAGTGCTTCAGCTCGGTGGCATCGGTGATGGGCATAGGGATGACGTCGCCAACCTTCATGCCGTCGGCACTGAAGTTGCGTGCACGCAGGAAGATGCTCATCATGTCATAGACGCAGCTCATGAATTCATGCTCCTGCCAGAGGTGGTCACCGCGCGACGTGATGGCATGCATCTTCACGCGACAGTTGCCTCGCGGATAGGTGTACCACAGCTCATCGACGTAGTAGCGCTTGCCCTCGCGTGCACCCTTGCGGTGGTAGAGTGGGGCGAGCTGCATATCGGTGTAGCTCACGAGTGTGTCGCGCATCACGAAGAGGTTGTCGAGCCGCTCGTTGCCACGGGTGATGAGGCTGGTGCGATAGGCCTCTTGCCCCTGGAAAGTGGACTTCACGGTCGACATGCTGGCTGTGCCTACTTTGAACCATACAAACTTCCAGTTGAAGTGCAAGTCGTAAGCCAGGAACTCGCCTTCGCTGAAGGCTTTGTTCTCGATGCCGCACTGGGCGCTGGCATGCAGCAGGCCAATGGTGGCAAGAATGGTCAGTAGGATTCGTCTCATAAGCGGTAGGTCTCTGTCATGTTTTTTTTCACTATTTGTCCTTGGGCACGTAGGTGATGCCTTTCTCAGCTGCTCGCTGGGCGTTTCGGTTGCTCACCTGACGGTCTTTGTCGGGCTTCTGCTTGGTGATGTTGGCAGGCTTCTGCTGATAGCGGGGTCGGTAGGTGAGGTCCCAGTTGCGGGTCACGTCCCACTTCTCCTTGCACTCCAGTTCTTCATGGAAGTAGAACACCTCCTCGGCCTGTTGGTTACTGTCGTAGTCGCCTGTGTCCCAGATGCCGTTGTCGTTGAGATCGACGAAGGCGCGCAGATAGTATTTGCCCGGTCGCACATAGTAGAACTCGGCGGTGCCGTCAACGGCTTTCTCCCTGCGTGACACCTTGTCGCTGCCATCCATCAGCTCTACATAGACGGTGCCGCTGTCGGGGGCGTGGGTCAAGCTCACTATGAGCGAGCTGAACCGTTCCTCAGGGGTTATCTTTAGTCCTTGCTTGATGGGCCTGTTGAATAGTCCGTAGATGTTGACAAAGGCCATGCTGTCAACCTCTAAGCTGTACTCGATGCCTGGCCGCCATTCGGCCTTGAGCACGTATCGGCGGGTGTCAACCTGTTGGAAGAGGTGGGGCGCACGGTACCACACCGAGTCGATCATGGAGTAGAGGTGCACACCCTCCAGGTTGCAGGAGTCGAGCGGAGCGTCGAATTCGAAATAGACGTTCTGGTTGGGCGCCATCTGTCCTGAAGGATTGATTCTCGGTTTGAGGAATTCGGGCGGGCGTACACTGTCGTAGGGCTCGCCGCGTTTTTTCTTTTTCTCCTGCTCTTTCTCCCACTGTTCTATCTCCTTCTCTTTGCTTTTCAAACGCTTGGCGTAAGGTATCTTGGCCAGTGCCTCAATGGTGTCGGTCTTCGCGATGAGTGTGCCGGTAGAATCGGTCATAAGATAGGTGGCTTCCATGCGCAGCGTGTCCTGGTTGACGAGTGTGGTGTCGCGCAGCCAGTAGTACACGGTGTCGCGCTTCTCGGATGCTTCGATGACGAAAGCACTGTCGGCCTCGAAGTTCAGTCCGCGGATGACGGGTAGCGAGTCGTTGCCGTAGCTGAAGAAGAAGCCCAGCTTCTCGGGCTCCTTGCGCTCGGTCTTGATGAGGTATCGGTCGGTGAGCTTGGCCTGGAAGCACAGTAGGGTGAGGTCGTCGGGCAGGTAGCGCAGGTATTCGGTCTGTGTGATTTTGTCGATGTGGAGCGGGTCTTTCCACAGGGTGTCCTGACGGATGCCCATCGTAGTGCGAGGCACAATGGTGTCGCAGGTGAATCCGATGGTCTCACTCTTCTGTCCGTAAACGAAGTCACCGTCGGCATCCTGAATAGCTCGCACAAAGTAGCGCCCGGGGGCCACACCCTTGATGGAGAAGAAGCCGCTGCCGTTGGTGCGCGATACGCGCAGCAGTGGTGTCTTGTGGAAGGTGCTGTCGGTAAAGGTGCTGTCGGCGCGATACAGTCCCACGAGTATGCCTTTGATGGGCTCCAGGTTGGAGGCATCGAGTGCGTAGCCCGCCACTTGCATCGTGTCGATTTGATCGCCTGTAGAGAAGGTGAAGGTGTAGTTGCCCATCGGGTTGCCCTCGTTGTTGTCGGAGATGGCATCGCTGAAGTCGATGGTGTAGGTGGTGTTGGGTTTGAGCGAGTCGCGCAGGTTGACGATGATGCGCTTGCCGGCGGCCCTCACCTCAGGCATCTCCAGTTGGGGCGGTGAGATGATCACTTTATTCTGTGCATCCTCAAGCTTGATGTATTCATTGAAGTTGATGGTGATGCGCTTGGCGGTGACGTTGGTGCCGCGGTCGTTGGGTTCGGAGTGCACCACCCTGGGCGGTGTCTCATCGTACCATCCACCGTCGGGGTTGCCCATGCGGGCACACGCAGTGAGCAGAAACAGTAGGGGAAGATATTTCAGAACATTTTTCAGCATGTGAGTGGCAAATCTTATCGCAAGTTTAGTGAAATGAGCTCATCGATGATGGTGCGCTCGTTGCTCAGTCGGGGCACCTTGTGCTGTCCCCCTAGCTTGCCTTTCTGCTTCAGCCAGTCGTTGAACAGGTGGGGACGGGCCTTGATGACTTCCAACGGCTGCAGGGTGATGTCCTTGAAGCGCTTGGCCTCGTAGTCGCTGTTCAGCTCTTGCAGCTTGCGGTCGAGCGTGGCAGCAAAGACTGACAGGTCAGCGGGTGCTTGAGCAAACTCGATGACCCACTGGTGGCGGCACTTGGCGCGGTCGTCCATGAACACTGGTGCAGCAGTGTATTCGCTCACGATGGCTCCCGTCGTTTTGCACGCGTAGGCCAATCCGCGCTCGGCATTGTCAACGATGAGCTCTTCACCGAAAGCATTGATGAAGCTCTTCGTGCGACCTGAGATGACAAACTTGTAGGGATTGGTGGAGGTGAAGCGCACGGTGTCGCCTATCATGTAGCGCCACAATCCACATGAGGTGGAGATGAGCATCGCATAGTCCTTGCCAGTCTCAATTGCCCAGAGGGGGAGGGGATTCATCTGTGAGTCTAAGCTCTCAACAGGAATGAACTCGTAGAACACGTCGTAGTCGAGCATGAGCAGCATCGACTTGTCGAGTGGGTCGTCTTGTATGCCGAAGAAGCCCTCGCTGGCATTATAGGTCTCCATATAGTGCATGCGGGGCGAAGTGATGAGGCGCTCGTACTGCTCGCGATAAGGCGTAAAGGCCACACCGCCGTGAAAGAACACTTCGATGTTGGGCCACACCTCTTCCAGATGGGTCTTGCCCGAAAGCTCCATGATGCGGTTGAGCACAGAGAGCATCCACGAGGGTACGCCGCTTAGGTTGGTCACGTTCTTGTTCATGGCTTCACGGGCTATGCGGTCGCGCTTCACCTCGAAGTCGGAGAGCAGGGCCGTCTTCTTCGAGGGCACGCGCACCAGGTTCACCACGGGGTTGATGTTCTCAATGAGTATGGCGCTCAGGTCGCCCACCAGCGAGCCGGGCAGGTTGTAGTTGGGGGCATGACTGCCGCCAAGAATCAGACCGCGCCCGTCGAACATGCGGCTCTGGGGATTGTTGCGAAGATAAATGGCCACCACGTCGGCACCGCCTTTATAATGTATCTGCTTCAGACCCTCCGGCGAAACAGGAATGAACTTTGATTTGTCGTTGGTGGTGCCGCTCGATTTGGCATACCACTTCACGCGTCCCGGCCAGAGCACGTCGCGCTCGCCCTGACGCATGCGGTCAATGTCGCCCTTCAGCTCCTCGTATGTGTTCACAGGCACGCTCTTGGCGAACCCTTCGTAGTCTTTTGTCGCACCAAACAGGTGGTTGCGTCCGTATTCTGTGTCTTTGGCTCGCTGCAGCAGGTGGGTCAGCACCTCGCGTTGCAGGGTCTCGCCCTCGTTCTGGTGACGCTCCAGTTCGCGTTGCCTCGGCTTGAACAGCAGTCTTGCTATATTTGTTAGACTCATGATTTTGTCCGTCTGTAAATCCCTGCAAAATTAGCCAAAACTCTTCTAATAGATATATGTTTTACATTTTTTTAACCAGAATGGCTTGCGATACCTCTGTGGATGGCTAAAGAACCGATGCCATATATGGCCTTCATCTTTGACTTCTCAGAATGCATCGAACTCACGTTGATGATGAGGATTGTTACGTTCCTGTTACGATTCAGCCGCGTAACAGTATTGTAACAGCTTTTATTTGCATTCATCATTTGAAGACAGTAATTTTGCCGTAAAAAAGAGATGATGGAAACAACACAAGATTATGTAATGGTGTCGCTGAAATTGTTGGGCGCACTGGGACTGCTCATTTATGGCATGAAGATGATGAGCGATGCACTGCAGAAGATGGCAGGACCGCAGCTGAGACATATATTGGCAAAAATGACAACTAACCGACTGACGGGTATGTTGACGGGAACACTTGTAACCAGTGCCGTGCAGTCGTCATCGGCAACGACGGTGATGACGGTCTCGTTCGTTTCGGCAGGACTGCTGACACTCTCGCAGGCCATCAGTGTCATCATGGGAGCCAATATCGGCACCACCCTCACGGCATGGATTATGTCGCTGGGCTATAATGTTGACCTCAGCAACATCATTTTTCCTGCTTTCATGCTTGGTATCATACTTATATATAGGAAAAGGCAACGTTACGTAGGTGACTTCCTCTTTGGCATTGCGTTCATGTTCTGGTCATTGATCATGCTCAGTGCGGCAGGCAAGGAACTGGATTTGGAGCATAATGAAGCCGTAGTGGCATTCTTTGCCTCGTTTGACACGTCGAGCCACCTAACCATTCTTGCTTTTTTGGCCATCGGCACTGTGATAACCTGCATCGTTCAATCATCGGCTGCAGTTATGGCCATCACCATACTGCTTTGCTCCACAGGAGTACTGCCCATCCACCTCGGCATTGCCCTCGTTATGGGTGAAAACATCGGCACAACGGCCACCGCCAATCTGGCGGCAATGGGTTCTGGATTGGAGGCACGACGAGCAGCCTTAGCTCACCTCATGTTCAATGTGTTTGGTGTGTTTTGGGTGCTCTGCGTGTTCTATCCTTTTGTCAATGGTGTTTGCTATTTGGCAGGTTATGACCCTTCGGTTTCCGAACAAGCCACTCGCCTACCCGTGGTGCTTGCCATGTTCCATACTTGCTTCAACGTCACAAACACGCTATTGCTCATAGGCTTCATTCCGCAATTGGAACGTGTAGTACGTTGGCTGCTACCGCAGAAAACCGAAACAACCGGTGATGGGCAAACCCTGAAATACATACAGGCAGGCCCGATGGCAACCCCAGAAATTGCTGTCTTTGAGGCAGAAAAGGAAACAAATCTCTTTGCAGAACGCATGCATGCAATGTTCGCGATGGTCACTCAGTTGATGGACGACACTCATGCCGATTCCTTTGACGAAAAATATGCGGCCATAGAGCGTGAGGAAGATATTTCCGACAAGACGGAACAAGCCATAGCCGACTATCTGGCACAGCTCTCGAATGACCACATAAGCGACACAACAAAGCAGAAGATAAGGCAGATGCTGCGTGAAGTGAGTGAATTGGAAAGCATAGGTGATGCTTGCTATAAAATAGGCCGTACATTAGCCCGTCATCGCGAACTCAGTCTCGCTTTCGTCACTTCACAGAGTGACAACCTTCACATGATGAGAGACCTCACCAACAATGCCCTACAACAGATGTGCAAAGTGATGCACGGCCATCGTTCTGAGCACAATATCAATGAGACCTATCGCATCGAGAACGAGGTAAACTTGCTTCGCAATCGGTTGAAGGAGGAAAACATTCAGGCCATTAACAACCATGAATACAGCTATGCCTTAGGCACACTCTATTTCGATATAATCAGCGAGATGGAAAAACTTTGTGACTACATTGTCAATGTCGTAGAAGCAAGATTTGGGAAATAATTTGTACCTTTGACCTTCGTCTTAGGTACTCACGTTCGGAAAAATGCATACAAGTTTGCGTTTTCGCTCACTTAATCGTACCTTTGACCCTGAAATGAAGAAGAAACGAATTCTAGTCGTTGATGACGAGCAGGACTTGTGCGAGATCCTGCGCATCAACCTTATGGCAGAGGGCTATGAGGCAGAGGTTGCCTATTCGGCTTTGGAAGCCTTACGAAAGGATGTCGGAGGATTTGACTTGCTAGTGCTCGACGTGATGATGCCTGGCATGTCTGGGTTCGAGATGAGCAGACAAATGCGCAATTCAGGCATTGACATCCCCATCATTTTCCTGACGGCAAGGGATGCCGAAGAGGACAAATTGGAGGGGTTTGAACTAGGTGCAGACGATTATATTTCGAAACCTTTCTCCGTGCGCGAACTAATGGCAAGAATACGTGCCGTGCTAGCAAGAACAGCGGTAAATGCCAAGGGAACAACCAGTCCATTGATTTTTGAAGGACTGACGATAGACCTCTCTCAGAGGAAAGTAATGGCCGATGGCGAAATCCTCAACCTAACAAAGACGGAACTGGAACTGCTTCGGTTACTACTAAGCCACAAAGGGCAGGTGTTCTCGCGCCAGCAGTTGCTCAGCGAGGTCTGGCCAAGCGATGTGATTGTTACCAATCGCACAGTAGACGTCAACATCACACGACTGCGTAAGAAATTGGGACACTATGGTCAACACATCGCTACGAGGCAAGGCTATGGTTACCTGTTTGATACGGAGGGCAAAATATGAAGAAACTGACAGAGGGAGGAAAAATGTTCCTCGGCGTGATGACAATATTTGTTGTCTATGCTGTAGTATTCATTTTGTTCGAGGACTATGATCGCAAAAGATTAGAACCATTCGACGAAGTCAGCGACTGGCACTTATTGCTCTTCTCTGTAGTGGTGATGGGCGGCCTTGGTATATTGCTCTACCGCTACGCCCATCGAATGGATGAGCGCATCAGTCGCGAACAGGCCACGAAAGAGAACCAAATGCGTCGCGAACTGACACAAAACATTGCCCACGAACTGAAGACCCCCGTAGCCAGCATCCTCGGTTATGCCGAGACCATACTCCACACCCCAGGCATAAACAACGAACAGTGCCGACAGTTTACCGAACGCACTCTCACACAGGCCCAACGACTTACATCCCTCTTGCAAGACATCTCCATACTGAACCGTATGGACTATGCAGGCGAAATGCTTACAACAAGACGCGTGGATGTGTCAGCCCTCGTTGCTGATATTGTTGAGGTGACCCGCAGCGCCTTC
>JAEEPT010000064.1 GCA_016284895.1 Prevotella sp. | reverse complement strand
TCGGGCGGTCAGCGCCAGCGCGTGAGCATAGCCCGAGCCATTCTGAAGAACCCGCCCATCCTCATTCTCGACGAGGCCACCTCAGCCCTCGATACCGAGAGCGAGCGCCTGGTGCAGGAGGCCCTGGAACGCCTCATGAAGAGCCGCACCACCATCGCCATTGCCCACCGCCTATCCACCATCAAGAATGCCGACGAGATTTACGTGCTCTATGAGGGCGAGATTGTGGAGCGCGGCCAGCACGAAGAACTCATCGAGAAGAACGGCTACTACAAGCGACTCTACGACATGCAGCAGCTGTAAAGTCTGCCTCTCAAAAAGACATAAACCGTGCGGAATCTCACTTTTTTTACGAGATTCCGCACGTTCTTTTTGCTTTCGTGTGAAGTTTTAGGTTATATCACACGACGATTTAGGCTAAATCACGCGACGATTTAGGCTATATCATGTTGTGATTTAGGCTATATCGTTTTATAATCTAAGCTAAATGGTGTGATGATTTAAGCTAAATGGTAGAACAATTTAGGAGAGATGGAGTGGTTCAGATAGATGACAACAATAGAGGGGATAATAGGACGAGATAGTCTAAATCTTGAAGAAAATATCCTATTTATTTTGTCCTTTCAGAAAAAAAGTATAATTTTACAGCGATTTTTATTTTTTAGAATTTCGTGCTTAGATAAGTGTCTTAAATTTAGTATATTTTAAATAGATTAAGGGAATGAAGGTAGTTATACTAGCTGGTGGATTTGGTTCTCGTATTTCAGAAGAATCTCAGTACAAACCCAAACCAATGATAAATATTGGAGGAATGCCCATCTTATGGCATATCATGAAAGAATATTCTTATTACGGACACAACGATTTTATAATTTGTGCTGGATATATGCAAGAATATGTAAAAGAGTGGTTTGCCAATTATTTCCTTCATTACTCAGACATCACATTCGATTATCGTAATCATCAAAACAAGATGACCATCCACAAGAGTGAATGCGAAGAATGGAAAGTCACTGTTGTAGATACCGGCTATAATACTATGACTGGTGGACGAATTAAGCGCATACAGGAGTATACCGAAGGTGAGCCTTTCTTCATGACCTATGGTGACGGAGTGTGTGATGTGGATATCAATAAGTTGCTGGAATTCCATCAGGCACACGGTAAATATGCTACTCTGACAGCCGTGAAGCGTAAAGAAGACAAGGGCGTGCTTAGCATTGGCGTTGACAACACAGTAAAATCATTCAGAGAAAAGAGTCTGTCCGACGGAATGCCGATTAATGCAGGCTATATGGTGCTTCAGCCAGAAGTGTTCAACTATCTGACTGACGACACATGCGTGTTCGAGAAAGAACCGCTCTCGAAATTGGCAGAAGAAGGTCAGCTTATGTCTTACATCCATGAAGGATTCTGGCAATGTATGGACAATATCCGTGAAAAGAATATGCTGGAGTCTTTATTGCTGAAAGGTGTGGCACCATGGAAGAAATGGGAGCGTATTGTACCCATGATTACAAAATGATGATTCAGAAAAGCAGATTTTTAAACAGAAAAAGATAAATAATAATAGCCCTATGAAAGATAAGACTCAGCTGAAAGCTCAAATCTTGGAATTAACAAAAGAATATTATGAATTGGTTCATGCCCCCGAGGCACCCTTTGTTCCCGGCGAAAGCCGCATCAACTATGGTGGTCGCTATTTCGGTGCAGAGGAGATGGTGAATCTGGTGGACTCGTCACTCGACTTCTGGCTCACCGCTGGACCATGGGCACACAAATTCGAGACACGTTTCGCCAAATGGTTGGGAGTGAAATACTGTTCACTCGTCAATTCGGGCTCGTCGGCCAACCTGCTGGCATTCTATGCTCTGACAGCACACGAGTTGGGTGACCGTGCCATTCGCAGAGGTGACGAAGTGATTACCGTGGCTGGTGGCTTCCCCACCACAGTGTCGCCCATCATGCAGTTTGGTGCAATACCCGTTTTCGTGGACATGACCATTCCGGGCTACAACATTGATGAGACCCAGCTGGAAGCAGCCCTGTCGCCTAAGACCAAGGCAGTGATGCTGGCCCACTCGCTGGGCAATCCGTTCAACCTGCAAGTTGTAGTAGATTTCTGCCGGAAACACAATCTGTGGTTGGTCGAGGATAACTGTGATGCCCTCGGATCGGAATATCTGATTGACGGTGAATGGAAGAAGACTGGCACCATCGGTGACATAGGCACCAGTTCGTTCTATCCCCCCCACCACATGACAATGGGCGAGGGCGGAGCCGTCTATACTAACAATCCAGAACTGCATAAATACGTGAATAGCTATCGCGACTGGGGTCGTGAATGCTGGTGTGTGGGAGGTGTGGACAATACTTGTGGATACCGTTTCAGCAAGCAGTTCGGCCAGCTGCCGGTGGGCTATGATCACAAATATGTGTACAGTCACTTAGGCTTTAATCTGAAAGCTACCGACATGCAGGCAGCCATCGGATGCGCACAATTGGATAAACTAGACTCTATTGTGGCACGTCGCAGAGATAACTTCGATATTCTTAGCGAAGGACTGCAAGGCATCGACAGTATCATCTTGCCTGTGGCTCAGGAGGGTAGCAAGCCATCATGGTTCGGATTCATGATTACCGTGAAGGAGGATGCCGGGTTCACCCGTACCGATCTGACTAAGTATCTGGAGAGCAAGAAGATACAGACTCGTAACCTCTTTGCTGGCAATCTGTTGCGCCATCCTGCTATGGAGGCCTATACCGAAGGTAAAGACTATCGTGTTGTGGGCGAGCTGACCAAGACCGAGGCCATTATGAACCAGACGTTCTGGATAGGTGTCTATCCTGGCATGACTCGACCCAAGCTCGATTTCATGGCAAGCACCATCCGTGAATTCTGCCAGAAGTAATACGAAACCGCTGATATGGCATCTATGAACTCTATGAAAATAAGATTTTGTCGGTGTGCTGTAGCGTTGGTCATTGCATGCTCGTTCATGGCATGCAAGGGTCGGAGCAAGAGTGGCGATGGCAAAGACGCTGCGGCTACTACCGTCAGTTCCATTGTCTATGCCACAACCCAAGTGACGCCTGAGGCACTGAAAGATGTCTTTGAAGCTTTAGACAAAAAACTAGAGGGAAAAGTATTCGTGAACTTTTCAACAAGCGATGACGAAAATGCCCTTTTGAATCTTGAATTACTGAAGTGTCTGGCACAAAAGCTCAATCTGGATAGTACTGTTTTTAACCATTCCAATGCGGCAGATGCCTACAGCGAGATGAAAATCCCCGTGTGCGATACGACCGCCATCAGCCACCACTTTGTATATCAGTTTCTGGCATATTACGATTTTCTCATCAATATAGGCTCCATTGATCGCTACTCGAACGAAGAAATTGGTGGAATACTGCAAATGATTTCCAGTGGTATGGCAACAGATCATGGAAAGACTGCCATCCGGGAAGGTGGACCGAGAGCCATGGCTGTGGCTGCTAAGGCGGTGCACGACTACTATCTGGGAGGTATGCAAATAGCATATATCATGATAATGGGCGATAAGGAATACGGAATTCTTGCATCAGAGGATCCTGTGGCACTCGATCAGGCATGCTTGGATATTGTCAGAAGCCAAATCCAAAGCGGTGATACCACACGAGTGTATGAAGCCGAAGGACTCAAAAGGGCAGAAGAAGCCATAGAGTGGGCGGAGAAAATAAATTTAGGATGTAAAACCTATCAATTGGAATGTTTATATTGAATTATGAGTGAACTAGAAAGTATATTAAAAGCAGCATACAAAGGGAAGACAGTCTTGGTGACTGGGCACACTGGATTCAAGGGTTCGTGGATGTCTATCTGGCTGCATGCTATGGGAGCCAAAGTCATAGGTGTGGCACTTGACCCGACTACCGACCGCGACAACTTTGTTCTGTCAGGCATCGGAAAGAAGATAGAGGCTGACATACGTGCCGACATACGCGACAGGAAAAAAATGGAAGACATCTTCCGGAAGTATCAGCCTGAGGTAGTGTTTCATCTGGCAGCCCAGCCCTTGGTGCGCCTTAGCTATGAAATACCGGTTGAGACTTACGAGACCAATGTGATGGGCACCATCAATGTGATGGAAGCCATTCGCCACACCGACAGTGTGAGAACAGCGGTCATGATAACCACCGATAAGTGCTACGAAAACCGTGAGCAGATATGGGGCTATCGCGAAAACGAACCCATGGGGGGCTACGACCCCTACTCATCTTCGAAAGGTGCTGCCGAAATAGCTATTAGTTCGTGGCGTCGAAGTTTCTTTAACCCAGCCGACTACGGCAAGAAGCACCATGTGGCTATAGCCAGTGTGCGTGCCGGCAACGTGGTGGGCGGCGGCGACTGGGCCAAGGATAGAATCGTACCCGACTGCATACGCGCTCTGGAGAGTGGTGACACCATTGAGATTCGTTCACCGAAGGCCATACGTCCGTGGCAGCATGTGCTGGAGCCACTCAGCGGATACCTGCTCCTTGCGGCCAAGATGATGCATTCCCCGACTGACTATTGCGAGGGATGGAATTTCGGACCGCGTGCTGAGAGCGTAACTCCTGTCTGGGACGTTGCCACCATGATTACTAAATACTATGGTAAGGGAGAACTGAAAGATGTATCCGACCCCAATGCGCTGCATGAGGCCAATCTCCTGATGCTCGACATCACCAAGGCACACGTACGTTTGGGATGGGAGCCTCGTACCAACATTGAGCAGTGCTGCCAACTGACAGCCGACTGGTATAAACGCTACCGTTCGGAAAACGTTTATGACCTCTGCTGCGAGCAGATAGCGACGTTCTTAAAATCATGAATGAATGACACAGACCTATATTGTCACGGGAGCAACTAGTTTCATTGGCAAGCATCTCACATGTGATTTGCTTGAAAAAGGAAACATCGTCTATGCCGTATGCCGTAGCAAGACAAAGGCTCGTGAGAAACTGGGAGAACATGCTGGACTGACACTTATCGAGGCACAGTTGGAGGATTATGACCGCTTGGCATCGCTCATTGTGAAAGCTGATGTCTTCATTCATCTTGCATGGGAAGGCACTGGTCATGGCGGTCGTGATATGAAAGAAGTACAGCAGTCGAACATACGGTACAGCGAAGAGGCAATGCGCCAAGCCCATCAGATGGGATGCCGTCTGTTTGTGGAGGCAGGTTCGCAAGCAGAATACGGTACTTGTCTGGAAACCATCACTGAAGAGACACCCTGTAACCCTTTCTCGGAATACGGAAAAGCAAAGTTGAGTGTGTGTAGGCATGGATTTGAACAGTCGCAGCAGTGGGATATGAAATATCTGCATCTGCGCATCTTCAGTCTCTTTGGTGAGGACGATCATCCCTGGACTCTTGTCATGAGTGCTATCGACCGGATGTTGAAAAACGAGGCAATAGCGTTGTCCAGTTGTACGCAGAACTGGAATTTTCTCTATATAGCCGATGCTGTAAAGCAAATAGAGTTGCTTTGTCAATATGCCCTGCAGGAGCCTACCTTCAGGCATGAGGTGTTTAACATCGCCTCTGACGACACTCGCCAGTTGCGCGACTTTGTGGAGTCAATGTATCGGCTGACAGGTTCAAAGAGCCAGTTGCAATATGGAGCAGCCTCACAGCAGAACATTGTATCACTGCAACCCGATATCAGTAAGTTGCAACGTGCCATACACTTTGTGTCGTCCATTACCTTCGAGGAAGTCGTCAAGATAATCATAGAAAACAATCAGCAAATGACAAAAGAATAATGAAATTATGATAAAGGTTAGCGATTTTATTTTCAAGTATCTGGTGGAACACTATCAAATTCATCACTGCTTCCTGGTGACAGGTGGTGGTGCCATGCATTTGAATGATTCCATTGGCCATACAGAAGGCCTCAACTACGTGTGTAATCATCATGAGCAAGCATCAGCCATTGCAGGAGAAGGCTACTACCGAGCTAGCGGAAAACTGGCTGTGACATGTGTGACAACAGGCCCTGGTGGTACTAATGCCATCACTGGTGTACTGGGACAGTGGCTCGACAGCATACCAGGTCTCTACATTTCGGGCCAGGTGAAGCAGTCAACTACCATTGATGCCTGTCCAGAACTGCCGCTCCGTCAGTTGGGCGATCAGGAAGCCGACATCAAGAGCATGGTTCGTTCGATAACGAAATACTGCGTCACCATCAAGGATGTGCGCTATGTGAAATATGAAATAGACAAAGCCATAGCCATTGCGCTGAGCGGACGCCCAGGACCAGTATGGATTGATGTTCCCCTGGACATTCAGGGTGCCTACGTGGAGGAGTCGGACATGTATGAATGGGACCCCTCTGAACTGAAGGATCCTACCGATGCTGATGTTACCGACCGCCAGTTGGAAGAGCTTGTCAAACGCATTCAGCAAGCCAAATCGCCAGTTATCTATGTGGGCAATGGTGTGCGTCTGGCTGGCAGGACTGAGGCTTTCATTGAGTTGGCTGAACGCTTGAACATCCCGGTAGTAACGGCTATCAGCGGTAGCGATATCATTTGGCATGACCATCCCTTGTGTTTCGGCAAGCCAGGATTATGTGGTGATCGTATCGGCAATATTATGGTACAAAGTAGTGACCTACTCATCATCATGGGTACACGCCTGTCCATCCGTCAGGTGAGTTATGCTTATGACCTGTTCGCTCCACGTGCATATAAAGTAATGATAGATGTCGATGCTGCTGAGATGGCTAAGCCAACACTGAGCATCGACTTGAAGATTCATTCCGATCTCAGATATGCTGTCGATCGGTTGCTGGAACTCACCAAAGACATTGCCTTGCCAGATTTTTCGGCCTGGAGACAATGGGGCCGCAACATCGAAGCCAAACTGCCAACACTCTTCGATGATAACCCCGATTGCGAGGGCTACACCAACTCGTATAAATTTGCCGACGAGCTATTCAAGCAACTGCACGACGGTGATGTGGTGGTGACAGGAAACGGCACTGCCTATACCTGTACCTATCAGGCAATGAAGGTGAACAAAGGCGTTCGCGTGTTCGCCAATCAAGGCTGTGCAGCCATGGGCTATGGACTGCCAGCATCAATTGGTGCCGCCTTTGCCAATGAAAACGGACGCACCATCTGCGTCACCGGTGACGGCTCTATTCAGATGAACCTTCAGGAACTGCAAACACTGGTGAGTTACAATGTTCCCTTGAAACTTTTCGTCATCGAAAACGAAAGCTACCTAGCCATTAAGACTACACAGAAGGCATTCTTCAAGGGGAAATTTACGGGGTCTAACCCCAGTAGCGGTGTAATCTGCCCGGACCTCAGTAAGATAGCTGCCGCCTATGGCATTCCATATCTTTGCGTAAATGCTAACGGGCAAGTTTTAAGAGATACAATCAGCCGTACATTATCTACGGATGGTCCTGTCATTTGTGAGGTACACATGCATCCTGAACAGACACTCTTCCCGAAGTCGGCATCATTCATGGACAAAGAGACAGGCCGAATGACTTCTGCCCCCTTGGAGAAGATGGCACCATTTGTTGACGATGACCTCTTTGAGCAGTGCGTTTATAAAGCAAAGTAGGAATGCCAATGACACTGATTCAGCGTTATTATGAACTAGTAAGTAATCAGTTTCTGCGTTTTGTCCTCGTAGGCGGTCTGAATACAGCCTTTGGTGTTGGCGTCTATTGTCTGGCAATATATGTGGGAATTCCTTATTACATTGCCACGCTATTGAGCAATGTACTTGGCGTATGTTTCAATTTCATCACAACAGGAAACCTCGTATTCCGTGACAACAATCCGCGGCTCATCTTCCGATTTGTGGTGGCCTATGTGCTGATTTATTTCATCAATACAGCAGTAGTAAAGGCCTTTATACTCTTAGGGATGAACAACTATTGGGCAGGAATCCTTGCGACCCCCGTGGTTGCTCTCTGCTCTTATAGCTTGCTGAAATATTTCGTCTATCGCAAAAAAAATCACAGTCATGAAAAAGAAAATAAGCATTGTTACACCTTGTTATAATGAGGAAGCAAACGTTGCTGAACTGTACAGACAGGTCAAAGTTCAGTTTGATGCTTTAAGCACTCAGTACGACTATGAGCATATTTTCATTGACAATGCCTCAACCGACCGTACTGTTGAGGAACTGAAGAAGTTGGCAGCTAAAGACAAGAATGTCAAGATTATTGTTAATGCCATGAATTTCGGTCACATCCGCTCACCGTTTTACGGGCTCTGCCAAGCATCGGGCGATGCAGCCCTGCTGATGGTGGCTGACCTGCAAGACCCTCCCGAGCTCATTCCTCAGTTCCTGCAGCAGTGGGAGAATGGGCATCGTGTGGTTATTGGCATCAAGAACAAAAGCAAGGAGAATCCTATTATGTATGGGATACGAACCTCGTTCTATAAGCTCATCAAGGCTATTAGCGAGACGCGCCAGATTGAAAACTTCACTGGCTTTGGGCTGTACGACCAGACCTTCATCAGGTTGCTACGGTCTATCGACGATCCTTATCCATACATGCGAGGCTTAGTGGCTGAATATGGCGGTGACTTGGGAGAGGTGTACTACACCCAGCCCAAGCGACTGCACGGTAAGACCCATAACAACTTCTACACACTCTATGATATGGCGATGCTGGGGTTTGTGAATCATTCCAAGGTGCCCCTCCGCATGGCAAGTTTCATCGGATTCATTTCCAGTGCCATTGGTATGATTGTAGCTCTAATCTACCTGGTATATAAGCTTTTCTATTGGGATTCTTTCCAGTTGGGATTTGCACCACTCATCATCGGAGTGTTTCTCTTTGCTAGCGTACAGTTATTCTTTCTTGGTATTGTGGGTGAATATGTTGGTAGCATTCTCACACAAGTGCGTCGCCGTCCATTAGTCATTGAGCGCGAGCGGGTCAACTTCGATGATGACAATTCCCCCTCACTTAAATAACCAGAGATGAAGAAGATGCTCTTTCTTATAGGCGGCGGTGGGTTTATTGGTAAAAATCTGGTCAGATGCTTGCATGACGAATATCATATTTTCGTTTTCGACAAGTATATTGACAGCGAATTCTTTTCCAATTATCCTCAGGTGAAGACCAAGGAATTGGATTTGGTGAACGAGAGCATTCCATATTACATTGATACACCTAACTATATCATCAACTTAGCCAGCATCGTATCGACAGAGCGTGACATGAAACTCTTTGATGAGCTGATCAGTACGAATGTAAGGGTGCTGATTAATTTGTATGAGCGTTTCAAGGGAGAGGAGAACTTGGAGCTGCTCATGCAGTTTGGCAGCTCTGAGGAATATGGCTCGGAAAACTCTCCGTTTGTTGAAACGCAGCGCGAGATACCAACTTCCCCCTACGCATTGGTGAAACAGCTGTCGGTGAATACCGCTATTATGCTCTATCGCGATTTTCATTTTCCCACTATGGCAGTTCGTCCCGGCAACGTGTTTGGCCCCATGCAGGCCAAAACAAAGTTCATTCCCTATGTTGTGGACAAACTGAAGAGGAACCGACCTTTGGAGGTCACCTTTTGTGAGCAGAAGCGCGACACCATCTATATTGATGATTTTTGCTGGTGCATATCTGAACTGCTGAAGCATTCAGAGCGTTGTTTGGGAGAGATTGTAAATGTGAGCAGTGGCGACAGCATAGAGCTGAAGCGCGTCATTGAAATAGCGAAAGACTATCTTCATTCTTCGTCAGAAGTGCACTATGGGGCACTTCCTTATCGTGCAAACGAAGTGATGGACCTGCGATGTTCAGTCGATAAACTCTCAGCGCTGATTGGCAAGCTCGTTTGCTTTGATTTTGAAAAGAGATTAAAAGAATATATTGATATTATCAATCAATCTTAGTATATGAAGTATTTGATTACAGGTGGTTGTGGATTTGTTGGTAGCAATCTTGCAGCAGAAGTGTTAAGACAAGGCGAAGAATTGTTCGTTTTAGACAACTTGTTTCGTCATGGAAGTGACAACAACTTGCGGTGGTTGCGCACATTGGGCGATTTTAAATACTATCCCTATGACACTCGGAATATCAATGACGTAGAGACGGTCATCAAGGAAGTGCAACCCGATTATATTTTCCATCTGGCAGGTCAGGTCGCCATGACAACAAGTATTGCCAATCCACGCCTTGACTTTGAGATTAACGGACTGGGTACTTTCAATGTGTTAGACTCGGTGCGTAAGTACTCGCCCCATTCAGTCATTCTCTATAGCTCAACCAATAAGGTATTTGGAGATTTTGAATACTTCCATTTTACCGAGAGTGAGACGCGTTATACCTGTGAGGAATATCCGAAAGGATTTCCCGAATCCATTACACTTGATTTTCATTCCCCCTATGGATGTTCCAAAGGTTGTGCGGATCAATACCTGTTAGACTTCCATCGTATCTACGGCATCAAGACAGTGGTGTTCCGCCATTCTTCAATGTTCGGTGCCAATCAACATGCCACTTTCGACCAAGGATGGATTGGATGGTTCTGCACCAAGGCATTAGAGAAGAAAGCTGATCAAAACACACCACCTTTCACCATCTCGGGAAATGGCAAGCAAGTGCGTGACCTGCTCTATAGTTCCGATGTGGTGAGTCTCTACATGAAGGCAAAGGATTGTGAGGCTGCCTATGGACAGGTGTTCAATATAGGTGGTGGCATAGACAATAGCTTGTCATTACTGGAATTGTTCAAGTTGCTGGAGCGAAAACTTGACGTCAAGATGGAATATACCCAGCTACCTTGGCGCGAGAGCGACCAGAAAGTGTTTGTTGCGGATATTACTAAAGCGAGAGAACTGATAGGGTGGCAACCAAAAGTGGACAAGGATCAGGGAATAGACAATATGTTGAATTGGTTACAGCAGCAATAAGCCTATGAAGCTATCAGTGGTAATCCCTGCCTATCGCGAGGCAGACAACCTTCGCGTGTTGTTGCCTAAGTTGCATGAAGCACTCAAGGGGATAGACTATGACATTAACATTATTGACACCATAGAAGCCATGGACGACACTGAAACGGTGTGTCGTGAGAATAGAGCCAACTATGTTCATCGCCAAGGAGGTAATTTCTATGGCGATGCCGTTCGAACAGGGTTTAAAGTGGCTGACAAGGATTTTATACTGATGATGGATGCTGACGGGTCGCACTCGCCAACTGATTTCGGTAAGATGTTGCAGAACTGCGACCAGTATGATCTCACTATCGGCTCCCGATATGTGACTGACGGAAAGACTGACAACCCTTGGATTCTCATCTTCATGTCGCTGATTGTAAACGTGTGCTTCCGCCTAGCCTTAGGGCTGAAAGTGAAAGACATATCGGACAGTTTCCGCATCTATAGGGCTGCTGACGTCAAGAACCTACAGTTAGATTGTACCAACTTTGACATTGTCGAAGAAATCATCATCAAACTTTCCGTTTATCATCCTGACTATCGCATTCGTGAGGTGCCAATCACCTTCAATAAGCGAATGTATGGAGAATCAAAGCGCGACTTAGTGAAGTTTGCATTTTCGTATGTCTCCACGATCATTAAACTATTCAAGATAAAAAGAAAAGCTCAAAGAGAAGCAAGCAAATGAAAGTAAACCAAATCATACAGCAACAATTGCAAAAGGCCTATGTATGGCAGTTTGTCAAATTCGTGTTGGTGGGTATATCCAATGCCATTGTGCTTTTGGCGGTCTATTACACATTGCTTTTTCTCGGTATTCATTATATTCCAGCCTATGTAGTGGGATTTGCGCTCAGTGTCTTGAATGCATATTTCTGGAACAACCAATTCGTTTTCAAAAATTCGCATTCATCTTTCTGGAAAAAGCTGTCAAAAGTTTACGTTTCTTACATCACGACTTTTTTGCTCAGTATGGTTCTGCTTTATCTGTGGGTAGATGTTATTCATCTGTCTGACAAGATTGCTCCTATTATTAATATCTGTATTACCACACCAGTTAATTTCCTGATGAATAAGCTATGGGCATTCAAGAAATAAAACGACTTTTCTCAGTAAACAACACGTTTGTCATGATGATGACTCTTCTCATTGGTGTTTTCCTGTGGGATCTGTTGTCTGATCCAATGGGGATTCAGTTGAATGTGTTCTTCAGAAGAACTGAAGACTTCATGGCCGATTTCTTCAATGTGCAGCGCTACATTGCAGATTGGGATCCTTATCACAACACAATTAATGGGTTGGGCGAGAAGTGCTATCTGCCATTCACATATTTATTTCTGGAACTCTTCAATGGCTTTTTCCACTATTCTGATGCCACCTTGTCAG
Organism: Prevotella sp.; assembly: GCA_016284895.1. Lineage (GTDB taxonomy): Bacteria > Bacteroidota > Bacteroidia > Bacteroidales > Bacteroidaceae > Prevotella. The sequence continues at coordinate 2,346 of JAEEPT010000064.1, read as the reverse complement.
ACTGCTATGCGTCTTCTACAGCAATGCTGTCGTGTGTGATGTTTGTCCTCTTGTCTGTTATGGTGTTCTATCATGCCCTGAACAAACTCGTTGCTTGCTCTACTGTTCAGAAAGTGCTCATTTTTTTCTCATCGATCATGTTGTTTGCTATTGAGAGGGGCAACATGATTATCCTGTGTGCGGCACTTCTGTGTTACTTCCTTGCATATAAAGATGCTGCTTCTCCGTGGAAGCGAGTCTTTGCGCTTTCATGTCTCTGCATCATCAGTGTCATCAAGATTTACCCTGTGGTTTTCGGGCTTTTCCTTCTTAGGGACAAGCGTTATCGTGCTATCGTTTTTTGTGTCGTCTTGTCCCTGGCTATGGTATTCCTGCCTTTCTTATTCTTCAAAGGGCAATTCGATAATATCAGCCAGTTGTTAACCAACTTATCTGTCTTTGCTGAGACCTATAACCCCGGCCAGCTCTTTCCCCGGTTTGGTATCATCCCGATGGTAGCAACGATTTCCATTTTCTTACAGTCAACTCTGACTGAGAACATGTCAAACATTTGTGCCTTATTGACCATGCTGATGTGCTTAGCTTCTATACTATTGTTCTTCTTCGAAAAGACCCCCTGGAAGCAGACATCACTCCTTGCTTTACCGCTCCTGATGTATCCTACAAATTCAGCATTCTATTGTGGGTTATATATGCTTCCGGTGCTCTTCCTCTTTCTTCGCGACAGCCACAGCAGTAGTATAGACTATATCTATATGCTTTCGTTCTGTATATTGCTCAATCCTTTTCAGATAGTTATCGGTGAAACTACAGTTTCATGGATGCTCTCTAATATTGCTGTCATCTTCTTTTGGTTGCTCCTTTTGGTTGACACTGGCAACCAGTGCATCCGTTCAACCTTCTTTTCACGTTACCAGTCATCAATGAAAAAGTTATGATAAAGAACAACACTTTATTAGCAGTATGCGTGATAGGCTTCTCCATACTCTTTCAAGTACACTGTGCCATTCATGGCTTTGACCTTACTGACGAAGGCTATCTGATGTCTATCTATCAGTGGTTCGGCACTGACAACTATTATGCTCAGGGAGCAGGAGGCTATCCTCTTACGGGCTTCGTAGGATGGCTGTTGAACAGTGTTTATCCCGAAGGTGGCATTCTGGGCATGCGTTTGTGGGGCATTCTTCTGGTTACGCTGACCATAATCATCTTTTACAACTATCTGAAACGCTACTTTTCTCCTAAGATGGTATTGGCAGGATTGCTGATGCAGTCTCTCTTCGTGGCGCAGGATCCTAAGCCGTTCGGCTATAACACACTGACAGCCCTCTTTGCAGGAGTGGCTCTCATCAGCATCATAGAAGGCACGCTGCACAACAAGAAGTGGCTGTTGCTGGCTGGCGGACTTTTACTGGGATTCAACATCTTTGTGCGTATCCCAAATTTGTCGTGCCTGTCTTTCCTTATTATTCCCTGTTTCTATAACTTTAAAAGCTGGAAAGACATGAACTTGAAGCAGAGCACCGTTCAGGTATCTACTATCGTGGCTGGTGCAGTGATTTCGTCTGTCTTAGTGTGGCTTTTCCTGATGAGTATAGGAGCCGACAGGCTGGTTATAGACCTTGTGGCCTCTATTGGCGACACCTTGGGGGGCAAGAGCACTCATGGTTCATCATCGCTCATAGCCAAATACAGTGAGAATCTGCTCATCAGTGTGGAATATTTTGTTGTGTTTGCCGTTGCCATCCTCATTGCTTCGGCCTCTCATTTAGTGAAGCCTAAGTGGCTGAAGCTGGTTATATGGTTCCTCGCTTTCCAAGTGATTTACCGAAGCACCTATCTATATACGAGTGTGCTGGGCGATGCTACTTTAGGCATGATGAACGGTCTGGGAATCTTTGGCGGATGCGTCTATCTCTTCCAAGGCAAAGTTGAAAAGAAGCTTATTGCCCTGAGTGCCATTCTCTTCTCGCTGATCATACCACTGGGGAGTGATGGAGGATTTCAGACCATGTGGGTGGGAACGTGGCTGTCATTGCCCGTCGGACTGAGCGGACTCTATCATTTTGTCAAGCAGGCCAAGGAACAGCAGTGGGCTCTTGTCTTCGGAACAGTAGAGTTGGAGTCGGTTAAAGGGAAGATTGGTAATAAGAAGATTCGTATCTCGTCGCCAGCCGACTTCAAGACAGCTTATTATATATGTCTCTTCTCACTTTTCCTGGCAGTCGCTGCCAAGGTTGAGAATCGTGCCTATTACGATCCAGGCCATAAGTCGAAAAAGACGTTTGCCATAGACTCTCCTCTTGCCAAGGGCGTTTATGCTTCACAAGAGCGTGCCGACATCAT
>JAEEPT010000063.1 GCA_016284895.1 Prevotella sp. | reverse complement strand
TCCAGGGCCTCCTGCACCAGGCGCTCGCTCTCGGTATCGAGGGCTGATGTGGCCTCGTCGAGAATGAGGATGGGCGGGTTCTTCAGAATGGCTCGGGCTATGCTCACGCGCTGGCGCTGACCGCCCGAAAGTCGTCCGCCACGGTCGCCTATCATGGTGTCGTAGCCATTCTCGCTCTCCATGATGAACTCGTGGGCATTGGCTATCTTGGCAGCCTCTATGACCTGCTCCATCGTGGCGTTATCTACACCGAAGGTGATGTTGTTGTAGAACGTGTCGTTGAAGAGGATGGCCTCCTGGTTCACGTTGCCGATGAGTGCGCGCAGCTCACTGATGCGCACGCCCTTGATGTTCTTGCCATCGATGAGCACCTCGCCCTGGCTCACATCGTGATAGCGGGGAATGAGATCGACGAGTGTGGACTTGCCTGAGCCCGACTGTCCCACCAGTGCGATGGTCTTGCCCTTGGGCACCGTCAGGTTGATGTGCTTGAGCACCTCACGGCCTTCAATGTAGCTGAACGACACGTCGCGCAGCTCTATCTCTTCCTCAAAGCTCTTCATGGGCTGCGGCTGCTCTGGCTCCTTGATGGGGTTCTCGGCCTTCAGGATGAAGTCGATACGATCCATAGAGGCCAGTCCGGGGCTAATCTGATAGGTGGCTTTCGACAGTTCTTTCAGAGGGTTGATGACACTATAGAGAATCACCATGTAGAAAATAAAGGTAGAAGCATCGATGAGGTTCGACTCGCTTAGGATGAGTGAACCGCCAAACCACAGAACCACCACAATAATCACCGTACCCAAAAACTCACTCATGGGATGAGCAGCACTCTGCCTAATTGCCATAGCATTCATATTCCTACGGTATTCCTCGTTCACATTAGTGAAGCGCTTCTGCATCTTCTTCTCAGCAATGAAAGCCTTGATAATGCGCAGGCCGCTCAGCGTCTCGTCCAGCTGTGCTATCAGACTGCCCCACTGTTCCTGCACAGCTGCCGACTGGCTCTTTAGTTTACGACCCACACTGCCCATGATCCATCCTGCAATAGGTGCCACAATGATTACAAAAAGTGTCATCTGCCAGCTTACGGTAAACAATGTGAAGAAGCACACAAGAATGGCGATGGGCTGTCGGATGAGCATATCGATACTGCTGGTGATGCTGTTCTCTACCACTTGTACATCTGCCGACATGCGAGCAATGATGTCGCCCTTGCGCTCTTCTGAGAAGAAGCTGAGCGGCAGCTTGAGCACTTTGTTATATACCTCTACACGTATGTCGCGCACCACTCCCGTGCGCAACGGCACCATCACCGACGATGAAGCGAAGTAGCCTGCCGTCTTGATGCCTGTCATGACGATGAGCGCTACACCCATGATGACCAGCGTGATAAATGCTCCATGCTCAGTGATGAGCTCCTGCACCCATGCATAACCATTGTTGATGAGCACATCTTTATTGATGTGCCCCCAGTCCATGGGCTGATAGGTGTAGACCGTCTGATCTATCTTGAAAAGTATGTTCAGAATGGGGATGAGCACTACGAACGAGAACACGTTCATCCATTGAGAAAAGAAATTGAGCACTACCGACCATACCAAATACTTTCTGTATGGCTTGAGATAGCGCGCCATTATGGAGAAAAACTGTTTCAGCATATATGATGATGATGATTGGCTGCAAAATTACAAAATTATTTTTCATCTAATGATATTTCAGTGCCACAATTTTCTCGAACTACTGTTCGGGAGCTGCAAAGTTGGCATCGAAATGATATATATGATAGTCAAAAGGACGGAAACTGTCTGGTGTCAGCACCTCAGGCCGGTTCATCATCCAGTAGAGCGGGGTGTTGTGGTACATCGAAGCAATCAGCGTGAACGAGCTGAGAGCTCCTATCAGATAATTGCATTCAGACAACAGGCAGAGATCCTCTGCTGCAGTACCGCTGGGAAAGAACAAGCGCAGCTGTGGCAACTGCTGGCGAAAAAAGTCTTGGTTGAGTTGTCTGTCATCGGTACAAATATATGCGTCAACCTGCTTTTCGGGATGTAGCAAGGCAAACTGGCGAATCACATCGACATACTCATCATCGTTGTAGAAGAAACGTCCGCCAAGGTGCTGCTTGTAGTCACCGCGCCTTATATGTACGCCTAACTTGATGCTGTCAATGGTTGATGGCTGCATCGTTTGAGCTACCTTCTTGCGTACATAAGGCATGAAATCGAACAACTGCACTATCTCGTCTTTGTATTTCAGGAACAAATCGTTGAAACGTACCCCCCACCCTCTTGCGAGAATGTGCCTATGAGCCTTCAACATCGGTTCCTTCTCCTGCGTCTGCCCTAAGTTGAAATCCACGGTGGGGATCACATGCAGTTTAGCTGCCATCTTGGCCAATACATAGACAACGGCATTGTGATAGCGGGTGTGGGCAATCCTAAATTCCGGATATTTATGGGCAAAACGCATGGACATCGTCTTGCGATTATGCTCTCGTCCCCAGGCATAGAGATGTCCATACTGAAAAATATTGTTGGCCATTCGGCCCTTGTCGGTTACAAATATCATAGAAAGGGTCGCAAAGATGCGAAAAAAGAATGATGTTATGATGATTTCTTCTGAATCAATTCTTCTAAAGGAGTGGTGATATCAAGTATTCCTGTTTCGGGATTGAGACGCAGATTGTACTCCTCGTGAGTGCGTTTCCAGCGATTGTGCGTCCACAGATAGCAAGCAGGCTGCTGGCGGATAGATGCTTCGAGCATCTGGAAATAGATATCGGTCAATTCGAACTCTTTCTTTTTCTTGGGCTCACGAGTGATGAGCTTGAACTCAGCCTCATAGTAGCCACGCTTTACTCGCCTTACATCCATGTAGAACACTGCGTGGTTGACTTTGCGAGCCAACCGTTCCGTACCCGTAAGCACGGGAGTGTCGTGGTGAAGGAACGGCAACCAGTGATGTATGTTGTTCCAGAAAGGCACCTGGTCACTGATATATCCTATGACCACCTGCTTCTTTTGCTGCCTGTACGAAATGAGTTGCCGCAAGGTATCAGCCATAGGGATGCTCACGGCTCCCCAACGCTGGCGCAAGTTCAGAAACAGTTTGTCGTAGTCGCTGTTCTCCAGAGGGTGATAGATTTGTCCGCACTGAGCCTCTGGTGTCACCCACAGAGGGAGCGATGTCACCCATTCCCAATTGCAGTAGTGCCCCAGATAGACGGCACACGACTGTCCTTCCTTGACAATCTGGTCGACAACATCGATACCTTTGAACACCATACGCCGCCTCATCTGGCGCTTGCTCATGCTCAGCATTTTAATACTTTCAACCAAATAATCGCTAAACCACTGGTAGAACTCACGTTCTATTTTTTTCAACTCTGTAGTGCTCTTCTCAGGAAATGACTCTTTAAGATGTTTTTGTACCAGTGGCCGGCGGTATTTGATGAGATGGAATATGACAACATAGATGAATTCCGACAGACCATAAAGCAACCACAGCGGCAGCAGAGATATCAGGTAAGTGACGGAGTAGATGATATAATAGAGTGCTTTCTTCATTGTAAAAACAATTATGATAGTGGCGATGCGTTGTTACTACGACTGTTCTTGTTCATATTTCTTGGCTAAGAAGACAAACTGGTAGTAGCCGTCAAGCACAGACTTGATGAAGCCAGGCTTGCCGTCGCGGAATCCGCCTTTCAGGATATAAGTCTTGAAAAAACGGAAGAATGGACGGAACAAAAAGGAGAGGGTGCCGTAATGACGGTGGCGCTTGCGATCCAGTTCGTTGAGAGTGTATTGGTTGGTCTTCCTTAAAATATCGGCTACAGAGTCGTTGGCCAAATGAATGAGTGCCAGTTGCTCTTCGTGTGCAGGAATCTTCTCAACCCTTCCGTCAACCTCTGGGGTACTATGAACGAGTGGAGGCCAATGGGTCTTGTCTTTTCTGATGAAACGCAGTATGTAGTCGGGATAGTGGCAGTGCAGGAACCGGCCCATAAAGTAGTTCTTACGGGGGATGAACAAGCCGTCGGGACAATCGGAGGTATTGATGCGCCTATAAAGATAGTCTTTCAATTCTGGTGTGACCAGCTCATCGGCATCGACCACCAAGACCCAGTCATACTTTGCCTGGTGTATGGCATACTCGCGAGCAGGCTCCACTATGTTATAGTGCTTACGCTCAAAAGTGATGATACGGCAATCATGGCTGCGGGCTATGTCAAGCGTTCTGTCGGTGCTCTCCATGTCGCACACAAGAACTTCGTCGAAGCCTTTCACTGAGTCGATGACTCGCTCTAAGTGCTCCTCTGCATTATAGGTGTTGATAACAACCGATATTCTGCTTTTTTCATTCATCGTCACAAAGTTAGGCTTTTTTCTCAAACATCAACCACTTTTTAATAAGTATTTAAGAAAAAATACATTACCTTTGCACAAAACTGAGAAAAGTTGTTTCAATCCCTATGAGAAATAATATTCGGACTTTTCTGGCCCATCCGCGGCTACGCGACTACAGGCTGCTGTGTGTACTGTGGCTTTTTATTGGTTTCATTTCCGCACTCACAAAGCTGCATGCCTACAACAATTTCATGATATTCAGAGGCGTGTTCTGGCACACCTGGCAACAGTTGCCGCTCTATGCGGAATACCCGGCTGAATACTTCGACACCAATCACTACGGTCCGCTATTCTCAGTAGTGATCATGCCGTTTGCGGTGGTGCCTTCATGGATGGGGGTAACAATGTGGTGTGTGGCATTGTCGATGGGGCTCTACGTGACCATACGCCGCTCGCTCTTCACTGACCGTCAGCAGGTGTTCTTGCTGTGGTTCTGCGCACATGAGCTGCTCACGGCACTGTTCATGCAACAGTTCAATGTGGCCATCACCGCCATCATACTTCTCGCGTTCTTCCTCATCGAGAAGGAACGCGATTTCTGGGCCGCCTTCTTCATCATACTCGGCACAATGGTCAAGCTCTACGGCATCGTGGGACTGGCCTTCTTCTTCTTCTCGCGCCACAAAGGCAGACTCGTGTTGTCGCTCATTGTATGGAGCCTCATCCTCTTTGCACTACCCATGCTGATGAGCAGTCCAGAATACATTTGCGAACAATATCGCGAATGGTATGCATCACTGACCGTCAAGAACGGACTGAACCAGACATCTATTGCACAAAACATCTCGCTGCTGGGCATGGTGCGACGCATCAGCGGCTGCATGGCCTACAGCGACCTTTGGATTATCATTCCCGGACTGTTGCTCTTCGCCCTACCCTATCTGCGCCTGTCGCAATACCGCCACATGGCTTTCAGGCAAACACTGCTGGCCTCGGTGCTGATGTTCTGTGTGCTGTTCAGCACGGGCAGCGAGTCGAGCGGCTACATCATTGCACTCGTAGGTGTGGTCGTATGGTACACCGCCGCTCCCTGGAAGCGCACAGGATGGGATGTGGCACTGATGGTGTTTGTCTTTGTGCTGTCGAGCCTCTCACCAAGCGACCTCTTCCCTGCCTATCTGCGCAAGGAGTGGGTGCAGCCTTACGCACTGAAAGCCTTGCCGGTAACACTCGTCTGGCTGAAGCTGTGCTGGGAAATGATGACACGCGATTTTTCAAAATGCGAGGAACAGTTTACGAATACTCAATAAGAATATGAAAGTAACGAATCAGAATAGTGTTTTTGCAAAGGCAAAAACGTTCTTCAAACAACCTTTCTGGAGTGACTGGCGCACCATTTCAGTCGTCTATGCCTTGATTCCAATCATCATAGGCATCATGAAATGGAACAAAGACAACAACACCTATCAGATATATAAATCGGTGTTTTGGAACACGGTCAACCAGATGCCGCTCTATGAGTTCTACGACTACTTGGCAGGTGACTGCAATCACTATGGGCCCGTGTTCGCCTACATCATTGCACCCTTTGCCGTGTTGCCCGACCAGTGGGGCATGTTGCTATGGGAGATAGCACTTACGCTGACGTTCTACATGGCTGTACGCTACATGCCTCTGCAGCGATGGCAGAAGGTTTTTATGTTTTGGTTCTGCGCCCACGAAGTGCTCACCCCGCTGTTTGTAGAGCAATATGACTTGGCTATGGCTGCCAGCTATCTGCTCATGTTTGCATGTGTGGAGAAGAAGAAGCCTGTATGGGCAGCATTCTTCATTGCACTCAATATCTTCATCAAGCTCTACGGAGTCATGGGACTGGCATTCTTTTTCTTCATTGAAGACAAGAAGAAGTTTGTGGCAGCACTCCTGGGATGGTCGGCACTGTTCTTCGTACTCCCCATGCTCATCTCAAGTCCTGAGTTCGTGGTGCAACAGTACTATGGATGGTACGAGTCACTGGTACTGAAGAACCAGCAGAACCTGACCGACCTTGCCAATACGACCAATACTTCTCTTCTGGGCATGCCGCGACGAATCACGGGCTGTGCCACCTACAGCGACCTGTGGCTCATCATTCCCGGTATTGTGCTGTTTCTGTCGCCTTTCCGCAGGTTTGACCAGTTCCGCCATCAAGGGTTCCGCTATGCCATGCTGGCTTCGGCTACCATGTTCGTCACACTCTTCTCTACAGGAACTGAGAGCTATGGCTACATTGCCCCGATGACGGGCTTCGTGGTGTGGTACACCACCTCCCCTTGGAAGCGCAACCGATGGCATCTGGCCCTGCTCATCTATGCATTCATCTTTACATCGCTATGCACCAGCGACGTGTTCTTCCCCCGATGGATTTATAAGGAAATCATTGCGCCATACGCCCTGAAGGCACTTCCCACCACCATCGTATGGTTCTGCCTGATGTGGGAAATGAACACCAAGGACTATGCACCAGCTACTATTGCTTGCGCACAAACACAAAACGAAGAATAAGGAAATTGACAGGCACAACGACAATAATCACTAAGATGCCTGCCAAACGTTTCTCCATACCATAATAGAGGAACGCATTGAGAATGCCTATCTCAAGAAGATAGTTCAGAACGTGACTGGCCGCAAAGCCAGCCGCGTTCTTTGATGAAGGACGTTTCTTGAAAGTGAAGAGGGTGGTCAGAACATAGTTCACACAGAAGCTGACACCATAGCCCAAAGTATAGGCTATGGTAGGACTGAACCACAGAAGAGTCAGCAAATAAACACCATAGTGTATCAGCGTGGATAGCGATCCCGTAATGCCAAACCTGACGATGCGTCCCAGCTCTTCATTCCACTTTTTCTGCTCCATTCCTCAACTTCGATGATTACGCTATAGCACTTCTTTAATATTATAGAGCGGACGGCCTTTCACCTCGTTGTATATCTTGCCTATATACACGCCTACCGTTCCAATGCTTATCAGAACAAATCCGCCTACCATCCATACACTGAGCATGAGCGAAGACCAACCAGGAACGGCAGTCCCCACAATAAGGGCGTGAAGCACATAGACGGCTATACAGAGACTAATGAACAAAAAGCATACACCGAGATAGACGATGTAATAAAGCGGTTTGACGGAGAACGACGTGATGCCATTGAGCGCCAGGCCCATCATCTTGCTTAAGGTGTACTTGCTGGCACCAGCCGAACGCTCACTGATGACATCGTCAACCTGCGACGATGTCAGCCCTAACATGGGGATAAGGCCTCGCAAATAGAGATTGCGCTCCTGGTATTGAGCCAGCAGGTCAAGAGCACGGCGACTCATGAACCGGAAGTCAGCATGATTCATGATACTCTCAACACCCATACTCGACTGTAGCTTATAGAAAGCTTCAGCAGAAAGACGTTTCAACAAAGGATCGGCCGTGCGCTGAACCTTCACACCATAGACAATCTCACTGCCTTCGGCATGGGCATCAATCATCTTCTCTATAGCATTGAGGTCGTCTTGCAGGTCGGCATCAATCGTGATGATACCATCGGCCCAATCCCGACAGGTCATCATGCCAGCCATAATGGCATTTTGGTGCCCTACATTACGCGTCAGACAGATGCCGCGAACATATTTGTTCTTCTTGTGCAACTGCTCAATGACTGACCAGGTGCGATCCTTGCTGCCGTCATTGACAAACACCATTACACTATCGGGACTTATTTTGTTCTTTGCAATGAGGTCCTCGAAAAGTGCCGTGAGCCGTTCTACTGATGACTCCAGCACTAATTCCTCATTATAACATGGCGAAACAGTGGCTAAACGTATCATGATTGCTTGAAAAAAATCTAAGAATAAAAATGCTATTTCCCATAGGTAGCTGCCTCAATGTCCTGCAACAGCCACACACGCATGCGACCCTTGCCGCGATGCGCCCAGGCATAATAGGGGATGAGCGTCATGCGAACGTCACTCACTGTGAGTGGCAACGTCAGTTGCTCGGAGTGAAAACGTCGCGCGTCGCAAGTGATGGTCTGCACCTCTGTACCGGCAATGGTTGTACGGCCCAAAGTGAAGTGCGGATCGGGGTTGATGAGAGCCGAGAAGATGTTGAAATCGTTATCGGGATGCTCAGCGCAATAGACCAGCGGACCACGCTCCACTGCCACGCGGCCTCGGTCGGCCTCCACGTTCTTGTGGGCCTTCACCATACGCGGCTTCATGTCTAAGTGCAGCTCCACGCTGTCACCTTTTTTCCACTTTCGGGTGATGGTGGCATAGCCGTCGGCGGTTGGGGTGACGTCAATGGTGCTGCCGTTTATGCTGACGGTATAGCCAAGTTTCTGACCATCGGCATACTGGTAGAGATCAGACGGCAGGGGTCGGTTCTGCACCCATCCGGGAATGCGCAGCTTCAGTGTGAAGATACCTGCCTTATTCTTGTCAACAGTCAGCTTCACATCGCCGTCCCAGGGATAGTTTGTCTGCTGTGTGAGCGCCACTTCCTTACCATCCACTTTAAGCACCGAACTGTTCGAAAGATAGAGATTCACATAAATGTTCGTGTCATCCTTCCTCTTTCCTCTCTTCACAGCATACACATATCCTGGCAGCGAAGGGATGAAACGGCTCAGGTTGCTGGGACAGCAGGCACAGCCAAACCAAGGCTTTCGCTCATGCTGACCGTCGCTCTCCAGCGGATTGGGATAGAAGAAGCCATTGCCCTCAAGCGACATGCCCGAGATGAGTCCGTTGTAAAGCGAGCGCTCCAGCACATCGTAGTACTTCGACTCGCCGTGCAATAAAAAGAGACGGTAGTTGGTGTACACATTGCCAATGGCTGCACACGTCTCACAGTAGGCTGTCATGTTAGGCAGCTCGTAGTTCTTGCCGAAAGCCTCACCACTCGATGTAGAGCCGATGCCGCCAGTGATGTAGATTTTCTTCGAAACAATGTTCTCCCAGATACGGTCGATGGCATTGATATAGGTGGAGTCGCCTGTCAAAGCTGCCACATCTGCCATACCAGCATACATATAGGCAGCACGTACGGCATGACCCACGGCTTCACGCTGCTCCACCACAGGCTTGTGAGCCTGCGAATAGCTGTGCTTGATGGTGGTCTTGCCACGATAGTCAAGGAAGAACTTGGCCTCGTCCAGATACTTACGGTCGCCAGTAACCAGATAGAGTTTGGCCAGCGCCATCTCGGCTATCTGATGGCCTGGCACCACACAGGCCTGACCTGCAGCAGGTCCCACCTCACGGCACACGCAGTCAGCATAGCGGATGGCGATGTCGAGAAAACGGCGCGAGCCAGTGGCCTGATAGTGGGCAATGGCGCTCTCCACCATGTGACCCAGGTTGTAGAGCTCATGGCTCAGGTCCTCTTCTTTCACCCAGCGACGGTCTCCTGCCCAGGGATGAGGGTTCTGAGGATTCTGCGTACGCGACGTATAGAGGTAGCCGTCGGGCTCCTGTGCTGCACCGATGATGTCGATAATCGAGTCAACATAATGGCGCAGCTTCTTGTCGGGGAATGTCTGCAGCAGATAGCTGGCACCCTCAATGGTCTTATAGGGGTCGGTATCATCAAACGAAAAAGTGCCATCCTTGATTTCGAACACCTTCGATGCGTCTTTCAGGTGCTCGGCAGCTTGCTCGAAGTTGGCGTAACGTCCCGTCTCCTCACACTTCTGGAAAGCGAGGGGCACCGTCACGCGACGGCTCACGTCCAGTCGCTGTCCCCAAAATGTCTGGGGCACCACCTTTACACTCGTAAACGGAACGGGCTCGATGGGATAACCTTGATTATTCTGAGCTGTGGACACCACAACTACACTAACACAGAACTGGAATACAGAAAAATATCTTTTCATGTGCATTTTTGTTTCCGTTTTACATGATAATGGGCGCAAAATTAGCAAAAAAAATCATATTATAAAAAAAGGCGAAGAAATAATTCAACACCTTTACTCCTGGGACGAGTCAGCAAGCAGTATCTCAATGACCTTTGCGAACAAGGGCTCATCTTCCTTACCAATGTCGGCTTTTGCAGTATGATAGCCGTTAGGCACTTCATAGTTGGGTTCCAGCCCATCATCTGGGGTTGTCTCCATATTAACATTGAAATAACGAAAAGTGATGGGAACCAACTCGTATTTGTATTTTGAATCAGAGAATGTATTCATGCCAACTCCTTTACCCACGGTACGTTCCCCCACTACAACCACATTGATAAACGGACGCATGCATGTAATCATCACTTCACTGGCTGAAGCCGTATGGTTGGAAACAAGTATAAAAACCCGCTGCAAGTTCAGCCCATAGAGCGGTGTGTCTAAATGATTGTCTGGATCGGTTGGTTGCAAGAACGTGTAGACATTAAGACTATCGCCATTCTCGGCAAACAACTCCTGCGACACGCGATGGTTATAACGCAGTAACTGAAACGCCTTATTATATGCACTATCTGGTACGATGGAAGTGGCAAGATACTGGCTGGTGGAGAGATAGCCCCCAGGATTATAACGCAAATCGAGTACTAATTCGTCGATGTGTGCTTCGTAGAAATGGCGCATGACGGATTCTAGTTCATCACTATCTTCAAACCTGGCATAACACAAATAACCTACAGTATGACCTGCTATATGGTAAACTGAGTCGAGCACCACATTACTTTCACTGCTAACGAACGGATTGACCGCCTGATTAACTGACCAAATGTTGTACTGTGGAATAGCAGGCCACCCCATATCAATGTCTGAACGAGAACGGCTCTGGCGTTGTTCACAGTAAGAGAAACGGTCTTTCTTCGATAGCAGTGATTTAAAGAAATCAACTGGTGCCAATGTATAATCACAATCCAGCGAATCGGGCAGGTCCTCATTCCAATAATAATAATGGTGCATCGTTCCGTATATCCAGCGACACTCTGCCACGTATGCCCCTTCCTCTACAGGAGCAGGCTGCTCCGGAACGAACGAATCGTCGTCAGCGGAACAGCCTGACAGAAAGAATATTGCAAGAACTTTAGTTAGGCTTTTAAAGGTCATTACTCATCAATGGCATCAATTAAATCAACTATCTTGGCTGATGAAACATTTAATCCATCACCCCAACGCGTCATACTGAACTGTCCATGCCCCATCGATTCTACAAAGTTACCACTTCTGCGCGATGAGGAATTGGTATTAATAGTATATGCATAGAACGTTATGTCGTTATTTTCTTCTGTATTACACATGTCAAGTTCCATCAAGTATTCTTCTCCTGCCTTCAATGTAAGTGTAATGGCTCCTGTAGTTCCACGTTTTTTGGTTCCACCATCAGTGTATGTGTATACATAGCGAAAGCCCATGTTAGATACGGGTAATAGAAAACAATATGCATACGCCCCAGTATAATTCTTATAGTCAGCAACATCAACAAGATGTATTCGCCAGTCATAAGAATTATTGTTGTTCTTTATCGATGGCATGTAGCTACCATCAGTGCTAAAGGACATAAAGTCAGAATTTCTATTTACTAACAGCTGATACTCTGAAACAGTATTATAATAATGCAGATTCCAGATGTGTGATATAATCAAAGCTCCTGCAGCCTTCGGCTTCAATGTTAATGATAAGTTCTGTGAACTTACGGTCTGCTGGATGTTTGCTATACCCAAAATACCACGTGAATATGAAATCCACTGTGTCTTCGCCACCTTCAGAGTCGTGATGTTTTCCTGACCCGAAAAGCTCCAGTATTCTGTAGATGTATTTTGCTCAGTTCCTTTAATTACATCAGTCACAGCAAGTAGCGTGTATGCGCCTATCGGCAGATGCAAATCCACACTTGCAATGCTACCATAGTTATTTACATAGCTTACAGCCGATCCTTTCAAAACACCCTCGGAATTATAGGCAAAAACATGCACACGCAACATATATCCTTCAGGACAGGCATCCAAGTCACCAGCACTCCAAGGCTTAAACGGTGCCACCACTTCTGAGGGATCAACCTTTACATTTAGCGAATAGCCAACTTCGATTTCCTTGTTTGAGCAGGATGCGAAGAAGGCTACTACTATCATCACTGCCAAGTATAGTATTTTTTTCATAATCTTGTTCATTTAGGTTGCTTAATATCTCTAGAAAAACTAAAATTTAGCTATATTGAACAGCCAGCCTACGTTCAGGCTGATGACACTCATCTTGCAGGGGAAGTCCTCAGCCATCTTACTTAGACCTATGTTGTAGCGGGCACTCGCGTAGAACCCAACTTTGCTCTCATAGCTCACACCAAGGGTAATCTTCACGTCTTTAGCCTTTAGGTTTCCAGTGGGAATATTTACTAGGTTCGCCTTGTCGCTAATCATATCAGGAGATGCTGACAGAGGAAAGCAGATGGTTGGACCTGCCTCGATGCTAAGATTCGGAATAACGAAATACTTCAGCAGTACTGGTACTTGCAAATATTTCAGTGAAATGTTTTTATCACTGGTCTTAGCAGCATTAACTGCATAAAAAGCCTCCAACTGAACACCCAACGGACCTGTACCGGCATCGGCACCGCGCTTGCGGCCAAAATGAAGCTGTGCAGCAATACCAGCCTCAAACCCAACACCCATGCCCTGCCCTAAATCGGCATCCTTGAACTTGCTCATGTTGGAAAAGTTGACTCCAAGCTTCGGACCGAGCTTAAACACTGAACTACGACGATCTTGCACTCCGGTAGAATCTTCATCATCGTCATAAGCAAATGCAGAAGAACTGAAAGCACACGAGAGTGCCAAAAGCACAAATAAAAATTTCTTCTTCATACACATAAAGTTGATTAAGTTGATATTAAATGATAAACAAAAAAGACAAATGATTTGGACCATATGTCAATAGAACGCTTTGAGGTCAATATGACTCTCGCTCTTCGTTCCATTGTCAAGGATGGCCTCAACAAGCGCGGCCAATTTCTCTTTCTTCACTTTGAACGAAATAGTAGCCTGACTGCTGCTGCCTGCTTTCACGTTTACACGTTGCTTACCCACGTCTTGGTTGTTCACACGGAGCGTGACCGTAACCATTCCATTGGCATCGCCTGTATTGGTGATGGTCACTGAAATAGGGAAGTTATCGTTCTGATCGGCTTTCTTACGAGGATTCTTAGGAGACGCTACTTTGAATCTGGGCTTGCCCGCAGGCTTGCGTTGAGCCACCAAGTTGTCATGATGCTCAATGCTCTCCTTCGTGTGCTCAAAAGCCAAGTCGGCACGATTGCTCCATAGTAATAGTCCGTCGCTGGTACCAACATACAGGTCGTAATGGCCTGCCGCCTGATCTGTCGCTATTTCAGGGCAAAACTCGAACGAGCGGCTCGTGCCCGAAGCACTGTGCGCCACTACATTCTTCTGCTCAACACCTTTCTCGTCGAACACCCGAAGCACAATGTTGGCATCCTTCAGCCCTTCAGGAACAGAAAGTGCATAGCTTGCTTTCTCGGCCTTGCCGTTGCTGCCCACTTTCAGGAGGTTCTTTTCCATATTGCCGCTGAACGAGCCGTTCTCTATCAGTCGCAGCACGCCAGTCTTATTGCCCAGCACCACATTGGCATATCCTCCCCTGAAGGGTTCTGCCTTCTGAAACTGTGCCGGAATGACGATCTTGCCACCAGTAGTCATATAGCCGTATTTCCCGCCTTCCTCATAAACGGTATAGCCAGGATCGTCGGTCAGTTCCACTGTTTGTTCTTGCCGTATGGGGCTGTTCCGTTCGGCAAGGGCATATTCAGCCGACTTTCGCGCAGCCTGATAGGCATCCTCAACCGAGTAGTGGTAGCGCCCCAGTGTCCGTCCGTTACGATTAATGACATAACCCTTGCGATTGATGGTGAACACCACTGCCTGACCGTTGACGAACGACGAACCGAAAATCACTTCACCATAGCCAGGCTCCACACTTATCTCATTCATCGATTCATTGATGTAATAGACGTTTTCCTTCCCATTGTCCGACTGGTAAGTGACCGAGGCCAGTCCCTCGAAGAAGGGGTGTACTGTCTTATACTGGCAGGGAATGACCAGGTTGCCGTCTGTTGAAAGGAATCCCTGCTGGCGCATGGCATTGCTCACGCACATCTTCCCTTCAGAGAAATACGAATACTTGTTGGCATACAGTTCCTCGGCCACCTCGGTCACATCGTAGTCGCCCTCGCGAATAATGGCCTTGATCTGTCCGCGACGACCCACATTCTGCAATGCCAACGCATAGCCGCCATGAAAAGGCGTGATGCTGTCATACTGCGCACTGAGCACCTGCTGGCCCTGTGAGTTGAGCAG
>JAEEPT010000062.1 GCA_016284895.1 Prevotella sp. | reverse complement strand
GTCGAGCAGATAGCCGTACTCGTTGAGGAAAGTGTCGATGAACGACTGCTTGCACAGCTCGGCACGCTTCTCCAACTTGTCAGCAAACTTCTTGTCGCCGAATTCTTCCTCCAAAGAGGCACAGAACATCAAGGCGTTATACCACAGAGCGTTGAACTCTACGATATATCCTGAGCGGGGAACGACAGGACGTCCGTTGGCGGTGGAGTTCATCCAGGTGATGGCGCGGTCGCGACCGTTGGCATAGAGCAGTCCGTTCTCGTCTAGGCGCATATTGCTGTTGCCACCCTCGATGACGTACTTGACGATATCCTTCACCAGCTTGCCATACATCTTGTAGCCCTGCTCACGACCTACCTCCTTGACATATTGCTGAATAGCCCATACTGCCCACAGGGGAACGTCGGGCTGTTCCATCTCGTAAATCTTGACGCTGAGCGGCTTGTCTTCCATAAACTCGCGCAGTCCCTTCTCGGCAGTCTTCATGACCAGTTCGAAGTAGTCGGTCTCACCGATGGCAAGTGTCAGACCTGGCAAAGAAATAAATGTATCGCGCGCGCGAGCCTTGAACCACGGATAACCGGCCAGCAGGTAACGGTCGTCGTTAGGCTGACGGTTGTGGAACTGATGAGCAGCAGACACCAAGCAATGGAAGAAGCTGTCGCGACCGGGACGCAGATCCATCTCTTTCTGGAACAGCGTCTTCAGCGTAGAGCTCTTGATTTCCTTCGTAGAGGCGGCAAAGACAATGCTCTCGCCCTTCTTGATGCTGACCTCGAAGTAGCCAGGAACGTACAGGTCTTCGTTCGACGCATAGCCGCGCTCCTGCTCCTTGGGATATTCCACGCCGCGATACCAGTCGGGCTGGAACACGAACTCGTTCTTCTTGTTGAACTGCATATACAGGTCGGGATATCCGGCATACATGCAGGTCTTGATACCGTTGTCCACCTCGTGATACTCACGGCTTGCCGTAGCATTCTCATGGGTGAACTGGCGTACCGAGCGGAAGGCCAGGAACGGACGGAAGCGCAAGGTCGTAGCAGAGTGGGCATCCTCCAGCGTATAGCGAATCAGGATGCGGTCTTCATAGGCCTGGAAGATGGTCTCCCTTTTTAACAACACGCCACCAACGCGGTAGAGCGTGGTGGGCACTACATCACAAGTAAACTCACGAATGTACTTGTGACCTTTCGGGCTGAAATTGTTCCCCTGATACTTGTGAAGTCCGAGGTTAAACTCTGCACCGTGCTGAATGACCGTACAGTCGAACGACGACAGCAAGACATGATTCTCGTCATCGAGTTCGGGTACGGGAACGACGAGCAGACCGTGGTACTTTCGTGTGTTACAATCGACCAGTGTCGAAGCACTATAAGCACCGGAACGGTTTGTTCGAAGCAATTCACGACGCAACGACTCCTCCAGGTTGGTCATTACAGCTTTCTCAAATCGTAAATAACTCATAGTTCCTATTAGGTTTAAATATTTAGTAATACGTTTCAGATTCAAAACACTTTCAAAGGTACACATTTCTGATGTATCCACAAAATAAAAGTCGCATTTTTTTCCAAAAATGCAACTTTTTAATATTTTTTAGTGCTGAGCACCGCTCTTACGGCGGTTTGACTATTCAGGAATCAGGAAGTTGATGACCTCAGGTTGTATGCTGATACGACTGGAACCGTCAAGGCGACCAATCAGTCGGCCATCGACACCGACAAAGGCATGCTGCGCCTCTTCTATCAGCACTTCGCGAGTACGATAAGGATGAACGCTGCGATGATTCAGGAAGCGTCCTGTCACCAAGAGCCACAGACCTGCAAAGATTTGCGTCATCTCGGCGGGGCAGACCACAGAAACGTCTAACAGTCCGCTATAGGGAACGGCGCTGGGCGTCTGACCATAGCCAGGACCAGAGCCCACACACATGGTCATGACCTTGCGATCGATGACGTCGCTATTGATGCGAATGCGCATCTTGTAGTCCATGCGATGGAAAATCATCAGGAAGATAGACACGATAAACGACAGCGTGCGTGAGCCTAACAGCGAGCGGGTCTGGCGGCGAAGATTCATCACGTCGGCAATGAGTCCTACGTTGACACAATTCAGGAAATAGCGCTTACACTCCACACCCTCCTTGTTATGATAGTGCAGACATCCCAAATCAACCTTCCTGACGCGGTGTTTCTTCAACCAATCGACGGTCTGTTCCAAATTGCCCTCCTTAAAGTCCCAGTAACGGGCAAAGTCGTTCATCAAACCATTGGGAATCACGCCCAGGGCTATGCTGTCGCGCACCTCACGGTCCTGCTGCATCAGACAGTTGACGGCATCGTTCAGTGCCGAGTCGCCTCCTACCACGATGATGGTCTTGTAGCCGTTGTTGATGAGCATGTTCACCAAGCGCTCGACACTGTCGGTCGATTCGCTCTGCACAAAGTCATACTCTATGGCACGCTGATCCAGCACGTACTGTATCTTCTCGCGCTGCTTACGACTGTTGCCTTTAGGACAGTAAAGGATGCCCCATTTTGATTTACAATTTTCCAATTTACTATTTACAATTTATAATCAAGGTGAATTACAGTTATTGTTGCAACTTCATCAGTGCCAGTATCTCGCCGACCTTCTCGTCCATCGGCTGCATGGCGTCAATCCAATGAATCAGGAAACCGCGACGCTCCATTCCCCTGAACCACGTCATCTGCCGCTTGGCAAACTGGTGGATAGCTATCTCGAGACTGCGGAACATCTCGTCGTAGGTAGTCTGCCCTGTCACGTACTCCGTCACGTACTTATATTCCAGTCCGTAATAGATGAGGTCTTCGGCGGGAATACCCTCAGCGAGCAATCCCCTCACCTCCTCCACCATACCGTTCTCCAGTCGTTGTCGCAGGCGGCGTGTAATCTTTGCCCTGCGCTCTTCACGGTCTATATTGACACCTATGACAAGACTGTTCACGGGCGGCAGTTCACGTCGAGGCATGGGATGCAGCAGGTTATACTGTTCTATCTCGATGGCACGGATGGCACGCTGTGCCGTATCCACGTCGGTGGTATTGTGTATCACGGAGCCGCTTTTCTCCTTCAGCTCTCGCAGCATGCTCGTCAGCTCCTCTAAGGATTTACCTTCCAGGCCGGCCCTCAACTCAGGATTCTGAGGAACGGGCGACAACTGATATCCTTTCAGCACAGCCTCGATATAGAGCCCTGTACCTCCACAAAGAATAGGCGTCTTCCCCCTGCTGACGATGTCGTCGTAAGCCTGCTGGAAATCTTGCTGATACTGAAACAGGTTGTACTTCGTACCAGGCTCGCAGATGTCGATGAGGTGACAGGGGATGTCAACGGGAAAACCGTTGACCACAGGATGATAGTCGTCCAAGTCCTTACCCGTGCCGATGTCCATGCGCCGGTACACCTGACGGGAGTCGGCAGAGATAATCTCTGCTCCCACCTCGCCATGTACGGACGGCAGTGCCAAAGCCAAAGCCGCTGCTAACGGAGTCTTTCCACTCGCCGTCGGTCCGAGTATGGTAATCATCTGCTGCATTTCTTCTGCAAAGGTACGATTTTTTTTCTAATTCCTCCCTATTATTCTTTATTTTTTCGTAACTTGGGCTATAAAATAGCCGAACTTACTCCGTCTCGACAAAAAAAAGAAGAATTCTTTTGTTTTGCTCTCGACTTTTCGTAACTTTGCACCTTGAAACAACAAAAACATAGATAAACGGGATGAAGATTCTACTGTTGGGCAGTGGCGGTCGTGAGCACGCACTGGCCTGGAAGATTGCTCAGAGTAAAAAGTGTGAGAAGCTGTATATCGCTCCTGGCAATGCAGGAACGGGTGAATGCGGAGAGAACGTAGAAATGAAGGCTGACGACTTTGAGGCCATCAAAGCGTTCTGTGTAGAGAAAGCCATCGACATGGTGGTGGTAGGTCCTGAGGTGCCGCTGGTCAAGGGCATCTACGACGACCTGAAGAACGACATCCGCACACAGCATATTCCAGTCATCGGTCCTTCGAAGAAGGGTGCCGTGCTGGAAGGATCGAAAGACTTTGCCAAGGCATTTATGATGCGTCACCATATTCCCACGGCGCGCTACGAGACCTTCGACGGCACCAGACTGCAAGAAGGTTTGGCCTTCCTGGAAACCCTCCAGCCTCCATACGTGCTGAAGGCCGACGGTCTGTGTGCCGGCAAGGGCGTGCTGATTCTTCCTACACTCGAAGAAGCCAAGCATGAACTGAAGCAGATGCTGGGCGGCATGTTCGGCAATGCCTCCAGTCGCGTGGTCATCGAAGAGTTTATGAGCGGCATCGAGTGCTCTGTCTTCGTATTGACGGACGGCGAGCACTACCAGATACTACCCGCGGCGAAGGACTATAAGCGCATCGGCGAGGGTGACACCGGACTGAATACGGGCGGCATGGGCAGCGTCAGTCCAGTTCCTTTTGCTACCAAAGAGTGGATGCAACAGGTGGAAGAGCGTATCATCCGTCCTACCGTGGAGGGTCTGAAGGAAGAAGGCATCGACTACAAGGGTTTCATCTTCTTCGGCCTCATCAATGCCTGTTCTTGTCCTAACAATCCGAAGAAGGCCACCTACGAACCAAAGGTCATAGAGTACAATTGCCGCATGGGTGACCCCGAGACGGAAACGGTCATGCTGCGTCTCAAGACAGACATTGTGGACTTGTTCGAAGGTGTTGCCAACGGCACGCTGGACCAATACACCATTGAGTTCGACGACCGTGCCGCCGTCTGCGTCATGCTGGTCAGCGGCGGCTATCCCGAGGAGTACATCACGGGCTTCCCTATCAAAGGTCTTCCAGCACCCAACACCCAACCCCCAGCACCCAACACCCAACCCCCATCACCCAACACCCAACACCCATCACCCAACACCCAACACCCATCACCCAACACCGTCATCTTCCATGCCGGAACAAAGATGAAGAACGACAAGGTCGTGACCAGCGGCGGTCGCGTGCTGGCAGTCAGCAGCTATGGTAAGGACAAGAGCGAGGCTTTGCACCGCTCGTTCGACATGGCTCAACAGATTGACTTCCAAGACAAATACTTCAGAAGAGACATCGGAGCAGATTTATAACGGCTCATGATTAAGAGACTACAGAACAAGATAGCAGAAAGCAGACTGGCACTGCCCTTCATGGTGGTATATGCCTGTCTGATATGGTTGGCTGCCGGTTTGGTGAGCAACGGCTGGTGGCTCCAGTTCGGCTGTTTTGCCACGAGCTGCTACCTGATGGCAACCATGAACAATGTTCACGTATTACTGCGCATCTATTCACGGATGGTGTCGTGCGTCTTCATTGCCCTGAGTTGTGCTGCCTGTTTTCTCTTTCCCTCGCTGAACGGTGCCGTCACGGAGATATGCATGATAGCCTGCCTGCTGCTTTGGTTTACCAGCTACCAAGACCGTGAGGCTTCGGGGCGCACCTACTATGCCATGCTGTTTTTAGGCATCGCCAGCATGACATTCGTCGAAGTGCTATGGCTGCTTCCCATGATGTGGGTGATGATGTACACGAACCTGATGTCGCTGTCGTGGAAGACGTGGATGGCCTCTCTGTTAGGAGTCCTGACACCCTACTGGGCATGGTTCTGCTGGCTGCTTTACTACGGCAACCTATCAACGCTGACAGACCACTTCTCACAACTGGCGACGACGCCCACCTTTAGCATCGCTCAGTGGACAGAGGACATTCCTTCCCTGCTGATGCTGTTGTTGGTATTCGTCATGGCAGCGATAGGCACCACCCATTTTATCCGCAAACATGCTGACGACAAGATTCGCATCCGCATGCTCTATGCCATCTTCATCTGGATGGATGCCGTCACTCTGCTGATGCTGTTGCTGATGCCACAGCATTACAACACGCTCATCCGCCTGATGATTGTCTTCACATCACCTCTGATGGGACATTACATCGCCCTGACGAGAACCCGTGTGACTGACATCACCTTCAAAGTACTGGCAGTCATCATCCTGGCAATCAGCTTCTATCATCTCTGGCTATGGAATACATCATCTCCCTCCTGATCAGCTATGGCTATTGGGGCATGCTGGTAACCGCCTTCATCGCCGGTTCCTTCTTCCCCTTCAGCAGCGAGGCAGTCATGACAGGACTGCTGGCAGCAGGATTAGACCCTTGGGGGCTGATCATCTACGGAACCATCGGCAATGTGGCTGGCGGCATGTTCAACTACTTCGTGGGACGCCAAGGCCGGTTGGAATGGATAGAGAAGTATCTGCATGTCAAGCAGAAGGACTTAGACCGTGCCACACGCTTTATGGCTGGACGAGGAGCCTGGATGGGATTCTTCGCCTTTATCCCTGTCTTGGGTTCTGCCATCACCATTGCCTTGGGACTGATGCGTGCCAACATTCCTATCTCGCTGACAAGCATGGCCATCGGCAAATTCCTGCGTTACGTTCTGCTCATCTATGGTGCTCAGTTGTTCATATAACACAGGAGTACATAGCATGGAAACCGCTTCAATGGTTAAAAAACAATAATGGTCAACGCCCAATGGGGTGTGTTCCACAGAAAAGAGTTACCTTTGCAGATTAGAATTATAAAAATATATAAGAACGCGTATAAGTAATGAAACAATTCAGAATCGTGGACAACGTCATGGGCTGGCTGGCATTTGCCATTGCCGCCATTGTCTATTGTTCCACCATTGAGCCGACAGCGTCCTTCTGGGACTGTCCGGAATTTATCTCTACAGGCTACAAACTCGAAATCGGACATCCGCCGGGTGCTCCTTTCTTCATGTTGACGGCCAACCTGTTCTCACAGTTTGCAAGCGACCCCAGCCATGTAGCTTACATGGTGAACATGATGAGTGCCCTGCTCTCGGCAGCGACCATTCTGTTCCTGTTCTGGACCGTCTCGCACCTCACCCGTCGGTTGCTTATCAAGCAGGAGGACTTCCGGAATGCCACCTCGCTGAAGGACATTCCCCTATACAAGTGGATAGCCATTGAGGCTTCTGCCATGGTGGGCGCTTTGATATACACCTTCAGCGACACCTTCTGGTTCTCGGCAGTGGAAGGCGAGGTCTATGCCTATTCCTCAGCCTTTACCGCAGTGGTGTTCTGGCTCATTCTGAAATGGGAGGACCATGCCGACGAGCCGCATGCCGACCGCTGGCTGGTGCTCATCATGTACATGACGGGCCTCTCCATCGGTGTCCACCTGCTGAACCTGCTGTGCCTGCCGGCCATCGTGCTTGTCTATTACTACAAGCGTTTCCCCAATGCCAACCTAAAAGGTTCCTGCATAGCCCTGCTTATCTCTTTTGCACTGGTGGCAGTGGTGCTCTACGGCGTGGTGCCAGGCATCATCACCGTGGGCGGATGGTTCGAGCTGTTCTTCGTCAACACGCTTCACATGCCGTTCAATACGGGTGAATACATCTATATCGCACTGCTTGTTGCGATAGTGATCTGGGCCGTCTATGAGACGCAGACAAGCCGTCCGACATCCCCCGACAATGAGGTTCCTCAGAACTGGAAACGGCAGAACATTGCCACCCTGCTGGCTATCGGCATGCTGGGCATTCCGTTCTACGGTTATGGTTGGAGTGCTGCCATCATCGGAGCCATTGTACTTGTCATCCTGTGGTTCGTGCTCAATCGTTCCTATAAGAAGGCTCCGCTCGTATCAGCCCGCTTCAAGAATACCATGCTGCTCTGCATGCTGATGCTGATGATAGGCTATTCGACCTATGCCGTGATTGTCATTCGCTCAAGTGCCAATCCCCCGATGGATCAGAACTCACCTGAGGACATCTTTACCCTGGGCGACTACCTGGGTCGCGACCAGTACGGTCAGCGCCCGCTTCTCTATGGACAGGCCTACACCTCACAGGTGGCTCTTGAAAAGGATGGTGGTTACTGCCGTCCCATGATGAGCACAGGCAAGCCCGTGTGGCAGCGCAAGGAGAAAGCCACTGAAGACGAGAAAGACTCCTACTTTGTAGTACGCACCAAGGACGAATATATCTATGCTCAGAACATGCTCTTCCCTCGTATGTGGAGTTCTTCGCACGCAGGACAGTATGAGAGCTGGATGGGTGGCAACATCAACGGCACCCAAGTACCTTACGACCGTTGTGGCGAGAACATCATGGTGAAGGTGCCCAGTCAGTGGGACAACCTCATGTTCTTCCTCTCCTATCAGTGCAACTGGATGTACTGGCGCTACTTCCTCTGGAACTTTGCCGGACGACAGAACGACATCCAAGGACATGGTGAACCTGAGCACGGCAACTGGCTCACAGGCATCTCCTTCATCGACAATGCCCGCCTGGGCAATCAAGACATGCTGCCCGACGACCTGAAAAGCAACAAGGGTCACAACGTGTTCTACTGTCTGCCCCTGTTGCTGGGCATCTTAGGACTGGTGTGGCAGTCGGTATGCCGTGGGCAAAAGGGCGTGAAGCAGTTCTGGGTGGTGTTCTTCCTGTTCTTCATGACAGGTCTTGCCATCGTCATCTACCTGAACCAGACCCCCATGCAGCCTCGTGAGCGCGACTATGCCTACGCTGGCTCGTTCTATGCCTTCGCCATCTGGTGCGGCATGGGTGTGGCAGCACTGTGCGACTGGTTGTCGAAGATGACAAAGAAAGAGTCTGTAGCCCTTATCAGTCTTGTCGGCCTTATCTGTCTTATAGTGCCCCTGCAGATGGCTTCGCAGACGTGGGATGACCACGATCGTTCCAACCGCTACACCTGCCGTGACTTCGGACAGAACTACCTGAACTCACTGCAGCAGACGGGCAACCCCATCATCTTCACCAACGGCGACAACGACACCTTCCCTCTGTGGTACAATCAGGACACCGAGGGAGTGCGCACCGATGCCCGCGTGTGCAACCTCAGCTACCTGCAAACCGACTGGTACATCGACCAGATGGTGCGTCCTGCCTACGACTCGCCCTCGTTGCCCATCACATGGAAGCGACTGGAGTATTGCGCAGGAACAAATGAATATGTACAGGTTGACCCACGTCTGAAGAATGAGGTTCTGTCGTTCTATGCCGAGAATCCACAGCAGGCCCGTGCACAGTTCGGCGACGAGCCTTTCGAACTAAAGAACATCCTTCGCTACTGGGTACGCTCTACGAACAGCGACTTCCATGTCATCCCCACCGACACCGTCTATATGACCATCGACAAGGAGGCAGTACGTCGCAGCGGCATAATGATGCAGAGCGACAGCATACCCGACCGCATGGTCATCTCGCTCAAGGGCAAGGGAGCCCTCTACAAAGGCGACCTGATGATGCTTGAGATGATAGCCAATGCCAACTGGGAACGCCCCATCTATGTAGCTACCACCGTAGGCTCGGAGAACTACATGAACCTGGGCGACAACTTCGTGCAGGAAGGCTTGGCCAACCGCATCACACCGTTCACAACCAATGTCAACGGACGTGTTGTGCCTGGCATGAAGAACTTCGACACCGAGAAGACCTACGAGAACGTGATGCACCGCTTCAAGTTCGGTGGTGCCAACACGCCGGGCATCTACTTCGACGAGACCGTTATGCGTATGTGCTACACACACCG
The DNA here is from genome assembly GCA_016284895.1 of Prevotella sp. Taxonomy (GTDB): domain Bacteria; phylum Bacteroidota; class Bacteroidia; order Bacteroidales; family Bacteroidaceae; genus Prevotella. Next base: position 5,241 of record JAEEPT010000062.1, on the reverse strand, counting down.
TCGACTGATGGCACTGCTGGCCCTTCATCTTGTCGAGGAAGGACAGGACGAGAAAGCTGCCGAGGTGCTGGCCCGCGCTGAGCAGGAGTTCCCGCAGGCCAACGTGCCTCACGACTATCAAGGAGGCTCGCTCGACATTATCCGTAGCTACGCTGCCATCGGCAAGGACGACAAGGCCCGTGAGCTCATCGAGATCATGTGGGAGAAATCCACACAATACGTCAACTACTACTGCTCGCTGACGCCTGCACGCTTCACTGCCGCCCAGAACGACTGCATGTACCACCTCTACATCATGAACCACCTGGCCGACATCGCCAGCACCATCGATGAGCAGTTGGGTGACAGTTATTCGAAGCGTCTTGACGAGCTGGCACGCACCTATAGCAGTCGTGGCGGACAGTTCTGAACGAAAAATGATGTAAAGAAGAAGAGCTACAGATTGACAACGCTGAGTCATGATCATTGAGCAACCATCTATCTACCTGCGTTGGCTCTATCCTAAGGCCTACTGGAGAATGGACCACGCCGAACATGCAGTCTATCTGACGTTCGACGATGGTCCCATTCCCGAATCTACGCCTTTCATTCTTCAGACTCTTCGCGACTACGATGTCAAAGCCACCTTCTTCATGGTAGGCGACAACGTGAGGAAACATCTCGACCTGTTTCAGCAGATTGTGGATGAGGGCCATCAGGTGGGCAATCACACCCACAACCACATCAGCGGCTTCCGCCACTCACTCCATGAGTACAGCTATAACGTGGAGAAAGCCAATGCCTATATTCACAGCCACCTGTTCCGTCCACCCCACGGGTGGATACGTCCAGTGCAGTATGCCCTACTCACCCGCGAACGCTACAAGATGGTGATGTGGGATCTCGTCACGCGCGACTACTCCAAGTGGCTCACCGCCGAGGACGTGGTGAACAACGTGAAGCGCTATGCCCGCAATGGCTCCATCATCACCTTCCACGACTCGCTCAAAGCCATCGAAAAGCTGCGCACCGCCCTTCCCCAGAGCATCGAGTGGCTCAAGGAGCAAGGCTACGCCTTTAAGGTCATTCCCGATCCGAAAGTGTAACTATTAAGCTTCGCGCAATTTTAGTTAACTTCTACTAAATTTGCAAAACTTAACGTAATTATTTGTTTTTCCTTCAACAATCCACTACTTATTGTTCACATATTTTCTACCTTTGCAAACTGAAATTGCAAGGTCCACACCTTATATTATAAGCCAAGGAATCACTGCATTCTCCCCTCCCTGCCAGACAGCGGAGACTCCTTTTAAGAAGAGCTGAAGAAAAGATTATTAACAATTAAAATACTAAGCATTATTTAAGCATGAGAAAACTTAAACTATTGATGGCTACCCTTGCTATGATTGTAGGGTTAAGTCAAAATGCTAGGGCAAATGTGGTGCCCACCGCATCTACACCAACAACAGGTAACGTATATTACCTTTATAATCCTGCAACCCAAAAATTTCTAACAGCAGCGGGAGAAACGGGAGATGGACCTGCACCATATGTTGCAGATTATGGACGTCCTTGGATAATAGAAGAGTCTGATGAAGATTATTATATTAAACTTCGCCTTAATGGTGATTCAGAAGGCTTTTTTTGGGGAAAATACTGGGCAAATTTCAAGGGAAAATATGGCGATTATCCTGGCGAAATTCCATTCAGGATCGACAATGTTAGCGATGGAACATACAAGCTTCATCCATACGCATGGAAAGACACGGAAAATGCCTTCGTTTACATCAATACAGGAAATGATAATCGTGTAGCATGTAATTCAAATGAGCAATCAAATTTAGACGAGAAATACACCTTTTGGCAGTTCGTGACGGAAACAGACTATGCGAACTATCTATCTGAAAAATACGGAACAGATATTGCTAGCAGTAAAGTGGGGAATACAACTTTTGACAGTAATATAACAGGTTGGAGTACTACTGGCGAGTTTCAAAATAAAGCGATAGCGTCCAATCAAGGTGGTGCCTTCATTGTTCCCTTTTTTGAGAACTGGAACGGAACAGCAAAAGCTAATAAGATGTACAAGGACATTACTTCGATAAGTAACGGAAAGTACACACTTAAAATGGCTGCGTTTGTAAATAACCTTGATACTGAAAATCAATACATCTTTGCCAATTCAAATAAGACATATTTGACAACAACAACCCCTATTTACTATGAGGTAAGTACTTTAGTTACAAACAATACACTTTCAATAGGCTTGGAGCAGACAACTGCAACGGCCAATTGGATGGGTATTGATAACGTACATCTTTATTATAACGGCAACAATATATCCTATTACTCTCCTACTGCATTTACGACTGGATCTTCTGTTACTAAAGATGCATGGAACAGGTACGAAGTCAGCACAGCAGGAGTTTACAAAATCGAATCATCAGAAGCAGTAACAATAACCTATGCTCAAGATGAAAGCAAAGATGCAGATAGTGAAACAGCAACACTATCTATTGCCGCTTCTGGATATACTACCATTGCCCTTACATCGGGCTATTTCTACTTCAAGAGTGACAAGACGAGTACAATCACGATGACTTCATTAATCCCTGATGGAACTTATTACCTGAAAGCAAGTTCCACATGGAATTCAACATCCAAAAGCGTAACGGCGGCTTGTGGTAAGTATCTGGCTCGAGGCAATGCCAGTGGAACACATGCCACAATAGACAAATACGGTCTGCCAATAGCCATTACCACAACAGCTGACAACAAGTCAACCCTCTCGCCTCAAGACACGAAACGATTCTATTACCATACTGAAAATTGGCAGTGTTGGGCTGACAAGGGATCAGTAGGTGATGATGCAAAATTCGACATTACTTTGCATGATGGTGAATATCGTATTCACAACACTTCAATGACAGCAGGAAGATACTTTAAATATAACGACGATGATGTTAACAATGCTATCATTTCTGTCTATGACGATGGTACAGGCACAAATAGCGGACCTATCATTAACTGGACACTTGAAACACCTGAAGATCACGCTACCTATCTACAAGGTTTAAAAGACGCGCAAGCAGCAAGTGTAGCATCATCTGCTTCTGCTACATCTGACTACAAATCACTTACGGGCATAACCAGTATGAGCGATCTTTCTGATAAACTTCACTCAGAATTTTTCAACCAGACACCTATCGTGCCATCAAGTGACATTACTTCCACCGTAGAAAAATTTCAAGGTAATCAACCTGATGGATCTAATACGGGTGAAATTGTCTACAATGGCAGCGTAGACATTACTGAACCAGGAATCTATCGGTTCTCCATGCAGGCATTTTATCGCTCTGCAAGCAATGAGGTAACTCAAACAATGCATGAGAATGGTATCGATTTCCCACCAGTAATTCTCTTCTTCGGCAACAGCGAAACACAGATTAAGTCTCTCTATGACGAGACTGGTCACGATGCAGCTGTTGATGGAAGCAATCCGGCTGACGTACTATACAATAACAAGTACTACGCAAACAGTCAAGCATCAGCTTTAAAGATGTTTCAGGATGGAAAATATTTCAATGATGTTTATCTCTATGTCGCCTCTGCAGGTACATACAACTATGGAGTAAAATATCTCGGATTTGCTAACGCTATCTCTCAATGGTTTTGCTACACACCACAATCTGTATCTATAACTAAGTACACAGAGGCGACAAGCGAAGAGGACCGCAAAGAACTTGAGGACTTATTCAACGCTTATCCTCTTGGCTTTGAAAAAGACGAGTATGCACCATACGAAAATGTCGAAGCCATTGAAGCATGGAAAAAAGCGAAAGGTGTACTTGAATCTGGTACTGAACTCAAGTGGAAGATTTATGATGCAATCAATGATTTAGGAGGAGCTGATTGGAAACAGAACCTCGGTGAGGTGAATGCTTTCGCCAGTGGTGATTTTAATATTTATCAAACAATTAACGGAGAAGATTTCCCCAATGGTTGGAATCTGTATAATGGCGATAATAATCATTCAAGAATCATGGGCGGAAGCGAGGGTACAAGCAATGCAGGCCTTTCGGCTTCATCTTCTCGCAAGGCTCTGTTGCTGAAATATAATGCAACCTATGGTGAGACAGATGGCTATACTATGCCGTTGAAAGCTGGTAAGATTTATAAGATCACGTTCAAACATGGCAGATGGAATGAAGCTAACCCAAGAGTAACAAATGTGGTGATGACTGACCCTGAAGGCAATCCTATTACCCTGGCTCCTGGATTCCAAGCTGCTGATGATGGCTGTCAGAGTGATCCAACTAAATGGTACGACTATACGGGTTACTTTGTTTCCACGACAGCAGGCGACTATAAATTTAATTTTGAAAAAGCACTTAATGGTAGTGGACAGAATACGCAGATGCAGATTGGTATTGCTGACATTGACCTCCGCACAGCAGAGGATATTACTTTTGCCGATGGCTCTGTTCCCACATACGCCCCTGGCACTTATCCCACTGTGAAGATTTCGCGCCCGCTGACCGCAGGCCGCTGGGCAACTGCCGTCTATCCCTTCGCAGTAAGCGGTGTTGACAACATCGCAGTGCTGAGCAGTTTCAACGCAGGAACAGGTAGCATCCGCTTCGAGACTGCTACCGAAAGCGCTGCCAACGAGCCGTTCCTCATGCGCTCAGCATCCGACAAGAGCGAGATTACTCTCAACAACATCGCTGTGTCTGCAACGACAGAGACCCCAATCGTGACAAAGAACGAGGCTTCACTTATAGGAGCATACAATAGCACAAACATCACTAATGCACAAGCTAACTATGTGTTGAGCAATAACGGTATCTATGATGTTGGTGCTAATGGCGCAATCATCAACCCCTATCGTGCCTATATCCAGATTGCAGGCGGTAGTGGCGCTCGTTCACTCGTATTCTTTGTGGACGAAGAGACGACTGCCATCGAAGGTCTTAACAGTGAGAGGGCAACGACCGTAGGCAACATCTACAACCTGAACGGACAATTGGTACGCAAGAATGCCGACAACCTGAACGGACTGCAGAAGGGCATCTATATCGTAGGCGGAAAGCGTATCACTGTGAAATAAGCAACATGTTGAAAAAAAAATTTGAAAAAATGAAAGAATATATCAAACCAAACTTGAAGATTGTCGAAATCAAAACAGAGTCTCTGCTCGACATCGCTTCTGTTCAAGGTGCCGATGATATCACTCGAAAAGGTACCTTTGCTGGTGGTAAT
>JAEEPT010000061.1 GCA_016284895.1 Prevotella sp. | reverse complement strand
AGCAATAAGAGAAGGATTTGTGTGTATGAAGTATCCAGCCAATCCCCATCATCCTCGTCAACGTTATTTGCTGACGATAAAAGGTTTGATGTTGTTGGACGGAAATAATTGTTAAGAATCATTGTCTCTGCTTTAGGTAAGAGTCCCCTAAGTGCAATCCAAAGTGCAAATAATGCACTTTGAAAGAATTGGCCACAAGGAAAGCAAAATACCATTTGTCCGACACTATCCAAAAAATTTTGTAAGCTTCGGACATATGGTCACTCAAAAGCAGGTATTTTCAATTTGGAAACACCTGCTCATTATATTACGTATGCGCGTGAGGGCTATTTGCTCAGCGACCGTTTGAGCCTATTGCCTGGATAATGTTTGGCATGGGCATATCGCATAGCCCGGCGTGGAAAAGCCGCGTGTATTTGACCCCCGAGGGCGAAGTTGCGCTGCCCCCCGAAAACGTTTTTATTTTGACCCCCAAAGAGCCCTGGCTATACTTACATTTTGTCAGTAAACCATCCTGTACTTCATCTACTTTTAAGTAGGAATAAGTATGGATAAGTCGTAATTAGTCGAACTTGGTCGACGTTTTTGTCGTGCTACACACATGTAACAAAAAAGCCGTAAAAAAAGGCAGAATAAGCACATAGAAAACATGAGCCTATAAAAAGCAAATGGCGTGTAACTCATTGAGCTACACGCCATTTGATAGTGTTTTGTTATGTCTTTGCTTATGCGTCTCATTTGACCTCCTCGAAGTCGGCATCCTGGATGTTGTCGTTGGGGTTCGACTGAGCTTGCTGGCCACCCTGGTACTGCTGACCTGCATCGGCACCTGGCTGAGGACCTGCCTGACCACCCTGCTGGTACATCTTCTGAGATGCGGCCTGCATGACCTGATTGAGGTTATTGATGGCGTTGTCGATGGCTGCGATGTCACCACTCTTGTGGGCATCCTTCAGCTGCTGTACAGCCTGCTCTACGTTGGCCTTGTCAGCACCGAGCTTGTCACCGTTCTCGTTGAGGAAGGTCTCAGTCTGGAAGATCATAGAGTCAGCCTGGTTCATCTTGTCGATGCGCTCACGCTCCTTCTTATCATTCTCAGCGTTCTGCTCAGCCTCAGCCTTCATGCGGTCAATCTCCTCCTGAGAGAGGCCAGACGAAGCCTCGATACGGATGGCCTGCTCCTTGCCTGTGGCCTTATCCTTAGCACTCACCTTCAGAATACCATTGGCGTCGATGTCGAAGGTCACCTCAATCTGAGGTACGCCACGACGGGCAGGAGCAATGCCAGTGAGGTTGAACTGACCAATACTCTTGTTCTGTGCAGCCATAGGACGCTCGCCCTGCAGCACGTGGATGGTCACCTCTGTCTGATTGTCAGCTGCGGTAGAGAAGGTCTCGCTCTTCTTGCAAGGGATGGTCGAGTTAGCCTCAATCAGCTTGGTCATCACACCACCGAGCGTCTCGATACCCAGTGTAAGCGGAGTAACGTCGAGCAGCACGATGTCCTGACCAGTCTCCTGATTCAGAATGGCACCCTGAATGGCTGCACCTACAGCTACCACCTCATCAGGGTTCACACCCTTTGAAGGTTCCTTGCCAAAGTAGTTCTTCACGAGCGTCTGTACTGCAGGGATACGGCTTGAACCACCTACGAGAATGACCTCGTCGATATCGTTTACTGAGATGCCTGCATCACGAACGGCATTCTGGCAAGGCACGAGGCAAGCCTGAATCAGATTGTGAGCCAGCTGCTCGAACTTAGCACGTGTCAGTGTCTTGATGAGGTGCTTAGGACCTGCTGCCGTAGCAGTGATGTAAGGCAGGTTGATCTCTGTAGAAGTAGAGCTTGACAGTTCAATCTTTGCCTTCTCAGCAGCCTCCTTCAGTCGCTGCATAGCCATAGGATCGCTCTTCAGATCGGCACCCTCGTCATGTTTAAACTCATCAACGAGCCAGTCTATGATGACCTGGTCGAAATCGTCACCACCCAGGTGGGTATCACCATTGGTAGAAAGCACTTCGAACACACCGCCACCGAAATCGAGGATTGAGATATCGAATGTACCGCCACCAAGGTCGAACACAGCAATCTTCATATCCTTATTGGTCTTATCGATACCATAAGCCAAAGCTGCTGCCGTAGGCTCATTGACGATACGACGAACGTTCAGACCTGCAATCTGACCAGCCTCTTTCGTGGCCTGACGCTGTGAATCAGAGAAGTAAGCAGGCACTGTGATGACAGCCTCAGTCACCTCCTGTCCCAGATAGTCCTCAGCGGTCTTCTTCATCTTCTGCAGCACCATAGCAGAGATTTCCTGCGGAGTATATTTACGACCATCGATATCTACACGAGGATAGCCACCCTCATTTACTACTTTAAAAGGTACGCGTGAAATTTCCTTCTCCGTCTGCTGCCAGGTCTCACCCATGAAGCGCTTGATGGAGTAAATGGTCTTCTGCGGATTGGTAATGGCCTGACGCTTGGCAGGGTCACCGATCTTACGCTCGCCACCTTCGACGAATCCTACTACTGAAGGCGTTGTGCGCTTGCCTTCACTGTTAGCAATAACGACAGGCTCGTTGCCTTCGAAAACAGATACACACGAGTTTGTTGTACCTAAATCAATTCCAATAATCTTTCCCATAATTCTTATTATTTTGTTTGTTATTATTCCATTTTATTCGGCACTAGCCACCCAATGAGTAGCAAAGTCAATGCCAAAAGTATATTTTTCATAAAGAATCCACCATTTATTACGACATTTTGGCATAATGTAAAAAAGATTTTCTATCTTTGCAACGCAATAATCCAATAAAAGTCAGAAATACGATACATGATGAAAAGGATGTTTTTTATGGCTGCGGCCCTGTTGTTTGGCATGACAACAGAGGCACAGACACGTGATCCGAACAACAAGTACCTGGTGTGGACAAACAACATTATTTTCACTGAGGAGAATGAAAAATCGATGCCAGAAGAGGAAGTAACCGACGAACAGGCGGCTGCAATGAGTTTCATTCAGAAAAACTTTCCCTACCAGAGCATGTGCGACTGGAAGGATGGCATGCGTTTCATGGTGATACCTGACAAAAAGGACATGGTGATCCGTACGTTTTGCGACAGCACTGGCAGCATGGTTAGCAGTATGTCACTACGCCATAAGATTTTGGTCTATAAAGGCCATTCCGGTGAGAATGAATTGCATGAGCGTGTCAACTTTGTTGACGAGGCAGACGGTACACCCTACTATTTTGAATTGCCCACAAACAAGTTCGACGATTATTGTTTCTCCAAGCACGGCGTACCCACGCTGGCCTATCTGGGCGATGTTGACATAGCTATTGACAAACTGGTTGGCAAACGCCTCATCACCAAGCGAAAGGTATATAATGTTGATGTCAGCACGACGAGCTACGGCTATCAGAAGATTGAGTTGCCTGAGCCGGTAGAAGTGACGGTAGTAGCAGCTGGTGTGGGAACGCGCAACTATCCCGTGAAACTCATTGTGCAGGACGACGATGGCCGTGAGTTCTTCCAGAACGTGGCGCTCAGCCGCACCAATAGTGGCATGAGCGATCATGAGTTTACTGAAGACGATGTCATCAAGCACACGTTTGAGGGTTCGTTTGACATACTGACTGACAAGATGTCAGCCGATCTACAATACCGTAAATATATAGGTATGCGTGTGTTTACCCTCCGCCGACTTGAACTTGAAAACGAGAAGGGCAACCTTGAGCCCATTCCCCGTCTGACGAGTTTCACCGTGACAGGTGCTACAGGTGTAGGCGGTTCCCAGTATGTAAAGATGACATTCGAGAAAGACGGCAAGAAGTACAAGAAGAAGGTGAGTTTCCTTAATGACGGAAAGGACGATAACAGCAACGGCAACGACCTTTCTGACGACGATTATTTCTATCACCTCTTTGCCAGCGGCAACGTAGGCAACATTGAGGGGGTGAAGCAAGAACACTTGGCTGATATCCGCCGCTCTATCGTTCATGCTGGCTTCAATGAGACCGAGGTGAAGCTGGCTATGGGTGAACCCGACTCAAAGGTGCGGAACAACAAGGGTGAGTACATGTGGGTGTACAGCTCTGGCATCAGTGGCAACAACTGCACGGTGGTATTCAGTTCCTCAACTCAGAAAGTGAAGTACGTGAAGTAACACCCATTTTTTCAGTCAGTAAAAAAAAGGAAAGTGGACGGCACCTTGAGAGATGCCGCCCACTTTTCTTTTATATCAGATTATCTTTTAGTCGTTCTGCTCCTTCAGTTTCTCCATAATCTGTGCCTCCAGTTCTTCGCACAGTTCAGGATTGTCCTTCAGCAATTCCTTAGTGGCATCTCTTCCCTGAGCCAACTTCGAGTCACCATAGCTGAACCATGATCCGCTCTTCTTGATGATGCCATACTCTACGCCCAAGTCCACAATCTCACCTATCTTGGAGATGCCTTCACCAAAAGTGATTTCGAACTCAGCCTTACGGAATGGAGGAGCCACCTTGTTCTTCACCACTTTCACACGCACCTGATTGCCAATCACGTTATCACCATCCTTGATGCTGGTGACACGGCGGATGTCAAGTCGCACCGAAGCATAGAATTTCAGCGCATTACCACCTGTTGTGGTTTCGGGGTTGCCGAACATCACACCAATCTTTTCACGTAGCTGGTTGATGAAGATGCAAGTAGTGTTGGTCTTGGCGATGGTCGATGTCACCTTACGGAGTGCCTGACTCATCAGACGGGCATGCAGTCCTACTGCTGAGTCGCCCATATCGCCCTCAATCTCCTTCTTAGGTGTCAGGGCGGCAACTGAGTCAATTACGATAATATCGATGGCAGCCGACCGGATGAGCTGTTCGGCTATCTCCAGCGCCTGCTCACCATTGTCTGGCTGCGAGATGTACAGATTATCGATGTCGACCCCCAGTTTCTGAGCATAGAAACGATCAAAGGCATGCTCGGCATCAATGAAGGCTGCAATGCCACCAGCTTTCTGAGCCTCGGCTATAGCATGGATGGCCAGCGTTGTCTTACCGCTCGATTCCGGACCGTAGATCTCGATGATACGCCCTTTAGGATAACCGCCTACGCCTAGCGCAGCGTTCAGTGCTATCGAACCTGTGGGGATTACTTCCACATTTTCTATTTTTTCTTCGCCCATGCGCATAATGCTTCCTTTGCCAAAGTCCTTTTCAATCTTCGACATTGCAGCCTGCAAGGCTTTCAACTTTTCCTGTTGAGGGGTGAGGACTTCCTTATCCTCAGTTTCTTTCTTTGCCATGAATTGTTATGTTTTTTACTATTAGGTCTGTTGTGATTCTTTGTTTTTGCCTTCTTTGTGGCAAAGTTACAACAATTTTAGCAAATCATCCTATAAATGATTCTGTTTTTTCATCTTTTTAGCAAGAAGGGCTCCATCTCAGCAGCCATAGCCTTGTCGTAGCCATAGAGGTCGGGCCAGAATTCTATTCTGCCAGTCTCTGGGTTTGGATAAGCCGTGTAGTAAACGATGTAGACTGGTACTTTAGGCGAAACAGCCTGATAACTGACAAGTCTCAACGGACGTTCATCGTCGGCGTGCTCTTTCAGGTATTTCGCTCCCCGCTCGGTTGTAGGTTCCATATCCATGGAGATCCTGATGCGGTCGAGCAACCACTCATCAGCTTCGGGCAACAGGAAGCATGCCAGTTCGAAGGGTTTCTGCACCCGGATACAGCCATGAGAGAGCGTGCGGCGCTGATTGTTGAAAGCACGCCGGTTACTGGTGTCGTGCAGGTAGATACCGAAGTCATTGGCAAAGCGGAACACGATGCGCCCCAGCGAGTTGCCTACCCCACTTTTCTGTCCGATACGCAGCCGGCCTGACTCCATCTCGCTGGCAGTCACATCGGCAGGGTTGAGTGTGTCGCCCGAGTTGCGGTCCACGATGTAGTAGCGGTTGCGTACAAAATAGGCCGAGTCGCCCGCATGTCGCAGGAAGTCGCTCTTCACGATGTTCTGTGGCACAAGCCAGTCGGGGTTCACCTGCATATAACCGATGAGGCTGCTGAGCAAGGGCGACTTGTTTGTCAGAGCACCGCAACAGATGCGCATGTTCAGCACAGAGTCGGAACAGACAGCCCACAGCTGTTGCGACGGGATGTTCACCACCACCTTGCGCTGTTCTTCCTCGGGCTGCTTGAGCTGCCACCTGCACCGTTCCATATTGACAGCTATCTGTCGGCGTTGTTCCTCATTGCCGATGGTGTCGATACTGTTGCGCAGGGCTTCAAACACCTCGTCGCGTGGACGTGAGGCATAGAGGAACTCCATCCGCTCAGGAGAGGAGAGCATGCCGATTGCCTCATCATAGTCGGGTGCCTTCACCTCGTAGCCAAACAGCTGGGCATAGACCTTGTTGTCGGTATTAGCCTTGTATTCCAGACGGTTGAAGAACTTATCGGGGCGCAGGAACCCGTATCGCTGTCCCACACAGTATCGCACGTAAGCCTTCGACAGCAGGTAGTCGAGCCGAGGCAGCACCTCGTTGATGTTCACGTTCAGCGAGTCAAAGGCCAGCATGTGTACGATGTTGAGGTTGTGTGCAATCTCTGCTACGAAGAAAGCAGTCGAGTCGAGTCCAGCCAACGGCAGTTCGCGTCGCAGATGACTCAGGAGCAAGTCGACATCGGCTGACATCCCCATGCGGTTGAACCAGAGCGGCACCTGTGCAAAGTCCTTTGTGTCGGCATAACGCTGCTTCACCGAGAGGTCGGCCTTCCAGTTCGAAGTCTCGTTGTCGAGCAGTCGGTGGAAGACCTGCTCCATCTGTAGCGTATCGATGGAGTCAACGAAACAGCCGAAGGCAGAGCGTTCTGACTCCGGCTGTTCATTAAATCCCTGTCTGCATGCAGTAACACATGCAGACAAGGTTGTAATAATCAATACATATAACAGTCTTCCACTCATTTACTTAATGATGACAGCCTTACCTCCAACGATATAGGCTCCCTTCAATCCCTTCAGCGACTTGGTCTGTTTCAAGAGCAGCTTGCCATCAGGCGAGTGTCCGGATTCTCTCCTGATTGTGGCTGATAGACGGATGCTGGCTTCTACAGTTCCAAGTCGCCGTCGTGTATCTCGTGCCAGGGCAGTCCCTGCTTGTTCAACTGCTCCAGGAATGGATCGGGGTCGAACTCCTCCACGTTGTGCACGCCAGGTTTCTTCCATAGTCCCTTGCAGAACATCATGGCACCAATCATGGCAGGCACACCCGTGGTGTAGCTCACGCCCTGCATGCCTGTCTCTTCGTAGGCAGCGCGGTGCGAACAGTTATTATATATATAATAGGTGTGCTCCTTGCCGTCGTTGCCAATGCCACGGATGCGGCAACCTATTGAGGTCTGTCCCTCGTAGTTCTCGCCCAGGTCCTGCGGATTGGGCAGCACAGCCTTGAGGAACTGCAGCGGCACAATCTTCACCTTCACGGTCTTGCCCGAGCCGTCAGCCAGAGGAGCTTCATACTCCACTTCGTCGATGCGACTCATGCCTATGTTCTGAATCACCTCCAGATGTTTCAGGTATTGCTGTCCGAAAGTCATCCAGAAGCGGGCGCGCTTAATCGTAGGATAATTGATGACAAGGCTCTCTATCTCCTCATGATGCAGCAGGTAGCTGTCGCGCGGGCCTATCTCTGGATAGGTCAGGTCCTTGTGAATCTCCAGCGGCTCGGTCTCCACCCACTTTCCGTCTTCCCAGTAGAGTCCCTTCTGCGTGATTTCGCGGATGTTGATCTCAGGGTTGAAGTTGGTGGCGAATGCTTTGTGGTGGTCGCCTGCGTTGCAGTCCACGATGTCCAGGTACTGCATTTCCTTGAAGTGGTGCTTGGCAGCATAGGCAGTGAAGATGCTGGTCACGCCCGGGTCGAAGCCGCAGCCCAAGATAGCAGTCAGACCTGCCTTCTCAAAGCGCTCACGGTAGGCCCACTGCCAGGAGTATTCGAAGTGGGCCTCATCCTTCGGCTCGTAGTTGGCCGTGTCTAAATAGTTGCATCCGCAAGCCAGACAGGCATCCATGATGGTCAGGTCCTGATAAGGCAGGGCCAGGTTCACCACCAGTTCGGGCTTGTAGTCGGAGAAGAGCGCCTTCAGCTGCTCCACATCATCGGCATCCACCTGTGCAGTCTTGATGTCCATCGTGTAGCCTTTCTTGTGAATGGCCTCCACCAGTGCGTCGCATTTCTCCTTCCTGCGGCTGGCAATCATGAATTCAGTAAACACATCGGCATTCTGCACAATCTTGAATGCCGCTACCGTTGCGACGCCACCGGCGCCAATCATCAGAATTCTGCTCATTTTTCTTCTACTTATTTATTATGATTCATTTTTTTATTACGCTTGCCGTTATTGGCATATCAGATTTATTGCATATTGTTGCAAAGGTACGACAATTTGGTATATTTTCCAAGTAAAAAGTCCTTTTTCGAGAAAAAAGATTTTGATGATATTGAAAAAATATGTACTTTTGCCCTCGATATCACATAACCATCTGTTTATATGAATATGAAACTCCTGCAAAAGCTATGCCTCATCACCATGTTGGGCATTTCCTTTTCGGCATGCCAGAAAAACAAGGAAGACTATCAGCCACCGGTGAAAGGCAACGTGCAGCCGTCATATTTCATTGAGTCAACATGGAATGTTCAGGAGAACACCATTAACATTCCCGATTCTATTGACGAGTTCTGCATGCGTTTTCTCAAGAAGATATACTTCGGTTCGCAAGCGTGCATTCTCACTTCACAGAAAACCACCGCTAACAACACCACCGACAAGCGTGAATTCAAAGGTACCTATCGTGTGGTCAATGTAGGCGGAGCAAGGACTTACCTTTACTTAGACAAGATGGTCAACGGTGACGACACCTGCAACTACAAACTCGAGTTCGATGAAATCAACTCCAGCCAAAACGGCATGTCGCTGGTGCTCGACCTTCAGGAAGGCACCGGACTGGCTTCACGCGGTGAAGGTCGCACCTACGGTTCTTTCCATCTGAAGAAGTAAACAGCACAAGACTGAAGAACTTCTTCCCTCACATCTTAGTTTTCAGCCTCATACTTGCGCAGCTTCTCCATGTAGTAGCTGCGCAATTCGTTCCAAGGATAATAAGGCCACTGCTTAGTGGCTACGGGCAGCGTTGTCTCGCGCTCGTTCAGCAACACTTTCACCAGCACGTCGCCCTGGCGTCCCTTCTTCGGACGGTAGAACACCATCTGAATGTTGCAGCCCATAGGGAAGATGTTGTAGTTGCGCCAATAACGGTCCAGCGAGTCGGGGTTCTCCACGCTGATGCCGCACTGGTCGAGCTCCAGCAGACAGGCCAGCGGCATGACGCACACCTCATGGCCAAAGCGCAGGGTGGCTTGCGTGTGGGCCTGAGCAGGCGAACTGCCCAACACGGTATCGGTTGTCTCAATGATATTGTGCAACAGGTTGCGCTGCGAGAAAGGCATGATCCCGCCCGTCTGCGGAGCAGCACCATAGTCCAGATACCACGACCAGTTGCGTATGCACCACTGGCTGTACATCTCGTCGGCAGTGAACAGACTGAGCAGGTCGATATCGGTGTCATGACTCTGCATATTGGCAGCCACCTCAAACAGGTCGTACATCAGGTTCACCGTGTTCACGCTGTCCTCCACCCATTTCGTATCGTTGAACAGCAGTGACATGAGTCTGTCGGCCTGCGTCATGCGCTCCTGATAGGCTCGCTTCTGTTTCGACTTTACCTGTTTCGACTGATCCTTCAACCGTTGATCCCTGGGCTGGTTCAGATAGTACTGCAGCGACTCACTCACATCGTTGTGAATACGAGCCGTAGGGTTAGCAGCCATCAGCTCTTCACACTCTGCCATCATCGACAGGATGCAGCGCGGAACCACCGTCGAACGTGCATCAATCGCCACGCCCTTCTTCTTGAATATCTCGGGGAAGTGCTCCGTCATGCGTCGTCCTATGCCGTGATGCTGCCGTTCTCCTACGGTGGTCAGGTCGCCAAACCGTTTGATTGTGCAGGGTATGAAGCGGTGCAACTGTTCCAGCGTCCAGCATCCCTTTTCCGTCAGTTTACCGTCTTTCTCAGCCTTCTCCAGCACGTCAGCCACGCGGCTGTAGTCGTGCTTGCCTATCAGCCAGCGCGAGCCGTGTCGTCCGTAGTGGCTCATGTAGAAAGGCTCGTAGCCCTTGGGTGCCGGTGTGAGCGGTTTGGTAGCCGGGTGGCGGTCGTAGTCCAGATAGTTACTGCCGCTGAGGTAGCGGTTTGCGGCTATTTCCTCGCGGGCCGACTTCTGCTGTGCCGTCAGCGTCAGGCACAGCATGGCGAGTGTCAGTAGGAAAGCTGTTCTTTTCATATTTGTCTGTTTATGAAATGATTTGAGTTACAAAAGTACGAACTTTGTCCCAAACGGCCAAACTTATCTGCTCAACATATCGTCTAAGTAGTCCCAGTCCTCACGGAACTGCCCCATCACGTCGCCAGCAGTTTTCCCATTTGGGTCGGTGCCGAGCCCTAATCGCAGACAGCGGGCATAGAGCTCCGGCACTTCCTCCCAAATGCTGTTGGTCGTCGAAGCAGCGCCACGATGCTCGTAGGCGTACTGAATGTGATAAAAGGCTTTTTGTTGATCAACTTCCACACCCAGTCCATCTAAGTAGGCCTTTCCTAAATACATGTGTGCTTCTGGACTTTCGCTGTCACCATCTATAGCACGTTGCCACAATCTCACGGCCACCGTCTGGTCTGGTTTGCCGTCAAGAGTGTACGATGAATTATTTTCTACACGGTTTGCCAGCCACTCCAACAATCCTTCTCTGCTTATGCGATAGAATGCCAGCTTCTCGTCATCGAAGGTCTCTAAATAACGCAGGTAACACTGTTCCCGCTCGTCGGGGTCTTCTAGTATGCTTCCAAGGCTGAAGAGTGCATCGCTGTCTTTCTCTACAGCTTTTCTCATCCACTGGCGAGCCTCCTCAGCACCACCTTCACCAATTCGACAGTTATTGATATACACCTTACCCATATAACGGCAACACTCGGCATCGCCCTCCTCAGCACGTGGAAGGACCAGTTCTAACACTTCCTTACGTCTCTGCGGCCACAGGCTTAAATTGAGGTCATACAGCCAAAAAGCAATGTTGGCTTTCTCTTGTCCGGTTAATTCTTTCATAAAATATATTTTTTGATATCAGTTACTTCGAGCACCTTCATCATGCAAAGATAATTCTTTTTTTTAAAATCAAAAACTTTTGCTTTAAAAATGTCATAAGATTACGTAAATGCATCGGACGGCTTGTTAAATGCATCGGACGGCTTGTTAAATGCATCGGACGGCTATACCAAACGCTCCCAGCAAGCAGTATTAACGCTCCGAGTGCGATTTAGGCTATTTCATTTTTTTGCTTTTTTCTTTGCACGTTCCAATCTTTTTCGTATTTTTGCATTCGCAGACCTGCGCCTCATGGGGAGTGGGGATGCAACTATATATAGAAAAAGACGTTTCTGTGACGTTTTATCTGTGGCACTCTGAACTCGCAACTCAAAACCGCCGCACGATGAAGCAACAAGAGAGCGTCCATGGGTATGTATATACAGCCCTCATTACGTAGCGTAGTGAGTGGAAGTTATACATATAGGCGTGGGCCTTGCGTTGCTTATCCTTGGTTAAGGGCAATGCGAGGCCTAGTCTGCGGGATGAGCAACAGAGCAGGTCCCGCTTCTTTTATATATATAGGTTAAGGTTACTGAAATAACTAAAAACCAGTCCAGCAGGGGGCCTCAGGACAAGACGAAATTAATAACCCAATGAAAACAATGAAGGTTTTATTGGCTGTCCTGATGCTCAGCATTGCAGGCAGCAACGTGCAGGCTCAGATTACGAAAGAGCAGCTCAAGGAACGTAAGGAACTGAAAAAGTTGTCAAAGAAAGACTTGAACACAAGGGCTACGAAAGCAGCACGTAAGGAAGCCAAACGACTGGCTAAGGAGGGTTGGAAGGCTGCTCCAGGTGCACTGCCCCTTGACAAGCAGCTCGACAGGTCGTACTTGATGCAGCAGGAGTTCGATGAAGATCTGTTCCCCAAATATCTCATGGGCGAAGCCATGAGCATAGGCGAGAACTATGATGCAGCAAAAATGCAGGCCCTGGAGCTGGCCAAACAGAATCTGGCAGGACAAATTCAAACCGAAGTGACAGCACTCATTGAGAACACTGTGTCGAACAATCAGTTGGAGGCAGAGGAGGCCGCATCCGTTACAAAGATGGTTTCGGCAGCTAAGAACCTGATTTCGCAGAACATCGGTCGTGTGATTCCCGTGGTGGAGGTATATCGTACACTCGAGAACAAAAACAAGGAGGTGCGCGTCTATATTGCCTACAACTCGAAGATGGCCAAGGCTGCTGCCAAAAAAGCCATACGCGACGAACTGGTAAAAGAGGGGGACGAGCTGCAAAAGAAGCTTGACGAACGACTCGGATGGTAAGCATATAACGAATGCTTATGATTATGCGAATATCAACAGCATTTTTACTCTGTACATTCTGCCTCAACGTCTTTAGCCAGAAAACGAAGACGGTAGAGGCAGAATACACCTATCATGCTTCGGAGAACATCACACTGGAGCAGGCACGGCGCACAGCCTCGGAACGTGCAAAGAAACAGGCGCTGGCCGATGCTTTCGGCACCGTGGTATCTCAATACAACACGACGCGCATGCAAAACAGCGGTAAACAGTCGAAGGTTGATTTCTTCTCCTTGGGCGAGAGCGCAGTAAAAGGCGAATGGATAGAGACCATCCGTGAGGAGTTCGACGAACCGAAGTTTGAGGACGGCATGATGGTCATCACGTGCAGAGTGAGAGGTAAGGCTCGTGAAATCCTGACGACTAAGATAGGCTTGGACGCACTGGTGCTGCGCGGTGGCACCACTCGTGACTATGAAGACGATGTATTCATCGATGGCAACTGGTGCTACCTATCGTTTCGCTCGCCTGTGAAAGGCTACCTCGCCATCTATCTCGTTGATGAGTTCCAACAGGCCAACCGCATAGTGCCAGAGGAAGGAAAGGACTATTTCGAAATCATAGCCGACAGTACATATATCTTTTACGAAGACGGTCCGCTCATCATGACGATTGAGGGCAGTACTGTGCAGAACGAATTCTACTTTGTATTCTCCCCTCGTCCGTTCGGGATGGAGGCCAGCGAAGCAGTGAAACACAACACCGATCTCCGACCATATCAGTGGGAGCATCGCACCATCTTTACGCTGCCATCGGTTTTGTCCATCACCCGTTTCCAAAAGTGGTTGGGCCGACTGCGTAGTAAGGATGAGAAGGCGCAGGTAGTAACGAAACCGATAACAATTAACCCTAAAAAATAAGAAAATGAAAAGAAAATTGATGTTCATGTCGATGCTTTTCGCCACTGTACTGTGTGCTCAGGCACAGTATGTCACATCGGGAAGAGTGTTCGACCAGTATGGGAATCCCGTCTCGGGTGCAAAGGTTCTTGGCAAAGGTACGTCACGTTCAGTGACTACAGGTATTGACGGATCTTTTTCACTTGAGACCACTAAACCTATAAAAAAAGTGGAAGTGAGTTACATGGATAAGCAGAAGAAGACACAATCTGTCTCTTCAAAAGAAGATTACACAATCGTTACGCTGAAAGACCCATCGTGGTGGACTAAAAAACCCGACAGATATCAATGGTTCGTGAGTGCGGAGAGTGCGTTCTTAGGTGGAAATCAGAAATGTGTTCCCTTGGGTTTGATGGTAGGCTACGTTAAGCAGTTTGGTGGCTACGTGAGAGGTATTTTTTCAGGCATGCCTAAAACCGATGGTGAAATTGAATATGACCATGGCTTCTTTACTGGAGAAAAAAAAGATGGCTATATGGCTGTGACTGCAGGTGGCATAGTGCGTTTGGGTATTCCTCTCTACCTATACGTAGGTGCAGGCTACCACAATCGGACGATTGCTCTGGAACATGCTAATAAAAAATGGTACAGGAAAAATGGCTTCGAGCATAGTCATTACGGATCTTATAAAGGCTTGGCTATAGATGGCGGACTTATTTTCAATCCTGGCCCTATCATGATTAACGTAGGTGTGACGGGCTACAATCGATTGTCATTCCATTTAGGCGTAGGTTACAAATTTTAAATAATGAAAGGAGATGCGAAAATGAATAAAGTGAAATTTGCAGTATTGTTTTTCACAGCACTGATAGTGTGTGTGGCTTGTGAAGATAATTTTAGTATAAATAAAAACCAACTTTCGTTTGCGAATCAGAATATGACAAAATATAGCTTGGCAGAACCAAGTGTGGAAGATACGTCAGCCTCTTTTGTGACCAATCAGGCAACCTTCTATTCTTCTGGTAATATTTATTCTTATTCTGATGTTAGCGTTCCTCGTATGTGTATTAAAGCAGGATCAGAATTTCCATCTAATCCAGATGATTTTTTTGCAGATGCAGAGGTTCGGGAATTTATGACTGAGGAGGAAGCATTTGGTAAAAGTAGCTCTTATTCTTATCCTGAGTATCACCTTTATATTGTCGTCAACGATCTTCAGCCCAACACAACCTACTATTATGCACTTTTCTGCAATGATGGAGTAGGTAAGATCTATAGCGAGGTGAAGTCTTTTAAGACAAAAGACCCCAAAGCTGTTGTCCCACTTACTCCCGTTGATTTAGGTTTGTCTGTAAAATGGGCAAACTGGAATCTGGGCGCAGGGGGCGAAACACAAAAGGGGAACACGTATAGCTTGCCAGATAAGACAAATGATATTATAAATACTCAATATGATATAGCTATTAAAGAGTGGGGCCAGCCATGGAGAATGCCTTCGGAG
>JAEEPT010000307.1 GCA_016284895.1 Prevotella sp. | reverse complement strand
TGAGGATAGGCTTCTGTGCCTTTAGGGTAATCGTACCAACAGTCATAGCCAAAGTTGAACATCCATGCTTCGTTGGAATCGTACTCGTACTCCGTACTTGACCAGTAGTCCTTCGACACCAAGTTAGAACCGCCAACACTGGTGAAGCCGTCGCGTAAATCCCGAGAGTCACCGTTGTCGCCTAATACATTCTTACAAGCATCAATCATATTATTCCACTGATCCTTACTGGGCAGCATCCATGATGCACTCTCTACGGTTGCGGATGTATTCTTGTTAGTGCAGGCTGTCTTTGCATCATTCCAATACATACCACTACTGCTTTCATCGGTCAGTGCCAGCGCCAAGCCGTGGGTATAGCCGGCGACACCTGTCTCGCTGCCCACGTAGGCTATCATGGCCACGGCATTTCCTGTAGCCACAGCCTCGGCATCGGCCTTCGTGGCGTAGATTTTGCCGTCCTTTCCGACTATCTTGCCAATATCACCTGCAGTAGCCTCAGCAAGAGTTTTAGCCTCCACCTTCTTCTTGGCCTTGACGCTCTTCACCCTGTGCTGGCCCGTGTAGGCGACGGTCACCGTAGAGCCCGCTTCGGGCGTTGTCGGGGTGATACTCCAGCCCGTGCCACCGCTGCCCGTGGCAAACGAGGCGTCAAACATTGCATCGGTACCTTTGAGCAGCAGCCTCGAGAGTTGAAACTTATATGCTTGGGGACCCGCTTCTTGGCCATATGTCGAACCATCAATAGCGTTAACCTCGAATCGGAAGTACTTATAGGCACCTTCTGTGTTTGAGATGTCGAAGTTCACGTCTGTCTTGGATGCATGTGGCATAGATGTATCGTCAGTCACGTCAGTCAGCACCGTCCATGCGTCACCCACGTTGAGTTTACCCTTGAGTGTCCAGCTCTTCGGGTTGCGACCATAATGGTAACCAGTATCATCGGCGGTCGTGAGGATGTAGCCTGTGGGGATAATGGCGTGAGGGGTATTGAACTCGACCCACTCGCCACAAGTCGCGGTTGCCGTGGAGCCATCGCCGAAAACGGTACACCATTTCGTTCCCGTATTGTTGTCGAGCAACTTATCGTGCTCACAACTGCTCCAGTAGCTGACGGAGCCGCCCGTGACCGTGTACGACGTATATGTTGTCGTCTGCGCCCATGCCCCCTGCGCCACCATCGTGAGTAGCAGGGTCATTATAAGGAGTACTTTTCTCATATCTTTAACGCTCATGATTGTTATACTTTGTTTCTGCGTCATTACAACCTGCAAATTTAAGCAATTTTTATGAACCGTCAAGAATTCACCACACTCTATTTAAGACACTTTAACACGGAGCAGCCAACACGTCGTAAGTGTCTCAGCCAAGCGCGCGCGAGTAGATACGCGTAAAAGAGGAAAAAATATTTCGCTTTCAACGAGAGAATTCACAATTATTTATTACCTTTGCAGCATCATCAAGAAAAGACTATGAAACAATACTTAGACATACTGAACCGCATACTCACCGAGGGCGCACAGAAGGGCGACCGCACGGGCACGGGTACGCTGAGCATCTTCGGCACGCAGAGCCGCTACAACCTGGCCGACGGGTTCCCCCTGCTGACCACGAAGAAACTATACCTGAAGGGAATCATCTACGAACTGCTTTGGTTCCTGAAAGGCAGCACCAACATCAAGTACCTGCAAGAGAACAATGTTCACATCTGGGACGAGTGGGCCGACGAGAACGGCGAGCTGGGACCTGTCTACGGACACCAGTGGCGCTCGTGGCCCGACTACCAGGGCGGCACGATCGACCAGATACAGTACGTGGTGGACCAGTTGCGGACGAACCCCGACTCGCGCCGCATGATTGTCTCGGCATGGAACGTGGCCGAGGTGAACCAGATGGCGCTGCCGCCCTGTCACACGATTTTCCAGTTCTATACCTCCCCCTGCCCCTCCGAAGGAGGAGAGCAAGGTTCCTCCCCTTCGGGGAGGTCAGGAGAGGTTCCCAGGCGACTCAGCCTGCAGCTCTACCAGCGAAGTGCCGACACATTCCTCGGTGTGCCGTTCAACATCGCCTCCTACGCCCTGCTGCTGCAGATGATGGCGCAGGTCGTGGGGATGGTGCCGGGCGACTTCGTCCACACCACGGGCGACACCCACCTCTACCTGAACCACCTGGAGCAGGCCCGCCTGCAGCTCACCCGCGAGCCGCGCCCCCTGCCTGTGATGAAGCTGAACCCCGACGTGAAGAGCATCTTCGACTTCCAATTCGAGGACTTCCAGCTCGAGGGCTACGATCCCCATCCCCACATCAAAGCCGAAGTCTCAGTTTAATATTTACTATTTGCCTATTTACGATCTACGATTTATTTACGATTTTAGAATTGTATTATTTATCGTAAAAAGATAAATAGCCAAATAATTAAATTGAAAATAAATCGTAAATCGTAAATTGTTAAATCGTAAATGATATCGATGATTGCTGCCGTGGCTAAGAACAGAGCCATTGGCTTTGAAAACAAACTGATATACTGGTTGCCTAACGATCTGAAGCGCTTCAAGGAGCTGACGACAGGGCATACTATTGTGATGGGACGCAAGACGTTTGAGAGCCTGCCTAAGGGGGCATTGCCTAATCGACGCAATTGTGTGCTGAGCTCAACTGTCAGCGAGCTGCCTGGATGCGAATGCTTCTCTTCGTGGGATGCCTTCCTCAAGAGTTGTCAGCCGGATGAGGATATCTATATCATAGGCGGAGCCAGTCTTTATCGCGATTTGCTCGATAAGGCCGACCGTCTGTGTCTCACAGAGA
>JAEEPT010000306.1 GCA_016284895.1 Prevotella sp. | reverse complement strand
TGGTTGTTCTTCGGGTTAACTGTCATGTCGCGGGTGATATTGTCGTAGAACAGGCCGGTGTTTAGGTAGCGGTCGCAGTCGTCCACGAGCAGCATCTGTGTGTGCTGCGTTACCTGGTCGAATACGTGGGGATTGTCCATCAGCTTGGGATTGCGTCCGGAGAGCTTGACAGTCTTCATCAATAGCGACAGCACTTTGAAGAAGAATGACTTTCCGCTTCGCCCATTACATTCGCCCTCTTCGCCAATTTTATTGTCCATGGCCATTGGTGCCCAGGCACGTGAAGGACTCTTATAGTGGTGCAGCATATAGCCCAGTGTGAAGATCTTGTTGATTAGGTTCTGCTGCTGCTCCTGCCACTCATCAGCGGTCAGACTTTCCCCCTTGATGTCGAAGCGGTGGGCCTCACGGTATGCCAGGCGCTCGCTCTCAGTTTCAAACCGGGTTTCCATCTCCTTGCGCCAGAACAGGCGCGAGGAGTTGATGAAGTAGCCCATCAGGTTCGAGCCTACCTTGTTGATGGTGATGGAGAACTGCGGCTGGCCGTCTTCATCTGTTGACTTGGTAATGGTGAAGAAATCATCGAGTAGCCGGAAGTCATGGTCAATGACATTCTCGGCCCACACGTAGTTCTGGAACTTGAAGTCCTGTTTCTTAATAACGTCGAGCTTCTGGCCGCTGGCCTTCACACAGACGTTTGGAAAGAAGAACAGTTGTGTCCTGGCATCGAATGAAGTGAAGTCAAGTGCTATCTCATCGATACTCTCCAACATACCTGCTGACAGCTTGGGCGTATCGAGTACCAAGTTAAGAACCGACAGGTCGCGCACCTCATCGATGACCCACTGGCGTACGAATTCGCGTATATCCTTCGGGGTGACGCTCCTGACGATATAGCCGTCAATCTTCACATACCTGGTATCTTTCTGGTTGTCATCATGCAGTGCATAGAAGCCGTTTAGCTTCAGGAAATTGTAAAGACAGGCCGTGTCTATCGAGTGGCGCGTCTCGCCTGTCTTCTTATTGGTCGTAGTTTTCCAGAATCGGGCAGGCATGGCCATCTGCATCAGGAACTTGAATTCCTTCTTTGTGTGACGCAGCTCCATCCAGTCGCGCAGATCCTTGCGTGGCTTTCCACGGTTGTCGCGATAGCTGCCCAGCCATTCAGGAAGCCAGACGGTGCGCACGTCGATGAAGCGCAGCGCTAGCTCTGTGCCTTTTCTAATACCTGTCTCATCGATGTCCGGGATGTTGTAGAGGGTGTCAACATGTTGCATAATCTCGCGTATCTCATCATCGGCCAGGTGATATGTCTCGCTGTTGAACCACAGCGGCATATATCCCAGGGACCGGCAACACAGCGCGTCGCGCTCTCCACTACAGATGAAAGCCTCACGCAGTTTCTGCGGCTTATAAGGCTCTTCATCGGTGTGCGAGGATTCCCATTCTTTCTGCTCTTTGGCATTGAACTGTTCCTTTGCCCGGATCAGTTCGCGCAGGCCATTGATGTACTTCGCAGGTTTGACTCCTGCAGGAAAGTACTGGAAGCGGAATCCCTTATCAGGATTCAGTGGCTCATAGACCTTGTAGAACTTCACTTCCTCTTGTTCGGTTCCGTCTGGAAGTGTGCGGGCTTCCCTGACCACGCACTCACGCATGAAAATAGGGTAGTGCTCATTCGAGTAGCGGATGCGCGTTTTGCGATCCTTGGTATAACTAAACCACTTCACCGAGTGCCAGTGAAGCGCCTCGACGTGCTCCTGCTTGACATTCGGGCCAAGCACGTTCAGTTCCTCAGGCGTGAAGTCCTTTGTCTCGAAGTCGCGGTGTCCGTCCGGCTCGTCGGCCCTGGCATCGCGCTCGGTGAAGTCAGCCTTGTTGATGGAACGGTCCAGTTCGTCGGTAATGTTGAAGTGTGCCGCAATCTGCAGCACGGCTTCGTTGAAGTGGTCCTGGCTTAAGTGGTGGTCTTCCATGTAGAGTTGGATAGCAGAGCACCATCCCTCTCCACCAAAGTCGGTAACGCCCCATATCTCGCCATATTTCTCACTCTTGCGCTGATAGAGGCACGCCGAAGGTGTCTTCTCATCGCGCACCTTGAATTTCTTGCCTTTCACGCCTACGCACTCAGCAGCCTGAGGATATATCCAAAGGATAATATCAAGCCCCTGGCGTGTAGCATCATAGATTTTCTGTACTGGTATCATATCGTTCTATTATTTAGTGACCTGCCGCAAAGCTACTACTGATCGGCGGGTTAGCAAAATACGTTCATTCTCTGCTATGGGGGGGGTAAAAAGCAACCTTTCCTCCTGCCAAGGACAGGGCATTATACGCGGTCGCAGCCATACCCGTTTGCTGGCCTTCATCAATTTTAATTGCCCACACAGCCGGACTGCCGTCTCCTTGTCCTTCGGACTGGTAACGGTCTCCCGCTCTCCGGAAAGGCGGTTGACAGCTGTGACAACGTACTTCATACTATATGAGGAATTCTGTCATATACGGATTTCAGAAAATAATGACAGCCAGTTTTACTGGCCTTATGTGCTTTCCTTAACAGGAACTGCATTCCCCCATAGGTGTAACCTGTAGCCTTTGCCGCATGGCCAATACTAGGGTAGACGGTACCCGTCTCAAACTCAACAACAGCTTTGAAGTTCCTGGTATTGTCGTGTGGCAACAATCCCAGACGATGTTGCCGAAGCATATTCTCCCTGCGGTTCTGCATATACTCAGGCGTCATCTTCCGTTTCCTACCCTTGTAGTTATGGTGGCCAGCCTTGAATGTGCCGTCAGGATTGCGGATGCTGTCATGAGGGAGAACAAGGCTCTACGTGTCA
>JAEEPT010000060.1 GCA_016284895.1 Prevotella sp. | reverse complement strand
ACCTTACTGACGAAGGCTATCTGATGTCTATCTATCAGTGGTTCGGCACTGACAACTATTATGCTCAGGGAGCAGGAGGCTATCCTCTTACGGGCTTCGTAGGATGGCTGTTGAACTGTGTTTATCCAGAAGGTGGCATTCTGGGCATGCGTTTGTGGGGCATTCTTCTGGTTACGCTGACCATGATCATCTTCTATACTTATCTGAAACGCTACTTTTCTCCTAAGATGGTATTGATAGGTTTGCTGATGCAGACTTTCTTTATAGCGCAGGATCCAAAGCCATTCGGATATAACACGCTGACAGCTCTCTTTGCTGGTGTGGCTATTATATGTATCATAGAAGGCACGTTGCGCAACAGAAACTGGCTGCTGTTGGCAGGCGGGCTCTTAATGGGAGTAAACTTCTTTGTACGAATCCCAAATTTGTCGTGTTTGTCTTTCCTTATTATTCCTTGTTTCTGTAACTTTAAGAGCTGGAAGGAGATGAACTTGAAGCAGAGTACCATTCAGGTGGCTACTATCGTGGCGGGTGTACTGTTCTCATCTTGTTTAGGATGGCTCTTCCTGGTAAGTATTGGAGCCGATAAACTCGTTATAGAACTTGTGGGTTCTATTCGAGACACCTTAGGCGGTAAGAGCACGCATGGATCGTCGTCGCTCATTGCCAAATATAGTGAAAATCTACTCATTAGTGTGGAGTATTTTGTTGTCTTTGCAGTTGCTGTCCTCATTGCTTCCACGTCTCATTTAGTGAAGCCCATCTGGCTGAAACTAGTCATTTGGTTCCTTGCTTTCCAAGTCATCTACCGAAGCACCTATTTATATACGAGTGTGCTGGGCGATGCCACTTTAGGTATGATGAACGGTTTGGGAATCTTTGGCGGATGTCTCTATCTCTTCCAGGAGCGATTTGAAAAGAAGCTTATTTCTTTGAGTGCCATTCTCTTCTCGCTGGTCATACCGCTGGGAAGCGATGGAGGGTTCCAGACCATGTGGGTGGGAACGTGGCTTTCTTTACCTATCGGTTTGAGCGGGCTTTATTGTTTCATCAAGAAGGCCATGGAACAGCAATGGAGTCTGACCGTAGGGACAATTGAACTGGAGTCAGTAAAGGGAAAAATTGGCAGCAAGAAGATTCGAATCTCATCGCCTGCCGACTTCAAAATTGCATATTACATTTGCCTTTTCTCCCTTTTTCTGGCAATCGCAGCTAAGGTTGAGAACCGAGCTTATTACGATCCAGGCCATAAGTCGAAAAAGACGTTTGCCATAGACTCTCCTCTTGCCAAGGGCGTTTATGCTTCACAAGAGCGTGCCGACATCATCAATCCTCTGCTGGCAGAGATAAGGCACTATGTGAAACCAGGCGACACCATGTTGGTTTATGATTCGTCGCCTTTGCTCTGCTATCTTACAAAGACAAAGCCTTTTGCCGGCATCTCATGGCCCTGTGTGTTTTACGGTAACCAATATGTACACAAGTTCAAGGAAGCCGAGAAGAACATGAATCGTCCGCCAGTGATTATCATGCAGAATTTTTGGACGAGCAATAAATGGGGCAAGGCTAAAGCCAACTATTTCCTTTCCGATGAGGATGCACCCTTTTCTACAAAGGAAATGGTAAGAAATACGATGAGCTTCATGAAGAAGCACCATTACCAAATAGTATGGAGTAACAGATACTATCACATCATGATGCCTTCAAACAATCATAATGCATCATCTGAATAATGAATACGACATACCTTCTCTCAATTTGTATTCCAACCTATAACAGGGCTGATATTCTTAAAGATACGCTCAGTAGGATCGTGTCATACAAGAGTTTTGTCGATGATGTTGAGCTGGTCATCTCTGATAACTGTTCTACCGATCACACGCAAGAAGTGTGTGAAGCGTTTGCCAGTCAATACAAAAATGTAAGATATTATCGCAATGAAGTGAACATACACGACCGGAATTTCATTAGTGTATTAGACAAGGCAAACGGTCTTTATCTGAAGCTCATAAATGATTCTTGCTATCCTACAGAAGAGGGAATCGCATTTATGAAAACTGTGATTCGAGAGCATAAGAGCAGCCAGACACCGCTGTTCTTTACCAATGGATGGGCACGTCCCAAGGAAGAAGAACTCATCAAGTGCAGTCATCTTGATGATTATATCCATCACGTCTCTGTGATGGTGACATTCAATAATCTTTTTGGGGTATGGAAGCAGACTTGGGATGCCATTGAGCACAAAGAAAGATTTGCGTCATTGAAGTTGCAGCAAGTTGACTGGACATTCGGGATTGTCAGCAAAGGCGGGGCATTGATTTACAATCGTCACATATTTGAAATCACGCCAGTGTTACGTAAAGTAAATCGTCAGGGATATAACTATTTTGAAGTGCTTTTGGACAATTATTACGGAATCATGCAAGGTTATGCTGATCAGGATCTAATAAGTCAGGAGACGATTGACAATGACAAAAGGCATTTTTTGAAACACTTCAGGCCAGAACTGTTTCAGGCTCTTGTCTGCCATACGGCCCGATATTGGAACTACGAAACGTCAGGTACCCTTTCCAGGTTGTTCCGTCATTATAAGTACAAACCTTATTTCTATTTGTTTTTAGTGATTCTTCCGTTTCAATGGCTATTTCACGCCAGTGTGAGAGACTTTGAGCGATAATTACATTTTACTCATTTCATAGCATAAGACGTCGAGAAGGTTCCCATCAAAGATTTGCGGGTATTTGTTCTTGACGTCTTCTTTGTTTGGAAAACGTTCTTTGCGGAAGCGCTTGGTCCATCGGCCACGCATGCACCGGCATTCCCATGGCGAGAGCGCCATGATGTCGATGAAGCGCGTGAGAATGCCACCAGTGTCCTGCCATTTGGCACCGTTTTTCTCGGAACGTGAGCTTACCTCATTTTCGTGCCTGCGTAGCCGACTCAACTGCTGACACACCTCCACCACTTTCCCATGCTGGCACACATAGCCCCAGAACAACCAATCACCGCAGTAGCGGAAGTGCTGAAAATCTTTGGGGATGAGTGGAAAGACAGACTTTCGAAATACGGTCATGCTGGCATTGTAGATGGCGCAGTGCTTGACCATCACCGTGCGGTCGAACTGAGGACCGTCGTGAACAATCACGTTGCCATTGCTGCCTTTCTTGTGCCATGTTTGCTGTAAGGGCTGTCCTTGGGCATTAATCATCTGTGAGTGAGAGAAGGCCACCACGCGTTGCTCATCGGCTTCTAATAGTGGAACGAGTGTGCTCAAGAATTCCTTTTCTGCTACGTCGTCGCTTTCGGCTATCCAGATGTATTTTCCCTGTGCCAGATTGATGCCTCGTTCCCATTGAATGAAAGTATTGCCGGTATTCTGTTCGTTGAGCACCACGTTGCTCACTTGAGGGTGATGGCGGTAGTGTTCGATGATAGTACGGCTATTGTCGGTTGAGCAATCATCGAGCAGAATGACCTCGAAGTTCTGAAACGACTGGTTAAGCACGCTCTCTATACGCTCTTCCAGAAACGGAGCATGGTTATAATTAGGTATGATGACGCTTACGATGGGATTCATAACACAAATAAAAGCTATTTAAACAATACGTACATAAGTCTTGACTGATGAGAGTAAGAGTTTGAGCCGCAGCCATCGTTTCAGTCCCAGTTGGGCGAAGCTGACAGGCAGGAATTGCTGTAGTGCGTCTCTTACTTTGCTGACGAATGCTATCCGTTCTTTTAAGTCGATAGGTTTTCGGGCATAGTCTTTCGACAGCTTAAGCAGGTTCCTTACTGTGTTGGCTCGATTCTCGGTTTCGTCCATCAGTTGGTGTTGTTGAATATACTGATGCCGTTCCTGGAAGATGTCGAGCAGGAACTCGTCCCGTCTTTCTGTGTGAAGTATGCTTCCTTTTCGCTGTATATAGTGATATTTTGGTGAGGCAATCATGACCACTTTATTGGCATGCGAGAACCATTTATAGCCTGTGGCATAGTCTTCATAGCAAGGCACGTCGGTATATGGCTCTATCACGACGGATCGTTTCAGCAACAGAATGCACAGATAACTGGGCAGTTTTCCTGTAATAATATATTTTAATGCCTCTTCGCGTGAGAGCACGCAATCAGTCTTAGTGTAACACACAGCCTTCGACCTTGTGGGATAGTCGAAGAAGAGTCCGCAGCATGCAATGTCGGCATCGTGTTGATGAATGGCACTGAGCATGCATTCCAGTGTGTCGGGTTCAATCCAGTCGTCGCTGTCCATGAAGTAGATGAAGTCACCTTTGGCGTGTTCTATGCCTTTGTTGCGTGCCTTGGCTGGTCCGGTGTGACTATTTTGCAGTAGGTGGATGCGCGGGTCCTGTTCGGCAAATCGTTTACAGATAGCCGCTGATTCGTCGTTGCTGCCATCGTCAATGAGCAGCAACTCCCACATGGTGTAAGTTTGTTTCAGTACAGACTCAATACATGTCTGGATGTATGGCTCCACGTTGTAAACGGGTACTATGATACTAATCATGGTTTGAGAAAATGCTGTTGTCTGATAAGATGATCAATAATGTTGCAAAGATAGTAACTTATTTTCAAAGCAGTAAAAATTATATCTGCATTTTTCCATTCATGCGTAATTACTATTTATTGGCAGGTCAGTGAGCAACGTTCGTCATCCTGTTTCTGATGGGTGTGAATATCATTTTGATGAGGTAGGATGAAGCCAGGGCCAACAGCAGTACGGCGATGAAGATGGCCAAAGGATAGCGCAGGGCATAGACCTGCCCCTGAAACAGCATGTTCAGGAAGAAGTAGTGGCATAACCAGACGTTAGTAGAATGTTGGCCTAAGAAGGTCGCTATGGAGGTGAAGGCGTGGGGCTTGTCTATCAGGCTGAAGAGCATGATGATGAGCACGGAGAAAGGCAGGTTGATCAGGGCGGAGTTGCCTATGGATATGCGCAGGACACATGTGCCGATGAGTGCGAGCACGAGAATAGCATTGCGCCGTTTCTTCTCGTAATGTTCCATCCGACTGCGCAAGGTCTGAATGCAGCGGTGCTTAAACATGGCAACACCGATGGAAAACATGAACAGCAGATAGATGACGTTTAAGCCCACAACGGCTAATTGTTTCAGAGAGCTGGGGGAGGGGCTGAGATAGTCCTTGGCCATATAGGCGCCTACGTGCAGGATGAGCAGAGCAAGCAGGATGGCCATTTCTTTCCGGAGTGAAGCATGGAGCATGAGGCTGACAATGTAGCCGGAGCAGAGGGTAATCAGCACGTAGGGCAGCAGGAACCACCACGCCCCGTTGTAGCTGTAGCTGACGGCACTGATATTGAGCAATAGCTGAGGCCAGTCACCCGGATAGATGTCTGGCCTGAAGATGCAGCCCATGGGAATGAAAAGCAGGCATACTATCCAGAAGTTGGTCATCAGTAGTAAGGCTCTGCGCCCATTGTTCATTTTCCCTTGGCTCTTGCTGAATACAGCCGATAGTCCGTAGCCGCCCAAGATGGCATACATCGACACACAGCAGGCACACAGCTTGGTGAGCATATAGGCTAAAGGCCTGCCTTTGAAAAAGATGACGTTGATGCAGTCTTCTGTGATGGATTGTTCGGAAAAGAGATGGAGCCATACCATCATAAGAATGGCAATTCCTTTTAGTTGAATACTATCATTCTTGTCCATATCTCATCCTTTTAAGGCAGTAGCCTGTCTTCTGTCATGCGTTCCATGTACTGCTGGATGATGGCCTTCAGCTCGCGCTCCATCTGCGGCTGCTGAGGCAGCTGGCCTGCCACGTTGTTCTGCATGAGCGAGTCGGTTAGTGCATAGACTGCTTTTACATGTTGCCCGTCGAACTGCATCACGTGGCCATGCTTCACGTACTGGTAGATGCCGTTGAGGTAGTTCACGGCCCAGGTGCTATCGGCAGGCGTGTTCAGCAGGTCTATGCCGAAGCCGAAGTAGGGCTTGTCGTAGTTCAGCATGCCCATCACCGTGGGCAGGATGTCGATTTGTTGTGCTATCTTCTCCTGTATCTCCGGCTGTCGGTCAGTGTTGCCCGGCTCATAGATGATGATAGGCGAGCAGAACCCGCCAATGTCGGTCTGGTAGTAGTCGTGGTCGCTCTGGTTGGTATGGTCGCTGGTGAGCACGAAGATGGTGTTGTTGAACCACGGCTGTCGGCTGGCTTCGCTGAAGAAGCGGCCCAGAGCCATGTCGGTATAGCGTATGCACTTATGAATCTCGATGCCTTCCTCGGGAAACACATCCTTGTATTTCTCCGGCACGGCATAGGGATGGTGGCTGGTGGCGGTGAACACAGCGGTCATGAAGGGCTCCTTCATTTCTGACATCTTGGTGCAGTAATATTGCAGGAAGGGTTCGTCCCAGATGGCCCACATGCCGTCGAAGTCGGCATTGCCGTCAAAGCGCTTGTCGGCTTCGTAGTCCTCACGGCCATAGTATTGTTGGAATCCGATGGCTCTGGCAAACGCCATGAAGCCCATCGAGCCGCGCTGAGCTCCGTGGAAGAACGCCGTTTGGTAGCCCTTTTCTCGTAGCAGTCCTGCAATGCCTGTGACGTGGTTCATGGAGGCTGGTGTGAGGAAGAACGGTTCTACGAACATGGGTATGCTGCTCAGGATGGAGGGCATGCCATCGATGCTTTTTCTGCCGTTGCAGAAGGAATAGCGGAAGGTGATGCTGCGACTGACGAGTGAGTCGATGCAGGGAGTGTAGCCGCGATACTGTCCGTTCTCTAAGTGCTCGTTGAGGGCTCCGATGTATTCGCGCCCGAAGCTTTCCACTATCAGAACGACTACGTTCTTGTGGGGAGCTGAGAGCTCCGAGTTCTCCCTTCTATGAATTGGGCTAAATATAGTCTCCAGTTCCTCCTCGCTGTCAAAATAGTCGGGCACTACAAGCAGGTCCTTTCCGATGGTGCGATAGATGGCAAAGGGGGTGTTCAGCACAAGGGCAGCATCGGTGGTGCGGTCCACATACTGGTTGGCGTTGCTGATGGTGATGGGGCGCACAGCCGTTGCAAAGCCGCCGCGTATGCCTGCTACTACGAATGGGGCGATGGCAGCCAGTGACAGCAGCGTAGTCAGGTCGTAGCGCCACCATGACAGCCGTTTCCAGTTCAGGCGCGGGCTTGCGTAGAAGTGCCACAGTGCCCACACCATCAGTGCGGTAAGAATAAAAAGATACCAGTGATGCAGTGACTCGGTGAGTATGATGCTACTGATATTGTTTTCGTTCTGGAACTCGCCGAAAACGGTTGTGGTCGTGCGGCGCAGCGTGTAGGGGAAATAGACGGCATCGGCCAGATTAATAACCAGTGCAAAGGCGTTGACTGTCACAAACACCGTCTGGCAGATGCGGTGCCAAAGGTTGGTCTCTTTCCAGTGCAGTGGCAGGAGCATCAGTACCACGTATGGGATGTTGGTCACAAGGATGGCTGCCGTGTCGAAGACCAGAGCTCCCTGTATGACCTCGAAAGTGAGGCTGTGAGAGAAGTAGCTCCAGTTTTCGAGCATGTAAACGATGCGGGCAATGCCGTAGGCAATATATGCTAAGAGGAAGTTAATGAGTATGGAGGCGAGTGGCGAAAAACTGCTTTCCTGAATGTTTTTCCATAATCGTGACAGATATGTTTTCTTCATCTTATCTTAATTTTGAAATTCCAAAGTTAGTCAGAATAGTCGAATAGCCCAAACATTCTACCCGTTTTCGATAACGATTATGTAAAATTAACAGAATGAAGTTCTCCTTTTCTCCATTTCCACTTATCTTTGCTGAAAATTCTTGAGCCCCTTTTTCTTTATGGGATTGAAATCATTTTATTATCAATCTTTTGGTGGAGTGAGGAAGAACTTGCATCTGCCTTACTATTTGGGTGGCGCGTTGAGGCTGATGACTCCGCGCTGGTTCACCCAGTCGCGTCGTGATGCTTTGCTGCACCGCTTTGACGAGTTGCCTGCATCTCAGCAAGATTATGTGATGGAGCGTGTGGCATATTACAATCGTCTTTCCGAGCCTGTGACCTTGCCGCCAGAGTGTCCTACTTTGGGTGAACAGCACTATGCCCACCGAGGCTATGCCAGCGTCTATTTCTTTGATTCCTACGAGTGGAACCGCTATTTCCCTGAGTCGCTGCACTGGGCTTTTGCGCCGGGTGACGTGATTGACACGTTCACGGTGCCTACGATTGTGAAGAGCCGGCCTATTG
The DNA here is from genome assembly GCA_016284895.1 of Prevotella sp. Lineage (GTDB taxonomy): Bacteria > Bacteroidota > Bacteroidia > Bacteroidales > Bacteroidaceae > Prevotella. The sequence continues at coordinate 7,055 of JAEEPT010000060.1, read as the reverse complement.
AGGCTTCGAAGCTCAATCCCAACTCGGTGCTCATCAACATGGACAAGGTGCGCCATTTCATGTTTTTCCGCGACCCCATCCCCTTCGAGAAGAAAGAGAACCGGGCCGTCTTCCGGGGCGCTATTCACAGCAAGCCTGTACGGATGAAACTGATAGAGACTTACTTCGGCCATCCCAAACTGGACATTCTTGACACGTCAACCAATTCCATTTACCCGTCGCACATGCGGCAACAGGGCGAGATGAGCATTTATGAACACCTGAAATTCAAGTACATCATCAGTCTTGAGGGGAACGACGTGGCCAGCAACCTGAAGTGGGTCATGAATTCGAACAGCCTGGCCGTATCGCCTGCGCTCAACTACGAGACGTGGTTCATGGAGGGCCGACTGGTGCCGGGTGAGCATTTCGTTGAGATGAAGCCAGACTGCAGCGACCTTTTTGAGCGTATGGCTTACTACGACGAGCATCCTTCTGAGGCGCGTGACATCATCGCTAATGCGAATGCATATTGCAGCCAGTTCCTGAATAAAGACATGGAGCGCTTGATTTCGCTGATGGTGATGGAAAAGTATTTCAAGATGACAGGGCAGTTACCGTGCACATCGATTTAGGCTACATCATGCAGTGATACAGCCTAAATCGTGTCGCGATTTAGGTTAGATTGTAAAACGATTTAGCCTAGATCGTTTTATGATTTAGGCTAAATCGTTGTGTGATTTAGGCAAGATAGTGGCGTGATTTAGGCTCAATGGAAATCTGGTTGAGCTTCATCACCTATTTCATTTGATTCAAGTCGTAGGCCGCCCTCTGCAGCACGGCTTGTCCTACGGAGATGAGCCGCTGGGCATCGGGTGTGTCGCCTACGGTGATTTTGCGGGTGTCCAGATCGTAAACGGCAAAGCCTGTGCTGTCAATGACCGAGATGGCATTGTTGAAGGTGTGAACGGCAATGGGGCGCTGATAGCTACGGCTCAGCACATCGCGACTGTAGCAGAAGTCGTCGTGACTGATGTCCATCTGTCCGAACAGCGTGGCGGCCAAATCAGTCTGGTTACACACCTGCTTGAGGTGTCGGGGCTGGGCTACGGCTCCGCCCACCCACACCATCGGGATGTGGTTATGGCGGCGGTCGTATTCGCCCACACCGCCATAGTCAATGGCATGGTCGGGCAGCAACACGACGAGCAGATTGTCCCAAAGGGGTGTCTGCCGGAGCGAGTCAACGAACTGTCCGATGCATTGGTCCAGGTAGTAGAATGCGTTCAGCACCTCGTCGTCGAACTGGGCTACCGGCACCGTCCAGGGCTGATGGCTGGAGAGGGTGGAGTAGCCGATGAAGAACGGTTTGCCCTCGGCGCTATAGTCGTGGGTAAGGGTCTCTAAGGTCTTGAAAGTGATATGGTCATGTACGCCCCATTCCGATGACAGCTGTTCCTCCTTTGTATAGTCTTTTTTCCAAGTCAGTGTCTCAAATCCTGTCGAGATGAGATAGCTGCGCATGTTGGTGAAGTTGATGTCGCCACCATAAAGGTAGTGGGTGCTGTAGCCTTCGTCGGCCAGTGTGCGGGCCATGCCTGGCAGGAAGCGCGTCTTTGACGGCATCTTCATCACCGACGATATGGGGAACGACGGGTAGCCGCTGTAGGTGCACACCGTGCCTCGGTCGGTGCGCCATGAGTTGGCGTAGCAGCTGTCGAAGCAAATGCCTTCATCCATGAGCTTGTTCAGGCGGGGCATCACGTCGGAGCGGCCTTCCAGTGCAGTGAAGATGCCGCCGCAGCTCTCCATGAGCACCACGATGACATTGGGCCTTTTCGTGCGCAACAGCGTGTCGGGACTGATGCTCTGGGTGTTGTAGTATTCACCCACGATGCGCAAAGCCTCGTCGTCGTCCATGAAGTGGTAGTCGGGCAGGTGATTGGCCGACCGCTCAAATGAGGCGAAGAAGCTGAATACGGGGTTCACTGCCGAATGGTTCAGAAACGGGTTCTGCGAGAAATAGGCCTGTCCGATATTGGTGGTCGATTCGCTGATGCCGCCTCGTATGCCAATCACGTAGAGGGGGATGAGCAGGATGTAGATAATCGTCTCAAGAGGACGGGGAACGTTGATGCCGCGTTTGGGATTCAGTTGGTAGCGTATCGACGGGTCATGGGGCAGGGGCTTCGGGCGGAATCGGACGTCATGGAACTGACCGATGTTCACGATATAGCAAAGGAAGATGATAACCGTCAGGACAATGACCAGCAGGAGTCGCAACAGTAGATAGCCCACGCTGACGCTTGCCATTGCCTCGGTGGGGGTGGCGAGATAGGGCAGGCAAGAGGCATCGAGCTTGAAGTGCCAGAATGCGTAGAGGCTGGTGTCGGCAACAAAAGCCAGCGCCAGCGCAAACGAAATCAGCAGGAAGTAGATGTTCATCACCATTTCGTTGACCCTCATCCAAACGGCTGCTATGGTCAGCAGGAAGGGAAGGGCAAGAATATAGAGCGAGGTGGAGAAATCGAGTGAGAGACCGTGTATGACAACGGCAAACACGTCGACCACGGAGAACGACTCTGAGCCTGCGTAGCACAGCATGAATACAATCTTTGCTGCCATGAACAGCAGCATGGTTCGCAGCCAGATGCGAAACAGATATTTTACGCGTTGTTGCATTATTTTTCTTCGATGTACGGGGTACGAGAGGGTCAGACAAGTTCACCAAACAATGTGGCACTGGTAGAGCCGGTGATGCGCACACGTACGGTCTGTCCGATGTGGCTTTCGCCCTTGTCGAACACCACCATCTTGTTCTGTTCGGTGCGTCCGCACAGCTGCTCACGGCTGCGTTTCGAGAAGCCCTCTACGAGCACGTCGAACTCCTTGCCTTCATCCTTCTTGTTCTGCTGGGCAGAGATCTCGGTCTGTAGGGCGATGAGCTCGTTCAGTCGGCGAATCTTCTCTTCCTCAGGCACGTTGTCGGGCAGGTGTTTCGAGGCGTATGTGCCTGGTCGCTCGCTATACTTGAACATGAAGGCAGAGTCGTAGCCCACCTCACGCATCAGCGAGAGCGAGAGCTGGTGGTCTTCCTCGGTCTCGTCGTGATAGCCCACGAAGATGTCGGTTGAGAGGCCGCAGTCGGGAATGATGCGGCGGATGGCTGCCACACGGTCCAGGTACCACTCGCGCGTATATTTTCGGTTCATGAGTTTCAATATACGGTCTGATCCGCTTTGCACTGGCAGATGGATGTGCTTACACACGTTGGGCTCTTCTGCAATGACGCGCAGGGTCTCGTCGCTCATGTCCTTGGGATGCGAGGTGGTGAAACGGATGCGCATCTCGGGAGCCTCGCGGGCTACAAGGCGAAGGAGGGTGGAGAAACCCACCCCCTTCCCCTCCCCAGGGGAGGGGGGATTGATTAGACCTTGCTGTTGAGAGTAACCCTGTTGAGAGTAACCCTGTTGAGAGTAACCAGACTCCCCTCCCCTGGGGAGGGGTAGGGGGTGGGTATAGCTATTCACATTCTGTCCCAGCAGTGTCACCTCCTTGAACCCACGGTCGCGCAGGTCACGCACCTCGCGCAGAATGCTCTCCACGTCGCGTGAGCGTTCGCGACCTCGGGTGTAAGGCACAATGCAGTAGTGGCAGAAGTTGTTGCATCCACGCATGATGCTTACGAAGCCGCCTATCCTATGTCCCAGCCCGATGCGCTGCGGCACTACCTCTCGATAAGTCTCGGTGGTTGACAGTTCAATGTTGATGGCTTTGTGTCCGGTCTCAGCCTGGGCGATGAGGTCGGGCAGACTGAGGTAGGCGTCGGGACCGGCTACGAGGTCGGCATGGTGGTTCTGCAGCAGGTCGTCCTTCACGCGTTCGGCCATACAGCCCAGTACGCCTATGATGAGCCCGTTGCCAGTCTCTCCCGAGGGGAGTTTGGCTTGTTTCTGTCGGCGGAGCGCAGCCAGTGCCTCCAGGCGGTGATAGATTTTCTGTTCGGCATTATCGCGCACAGAGCAAGTGTTTAGAAATACGGCATCGGCCTCTTCGGCACTCTGGCAGACCTCGTAGCCTGCCATCTGCATGACAGAAGCCACGACCTCAGAGTCGGCCACGTTCATTTGGCATCCGTATGTCTCGATATACAGTTTTTTCATTAATCTTTTTTTGATGTGTTATGGGTTCTCTATCCTTTCGAGATGGAATCCTGATGACTCTTGTTTCGGCGTTTCAGCAGCAGGTTCGGTGGCGGCAGGCTGTTGGGCTTGAGTCGTTTCAGCAGACTCTGATGTCTGCTTCTTGGTTTGCTGACGGTTCTTTTTCGCAGCTTTTCCGCCGTATTGCAGATATATAACACCCTTCGAGTTGCGCTTTACGTCGCGAATGTACTGTCCTTTTTTCACATTCTCATCCGTGTTCTCAAGTAGCAGGTTGCCATCTTCGTCGTAGAGATAGATGACGGCCAGTCGTTCGTTGGTAATCTTATTGTCGGCGATGAAGGCAAATCCAGTATAGTTCGTGTTATTGAACTTGAAGATGTTGCCGCCTTTGTTTTCGGCACCATATATCTTGCAGTTCTCGTCTTCCACCACACGCTTTCTGAAGTCAATTAGGGCGCGACGGAATTCCAGTTCGTAGAGCGTGCTACGGGCTTCGCTGTCGCCCCAAACGCTGTTCAGCAGCAGCATGTCGGTCTCATTGGCCAGACCCATAGCCGACATGTAGCCTTTCTTGTCGTCTGACAGCACCTTCACTTTGTACCAGTTGCTGGGGTCGCCATAGGTGGCTACCTCTGTGTAGTAGGCTACTGTGCCTATGCGGTCGGCACTCTCGCTTCCTTCTTCACGCAGGTTCAGTTGTTCGGCTATCACATACATGTGCTCGCCTTCTTTCTCGAACAGTCCGCTCACCCAGTCCCAAGCTCCAAACCAGTAGAGCACGGCCAGGATGATGGCTAAGATGATGAAACAGCCGCAGGTGCCACCATCGTCGTCTTTCTTGCCTGATGATGAAGAAGAAGATGAAGAAGAAGACGAAGATGATGACGAAGATGATGACGAAGATGATGACGAAGATGATGATCTGCTGGAGCTACTGCTTGACGACGATGATGAAGAGCTGGCTTGCTTCTGTTCTCTGAGCAGGTCGAAGAAGGCCTCAGTATTGTTCACACCGGCACGCTTTGCCTCGTTGAACAGTCTTTCGGCCGTTTGCAGGTTGCGGGTCACGCCAATGCCAAAGATGTAGCAGAAGCCTAAAAGCAACTTGGCTTTGTCCTGTCCTTTGTCAACGGCTCGTTTGGCCAGCTGATAGCCTCGAGTCTTATTGGTGCTGTCGCTGAAGAGGATGTTGCTGGACAGGGTGTACATGGCATATTCGTTGTCACCTTCGACAGCTTTCTCCAACCAGTATTGAGCCTGCTGCTCGTTCTTGGCTACGCCGGTGCCCTCGTGGTAGCACCAGTACACCCAGTGCATGCAGTCAGTGTCGGGGTCTGATCTGTCGCTGCCTTGCGCACCTTTCAGGTAGTACTGGAATGCCTGGGCCAGGTTCTTGGGCGTGCCTTTGCCTGATTCGTACATCTTGGCAGTATAGTAGCATGCTACGCTTAGCCCTTGGTCAGCAAAGGTCTTGAACACGTCGTAGGCTCGCTCATAGTCGCCGCCGTTGTTGTAGATATCGAGGGCGTTCTTCCACTCGGCTTCAGCGTATTCCATGGCATTGTCGTCACCGCTGCTCTGCCGTGTCCAGAATTGCAAGTCGTCAGGGGTCAGCCCTTGGTTTATCTCTTGCAGGAACTCCTGGTAGTCGGTCTTCTGCTTCAACTTCTTCACGGTGGAACCGATGCTGCGACCGTTCAGCTGCAGCTCGTTGTCATTATATTCGTCCATGGCCTGCACCAAGGTGTCGCAGAGTGCGTGCAGCTCGTCAATCGACTTGCCATCCTCCAGTGCTTCAAGGATGTCGACAATCATATTGTGGAAGGCAGTAAACTGGCTGACGCCGCCGTTCCCTTCGATATGCTTCTTCAGTTTCTGTAGGGCTTTCTGGCATTTTTGAGCCCTCAACTCAATCTGACTGTCCATCTATCGTCTTAGTTCGTTATTTAAGGGTTACACGTGTTTGTTGGCAAGGCGACGACGTTCAGCTTCAATCTCGGCATCGCTGAGTGTGCCTTCGCCCTTGATAACGAAGTTGCGGGTCTTGCCTTGGCACTCCACCTTGATGTTGACGATACCATTGGCATCGCGCATGACATAGGCAACGACCTCGGTGTCGGCAGGCACGGGGAATCCCCACTCAAGAGGAGCTTCCTCGATGAGTTTGCACTTCTCCAGGTCTACGTAATCATCTGGGCTGATGTTCTCGTAGAGTCCCAATGACACGCCTGTCTGGTCATCGGCAGCGGTGTAGAATGAGTGGCTGTCGTTGAAGACGATGGGATCGGTGCGTTTCACCACGTTCGACACCATGACGGCACCGCCTTCTACGTTGCAGCGGAATCCGTAGGAACGTGTGGCCAGGTCTTCGCCTAGCTTCACGGGAGCCTTCTCGCCTTCCAAACTGGCAGCATGGATGGCGGCACCCTTGGCCACGGCACGGTCGGGCTCAAGGTTGTCAAGTCGGATGTTGCAGTTGGGATACTCGTCCATGAGGCGCTGTTTGATCATAGGCATGTACGACGAGCCTCCCACGAGAATGATGTCGGTGATGTTGAGCGAGTCGGTACGTTCCAGAGCCAGTTTCTTTGCCTTCTCCACGATGTTGATGGTCAGGTCAACCAATTCTTCGGTAATTTCCTCGAACATGGAGCGGCTGATCTCGATGAAGTGCATCTTGCGCTGGTACATGAACTTAAAGGCTGCCTTGTCGGCTTTCGACAGGTTCTTCTTGCAGTTCTCAGCAGCAATGAGCATCTTGCCCACCTCCTTGCTGTCCTTAATGTCGTCGTAGGTCACGCCCAGTCCTTCTTTCTGCAGGGCAATGTCGATGAGCGCCGTGTCCCAGTCCTTACCGCCCAGATGGTGGTTGCCATCGCTGGCGAGAGTCTCCAGTTCGCCGTTCTGCAT
>JAEEPT010000305.1 GCA_016284895.1 Prevotella sp. | reverse complement strand
CGTATTTTGCGGGTGCAAAGGTACGAAGTCCTTGGCAAATGTAAAATACGTCGAAAATGGGATGGTTACTAACTATTCTACTCTTTCTTTAGTTGTTCATGCGGTAGATTCGCCCTTAGTCGGGCTGCATCTTCTTAGGAACAGGATGGATTGGGCCTTCGTGTCGAAGAAACCTAACCGCTACTGACAGATTCGCCGACGAGGATGCTGATGTCCCTCGCCGGTGAATCTGCAGCAGTTCGTATATGGGGAACGAACTGGCGATGACTTTATCCAATTCAGCCTTTGTCATTATCTTTGCCGACCTTAACCTCTATGCTGCCATCTTTAATGCCACGAATGAGGCGGGTCTGCATTTGCTCGTGCTCTTCTGTCATTAGCTCGAACGCATGTCCGTCGGATTCGGCTTCGGGGAAGTACTTGCCTTCGGCATCGTTTTTCAGATAGACGCCGTTGCCTGGTTCTTCGGCTTTGTAGAAGATGCGGAGCGAAGGATAGGTGGCTTTCAGCAAGTCCGTCACTTCGTAGCAGGGTGTCCAAGCCGTCTCGAAGGTCACATGCAGGGTGTCACCTTGGCGTTCCAAGTTAGACCATTCTCCACGACACATAACTTCATCGGGGTTTTTACCCATGGATTCAACCAGCTGTCCGAGGTTTTGACCCTGGAGTTTCTTCATTGTCTCGTACAATGCATTGAGTTCTTTCTTCTCACCCTCGATAACATAATTGGTAATGCAAATGTTTGCCATAATCTAAACTGTTTTGAAATGATTGTTTATCGTAATATAGTAATGTTTTGTCAGAAATTCAATGATTCACAGAGTTTTTTCATCTTTTGACAAATAAACTACAGTTCAATCAAACAGACGCGCCCCGTTTTGCGCAGCGCATTGTAATGTTGTTTGTAGGATGGCTCGTTGTCGATAACCCAAAGGAGTTTAGTTTTCAGAAAGGCAGGCACAGAGGGAACGGGGGCATAACCATCAGTCATGATGATGAGTCCGTCATAGCCGGGGTGCTCTGCCACATAATTGATGGGAGCCTGGAAGTTTGTGCCGCCGCGCCCTTTCACCTCAAATGTCTGCTTGTTCTTTTGTGCTTCTTTCAGGGTAACGGGTTCTCCCTGTACATCGAAATCGAACATCAGCACATCTATCTCCTGGATGCCATATTTGAAAAAGGTGGTGATGATACGATAGTATCGCCCCAACTTTTCTGAACCTGCTGAACCACTGGTGTCGATGGCCACCAGCAGTCGTGTGGTGAACTCATAACGGCTGCCCATCTGTCCGAAACCAAAGCGGCGGCTGGGATACATGCGGGTGAGGTGACGCTTCTGCGATAGGATGGAACTGCGGAAAGCACGCAAGGCATTACGGTAATCGATCTTACCCTCAGCAGCTTTCTGGATGAGTTCCACCATCCCTCCTGGCAGACTTCCCCATTGCGTGGTGCTATGGATGATGTCCGTAATCTGCTGACCCATGAAGGCATCCTCTTCCCACAAAGAGGTATAGTCGGAAGACGGGGTAGAGTCGAGAGTTGAGAGTTCTTCGCTTCGCTTAGGCTCAGGCGGAAGAGAATTGAGAGTTGCCTGCGAGTTTTCAGATGACGATGAAGTGCTGCCTACGCCGGCCGCTTCTTGTTCGCCAGAGGAAGGCATTCCTCCCTGACCTTCGATAGGCACAGCGTTTTCGTTGCTTTCTTCAGAATCAGCTCCGCCGGACAATGCCCCTTCTGCATTCTCTCCCTGCTCGTTTTGCTCTTTATTTTCGCCACCTCCGCCATCTGCCGAATCTTCACCTTGCTTCTCAGAAGGTTCAGATGAAGAAGATGCACCGCCTTCACCTGCCTCGCCATCGGCACATGAATCTCCTTCGCTGGGTGCTTGCCCATCCATGTGGATACCCATCGCACTCAGTCGGTTGGCATACCACTCGAAGTGCTGTCCTGTGGGCAAACCAAATTCTTGGGGATGTGTCAGACCTGCCCATGTCAGGTTGTAGGCTGGAGCAATGACCATATCACTCGCCATCTTCAGAACTATGCCAGGACAACCCAGCGGCTGACGAGAGTAGGGATGCTTTAGCAGAATGCGAATCATCTCCACGCTCAGCAAGGCCCGCAACTGATGGTCGGTCATCGGGTCAATCAGTTCCGGGTTGTATTCAATACGCCCCTGTCCTGAACGCAGGGCGCACAACATATTGGGATTGATGGTCAGCCGGTGCGAACAATAGACGGTGAAGAACAACGGTTCGGTCAGGAACCACTGCTCCACCTCCTGTTGTATGCGCTCAAGTGTACTCATAGCGACTGGATGAACTCAATGATTTGCTTATAGGTCTCAGGCAGTTCCTTGTTGATGAGCAGGAGCATCTGCTTGTAGCCCGTACCGTCGATGAGCGACACAAAGTGGGCGTATGCTTCGCGATGGTTCTTGGCCAGATAGTCGTGGTAGGCTTTCAGGTTTTCGCGAACCAGTGTGCGCTCCATCGTATCAGCTTGGGCGGTCTCGAAAAAGCGGCAAAGGGCATCATTCACTAATGATAGCTGATGCAACTGATACTTGTCCAGTTGTCGTTTGACGCGCTTGAAGTCAGTGAGCAGTTCCTGCGGTGTGACGAGTTCCTTCTGGAACGAGAGGAACAGCCTTGCTGCTGCCTGTACACCCACGATGCCTGCGATAATCTTCTGATGCACGGGCATCGGATTGGGAATGTTCTCCATCGCACGTGCCACTTTCTCCCAAGCCCGTCGGTCGGGGTCTTTCTCCAGTCCCTGCTCTTCCTTGGTGTCACCGCTGCGGTCGAGCAGTTCGGGATTGGCTTGGATGAAGTTGATGACACGCTCGTCCAGTCCCTTGCGCGTTGCCCACAACAAC
>JAEEPT010000304.1 GCA_016284895.1 Prevotella sp. | reverse complement strand
GTAAGTGCGAGAGGGCATTTTAATACCAATAATAAAAAATGAAAAAGGTATTTAATCCCAACACTAAGGCAGGCTCACAGGAACAGAACGAACCTCGCCTTCTCGGAAGCATCGTTGAGGAGATGCTCCATGGTAACTCACCGCTCGCAAAGGGCTATCGTCAGTACATCGCTTCCCAGGAGAACGGGGAAGATGAAGAGCAAGGTTGGAACGTCAGCACGGAACTGGGCTGCGACGTAAAAACAATCCTTCGTAGTGACAAGCGGATGTTGGTCAACAAAGAGTATCTGGGCATCTTGAAACTCGACTCTGATACTGAGATTGAAGATTTCCGCTACCGTGACGCTCACATGACGTTCACCGAAGCAACTCTCTCGTCTTCTACAGGTCGGCGCAATGTCTGCACCTTCAATGGTGAGCACATCACATGCACCAAACGCCTAAATGGTACGGCACGCCTGAACTTTAAGAGTTTAAAGCAGAATGTGTATTCCGACATAGACAATTTTGCGAGAGAAGTGGCGAACGAGATTCGCGAGGCTTTAAAAGGCTTTGTAGAAGAAGAGTAACCACCTGAAATCTCAAATCTCAATTATCTCAATAAGCAAAATTACATTACACCCCTCCTTATAGACTCTATAACTAATTAATAATCAAGTATATATAATATATATAAAGGATGTGATAATAGCAAAATATATTATTGAGATATTGAGATTTGAGATAGCTGAGACGCCAACGTTATTAAGTAACAATTTAAAACATTTAAAGACAATGACTTACAATATTTTTTCTAACCAGCCGCAGGAGCCCAATACTGGCCGCGGCACCGAGTTTCTCAAGTTTCTCACCTCAAAAGCCTCTGAAAAGATGCGTCAGCCGCTGAAGCCGATGGCCTTCCCTGCCCTGTCGGCTCATGTTTCCTCTGAAGTGAAGATGAAGTACAGCGACGGGAAATACTATGAGATAGGCGCAGGACAGCTTGGACATCTTATAGGTGTGTCGGGTATTGGCAAGCGCGAACTGAGTCATCTGGTCGGTGCGATATGCCGCGACTTTGAAGCTCACGATACAGCAGAGTTTCAGCGCCTCGCCTTATGGTCCTCCCAGATGAAGTCGAGGGCTGCTAACAAGACTAAGCCGGAGAGACCTTCGGATATCTATTTTCTCTATCCACCCGAGGACGTCACAAAGCCGGCATTCGCTCAGAATTGTCAGGCTCTTGAGCAGAATGGCGGTCTTACCCAGTATCTGAATCTGAGTGAGTGTGAAGCCGCTACTCGTATAGCAGGTTCGAAGACCCAAATGAGCGTACTCATCAGGAATGCCTTCGACGTTGAGAGAGGTGGGGGCCAACTTCGTGCTTCTGAGAGCGGCATTTCTGCGAATCCTATTATCAGACTCTGTATGAGTATGAGCAGTACGCCAGAGGTCGCGCAAGCCTTCTACAAACGTGACATGAGAAATGGTTTCTTCTCACGTGTCAACATTGCCTACGTGCCTCGCGGCGAGCGCATCGGCAAGATTCCTAAGCAGAAGGACTATGATGAGGATTATCTCGCTGAGATGGATCAGTATTTACTGCGTTTGAAGAATGCTCGTGGTAGTTTCCATGTAAAGCAGCTCAACCGTGTGGCTGACCAGCTGGCCGAGGAGATGGTTGACTTGGCTAACCTCTGCGATTCGGATGACGTTTTTGAAATTTCGCACAGAAGCATTTTCTCAAGTTGGAAGAAAGCCGCCGTGCTCTGGTTACTGAACGACATGACCTATACACGTAGCATTGGTGAGTGGATGGTCTATTTCTGCTATTACGATTTGTGGGCTCGTCTGCAGGTGTTCGATCAGATGATTTCTCCCAGCGAAGTTCAGCTGGAAGAGTCGCGCAAGCGCGGACAGGTGAATATGCTGGAGAGTCTGCCGAACCCCTTTTCTGAGCAGCAGTTGGAAAACCTGCGCGTTAGCCTGGGCAGAAGCAAGGATGGAACGAAGCACCAGATTTCGGTTTGGGCGAACAGAAATTTCATCACCTACTCCAACCAGACGGGACTCTACACGAAGACCGAGGAATACTTGAAGAATGCCTAATGCTTAGTTATGATGGAAAAGTATGAACTTCAGAAGCTTCGCGACCTGCCCATTGAGGGGGTCGCGGAGCGACTCGGACTCCAGGTTTCGCGGCACAAGTGCCTCTGCCCGTTCCATGATGACCGCCACCCCAGCCTCTCGTTCTCCGTCCGCAGGAACACCTTCCGCTGCTTCGTCTGCGGAGCATCGGGCGGACCTATCGACCTGGTGATGAAGTATCTGGACAAAGACTTCCTTGATGCCTGCCGCTGGTTGGCAGACGAAAACAACATCATCCTGACAGAGTATCAGCCAAAAGAAGTAGAGTCTCCCAAGCCGTTCGATGCCAGCCGCTACGAGCGCTTCTTCGAACGGCCATGGCTGAACGACGAGGCGCGGCGGTTTCTCTATAATGAGCGGCGGCTGGACGAGCGTGTGGTGCGCTGGTGCCGGCTGACGTCGTGGCGTGACAAGCGGGGCGTGCCTTGGCTGCAGATACCGTACTACGACCGCGAGGGGCGTCTGGTGGGCGTTCAGAACCGCAATTTGGTGAAGGGTGCCCTACCCCGCTTCCGCTTCCCTCAAGGGGCTGAATGCGGCATCTACAACCTGCCCGTGCTGAACCGCCTGCAACCGCATGACGAGCTGTGGATCACCGAGGGCTGCTCCGACTGCTGGGCCATGCTCTCCGCTGGCCACAAGGCCATCGCCATCCCGTCGGCAACGCTGCTCACCAGGAAGGACGTGGAACTCCTGCAAGGGTTATCGTCAGGAGCCTCCCCTTTCGGGGAGGTTGGTGGGGCTCCTTCTTTCCACATGTACCCC
>JAEEPT010000059.1 GCA_016284895.1 Prevotella sp. | reverse complement strand
TACCAGTCTCTCCCTTAGGGGAGGGAAATTATGAAAATAGTAATAAAAAAGTAAAAAGGCCCATGCTCCTATATGGCCTCCCCCAAAAGGGGGATAAGAGGGGGGCTCCATTATGAAAACAATTTGCTTATATTTTGAAATACATCAGATTATTCATCTGAAGCGTTACCGTTTCTTCGACATCGGTACCGATCATTATTACTACGATGACTATGAGAACGAGCGTAGCATCAGCGACATTGCCGAGCGCTCCTACATGCCTGCACTGAACACTTTGCTGCAGATGATTAAGGAGAACGGCCAGTACTTCAAGGTGGCTTTCTCGCTCTCAGGCGCGGGCATTGAGCAGCTGGAGATGCACGCTCCCCAGGTGCTTGAAAAACTTCAGGAACTGAATGAGACTGGTTGTGTGGAGTTCCTTGCTGAACCTTACAGCCACGGCCTGTCGTCGCTCGCCAATGAGGAAAGCTTCGCACGCGACATCAAGAAGCAGTGTCAGAAGATGGAAGAGTACTTCGGCAAGAAACCGACGGTGGCCCGCAACTCTTCACTCATCTATAGCGATGACATCGGCGCGCAGATTGCTGCACTCGGCTTCAAGGGCATGCTCACCGAGGGTGCCAAGCATGTGCTGGGATGGAAGTCGCCTCACTATGTCTATAACTGCAACATCGCTCCTAACTTGAAGCTCTTGCTGCGCGACGTTGAGCTGAGTGACGATATCTCACTGCGTTTCAACAATCGTGAGTGGGACGGCTATCCTCTCTTTGCTGATGCCTATATCGATCGCATCGCTCGTCTGCCCGAGGAAGAGCAGGTCATCAATATCTTCATGGAGCTCTCTGCTCTGGGCATCGCTCAGCCGCTCAGCTCTAATATCCTCGACTTCCTCAAGGCACTGCCTGCCTGCGCAAGGGAGAAGGGCATCACCTTCGCTACTCCGACCGAGATTTGCCTGAAGACCAAGAGCGTAGGTGCTATCGACGTGCCTGATACTCTCAGCTGGGTCGATGAGGAGCGCGACTGCTCATGCTGGCTGGGTAATGCTATGCAGCGCGAGGCTTTCAACAAGCTCTACTCCGTGGCTGACCGCCTCTTGATTGCCAACGATCCGCGCATCAATCAGGACTGGGACTATCTGCAGGCCAGCAACAACTTCCGCTTCATGACCACAAAGCCCTCAAACGTGGGACTCGATCGTGGCATCTATAGCGGTCCGTTCGATGCCTTCACCAACTACATGAACATCTTGGGCGACTTCATCAACAGAGTGAACGCTCTCTATCCAGAGGAGATAGACAATGAGCAGCTGAATTCTCTGCTCACCACCATCCGTAATCAGGGTGATGAGATTGAGATGAAGGATAAGGAGATTACTCGTCTGAAGGCAAAGCTGGAGAAACTGGAGTCAATAGCAGAGAAGCCTGCCAAGAAGGCTGCAGCTAAGAAAGCTCCTGCCAAGAAGGCTGCAAAGAAAAAGGAGGATGAAGGCCCGAAGGATGGCGAGCTGTTCTAAGGCGCAGAACGATTGAAAAAACTGGCGGCTATTTCCGAATAGCATCCATTAAAACGAAGAGTCGCAGACCATCACGGCCTGCGACTCTTTTTTAACAGTTACGTCCATTCAGTAATCATTGTATGATTGCTTTGCTGTGTTATTTCGCCTTTATAGTCAGACTTTGTTTCTTGAGTCCTTTGCCTTCAACGGTGATGGTGGCAGAGCCGCGCTTCCCGTTGCTTCTCACTACCAGCAATGCTCGACCATGCCATGCGCGATGGGCATTGTCAAAATATGCATCTTCGTCTTTGATGTCGGCATTGCCGAAAGCTTGCAGTGTGGCAGCACCTTTCACTGTGGCAGTCAGCAGGTTCGTGGCAGTAGGATTCACCAAGCCGTTTTTGTCGATCGTTTCAATGGTGATGAAGGTAAGGTCGTTTCCATTGGCTGTCAGCATGGTGCGGTCAGCAGTCAGCCGAAGGCTAATGGGCGCATCGGCAGTATGCAGTTCTATTTGTTGCCCACCTGCTTCAGCGCGCAGTGTGCCAGCGGTATAGGGAAGAGTGAACACGGCTTTCATTTCGTTGGTTGCCTGTTCGCCTACCAGCTGATCGTTCAGAAATAGTTTTGCGTAGGGGCTTGTTGTATAGACCTCAACTTCGATAGGTTTCCCTTCATGTCCGGGCCAGTTCCAACTCTCAAACGTGGGCCAAGTGCCCCACATCGTCTCTTTGATTTTGCCGCGATAGCCGTTAGGTTCGCGAACGGCCATGAAGAGTTGCTCTTCGGGATTGCCGTGCTTCGGAAACTCATGGCTATTCAGCGCTGAGTGCCACAGCATACTGCGATAGTGGGAGATGGGCTTGCGCAGCCCTGTAAGGTCAACATCACCGCAATAGGCTGCGTGCCACGGGTAAAGAGGACGTTCATAATG
This sequence comes from Prevotella sp., assembly GCA_016284895.1. Lineage (GTDB taxonomy): Bacteria > Bacteroidota > Bacteroidia > Bacteroidales > Bacteroidaceae > Prevotella. Next base: position 13,009 of record JAEEPT010000059.1, on the reverse strand, counting down.
TTCGCCTGGTACATCGCCCTTTCCCGACATTTCATCGCCCACCCGTAGCTTCTCATAGTACCAGCGTCCGATGCCTGACTCACCGATATAGTCAAGTCCTGTCCATACAAAATCACCAATCACGTATGGCTCATTCATCACCTTCTGGAAGTTGTTCCAAGCATCGCGGGGGTAGCTCTCCGTCTGCATCATTACACGATTCGGAACACGTTGGTGGTCGCTCTCTGATTTGTGTATCATGTAGTTGTAGCCCACAATGTCATGTTCAGCAGCCAGTGGATCGTAAATGTCCCAATCATCATCCCATGCGGCCAGGGCTGAGGTCACAGGACGGTGCTGAGGATCGAGTTCGCGACAGAGAGTGGCCATCTGATGAGCAGTCTTCACCACTTCGATTTTCTTGCGCTCAATCACCTCATTGCCAATGCTCCAGCAGAAAACACTGGGATGATTACGGTCGCGTCGTATCATGGCTCCTAAGTCTCGCTTCCACCACTGGTCTATCAGTTCATGATAGTCATGGGTGTTCTTCTGCTCTCGCCATCCGTCGAAGGCTTCATCAATGACCAGCAATCCTAATTCATCACAAGCACGCAGGAATGTTTCTGAAGGAGGATTATGCGAGGTGCGCACTGCATTGAAGCCTGCTGCCTTTATCAGTTCGGCTTTGCGGCGCTCGGCGGCATCAAATGCGGCTGCTCCGAGGATGCCGTTGTCGTGGTGAAGGCAGGCTCCATTCAGTCGCAGTGGCTGATTGTTGAGTAACAATCCTTGCTGTGCGTCAAAGCTGATGGTGCGCAGGCCATATCTAATACTCAGACGGTCATCGCCAGCTGTCAGTTCCGTCTCATAGAGATAGGGGTCGGCAGGCGACCACAGATGTGGCTGATCTATGTGGATGGTGCGTTCAATGGGGGTGCGATTGCCTTGTTCTCCCACGACATCGGCTTTGATCTTGACAGTGTGCGTATCGGGATTCGTCACGCAAACGCTCCATTCGTCAATATAGGTCATAGGGGTAGTGTAGAGCCACACGTTGCGGTAGATGCCTGAGCCAGAGTACCAGCGGCAATTCTTTTGTTGGCTGTTATCTACACTGACAATTATCTCGTTTTGTCCCTGATGCACAAACTTTGTCACATCTACCCAAAACGATGTATAGCCATAGGGCCAGCCACCTGCCAGTTGTCCGTTCACATAGACATGGGCATTCATATAGACACCCTCAAAGTAGAGACGCAAACGCTTGTCCTGTTGAGCTGCGCCTAAGGTAAGTGTCTTCTTGTACCATCCACGTCCAGTGGGCAGATAACCACCGTCATTGCCAGCAGGTGCCTTCCGGTCGAAGGATTGCCTGATGCTCCAGTCGTGAGGGAGCGTGACGGATTTCGACTTAGAGAAATCGCTGTCGTTCAAGCAGAAGAGCCAGTTGTCGTTGAACAGTTGTTTGCGTGAGGAGTTTTGGGCGCTTACAGTCAGCATCAGTCCGAGCAGCAAGCAAGTGAAAATGGAAAGTCGTTTCATAGTCTTACGTTCTTTTGTTTTTGATTGCTATTTACGTCGCAATGCCTATAGACGGGCCACTTCTTTTCATCCCGAGCTGTATGGTGACACGCGGATGCATGTCCACTTCATTCAGGACTTGTTCTTGTTGCGATAGATGATGATGCCGGCAATCACAAGAATGATGACAGCCGCGATTTCAAGCCATAAGTTCTGCATGATAATCTTTGTTTTTTTTGATGAATAATCTGTTCGTTGATAGGCAAAAGCCGGTTCACTCCTTCATGAATTTTTGGTGATTCTGGATATACACTCCCTTACGAGGCTGTGAATTTAAGAGTTGACCGTTAAGGGAGTGTATCGTAGGGTGGGGGATGGCCTGCTGTGAAGGAAGAGGTGAGATGCGGCTGGGTGTATATTCCTGTTGTCCGCAGAGCACGATGCCGCCAGCGTTCTGCGCTGTCGTGATGTCGGCAACGAGGGAGTTCATGAAAACCTCGAGGTGAGTGTAGCCGTTACCACAGTCAGCTGCTCCGTCGGAAGGATTGTTGGGATTCAAGCCATTGGCCTGCTCCCAAATGTCGGGCATGCCGTCCTGATCGGTATCGAGTGGGGCTGCTTCGCTGTTGAGCACAGGCCATGCCTGCCAGTCGGCTGAAGCATCATTGGGTCGGTTGTCGTCTTGCGAATCAATGATGCCGGGGATGGGATAACCTGTGCTGCTGCCGTTCTCCTTATAACCATCGAGTTTACCTGTATAGGTGGCTGTGCCGTCGCGCGTATCATTTACCATCAGTTCGTCAACCCAGTCGCGATGAAGCGATGCACCAGCGTAGGCAAGCACACGTTCGTAGGCATCGGCAGCAGTGTGGGTGGTGACTTGTTCGAATACGTTGGGCTGGCTGATGCGTAGCGTGTCACGTGTCTTTTGCGTGAAAGTGTTATCTACGTCGCTATTGGTAATCTGATTATAGATGCCATAGGTCCAGTTGTCGTTGGTGACATCCTGGTGCTTTGAGTTTACATTGCCGTTGACGTAGTATTTTCCCCATACATGCCACATCACATCCCATTGGTTGGGTGATGTGTCGTGTTTGGTGTAGGACGTGGTGCGGATACCGATGGAGGCGATGCGCTTCTGAATCGTAGTGCTACGTTTGGCGGTACCGGGACCTGGCTTGTAATAGTTGTTTACGATGTTGACACGCATGCCCTCGCCACCGTAGCAGCCATTGCCTCCCCAGTTGTAGAACACATTGTTGCGCATGTCCATCAGCTCACGTGTCTGAGTGCTGGGGCGCGGACCGAGTCGTGGTACACGCGAGTCATGATGTGCCATCAGGTTGTGATGATAGGTGGCTCCAGCTCCGCCCCAGTTGCCGCCATAGCCATGTGAACCCTTGCTGTGGCCAGAGGTGCGCATGCTTTGTGAGGCGATGCACCACTGTACGGTAAGGCTGTCAATGCCGTAGACCGACAGGCACTCGTCCACACTCCAGCTCACGGAACAATGGTCAATGATGATGTTCTTGCGATCCATACCGCCCAGTCCGTCGCCCTCATGAGCTGTAGGGTTCGTCTTCAGGGCTTCATTGCCCAGCCGGAACCGCATGAAGCGAACGATGACATTGTTGGCTGCTATGACAAAGGGATAGTCGGCAATGCAGATGCCATCGCCCGGTGCAGTCTGGCCAGCGATAGTCACGTGGTCGCGACTCAACTTCAGTTCGGATGTGAGATGGATGGTGCCGCTTACATCGAATACGATTGTGCGTGGTTTGTTCTGCGAGCAGGCATAGCGGAACGTTCCTTTCTGTGTACCGTCCTCAAGAGTGGTGACGTGAATCACCTCGCCGCCGCGTCCGCCAGTAGCATACATGCCGAAGCCTTCAGCACCAGGGAAGGCCGGTACTCGATTGATGGCATGGGTGGTGAGCGCCAGTGCCAATAATGAGAGTAGTTGTAATCTCATTGCTTATATGGACAAAATAATATGTGATTTCATGAATACATTCAGCTTTCTGAAAGCATTTCAGGGTGCGGTTGGCGTTTTATTGATTGTAAAGAAGGGAACAGCCTGAAGCCATTCCCTTCAATCACGATAATTTCAAAAACTCTTACTCAGAGACAATCCAGCGTGGATCACCAGCGTTGATATCCTTTTTCAGGGTAAAGTCACCGTTGTCAGGATCTGCAAAGAGGTCTTTAGCTGAATATTCGAGTTCGGTAGAACCCAGAGTCTTGAAGAAGTCGTTGGTGTGATAGCACTCATCGATGCTCTGTGCCATCGAACTGCGGATGTTCTTCGTTGCTTCGTCAGGAGTCTTTGTAAAGAGACACTTCACGAACTCGAACTTCTCAGAAGGACCATAGGTGTTGGCACCGAAGTCAACCCAATAGTTGTTGTTTCCGATACAGTTGTAGAATGTGGTGTTCTTTACGCTGATGCTCTGCATATTAGTGTTCTTGCTGTAGATGAACATCTTTCCACCTACGGCAATGTTGTAGAGCGTGCAACCATCAATCTGGATGTTATCGATGTGACCAGCTCCCGAACCAGCATCCACATGGATGAATGAGTATCCGTTACACATTTCATTGAAGACGCTGTTGGTAAGGGTCAGTTTCTCAAGGCTCTTTGCATCTGATCCCTGGAAGCGGAAGAATGAGGTCTTAAACTTGTGGATGTGAGCATCCTTAACGGTGAATTCACCTATGACGCATTCCTTAGACTGATTGACGAAATAGCCAGCACCATCGTCAACTACTTCTACGTTCTCGAAGGCGATGTAGCCGTGAGAGCCAGCGAGATCCAGGTTCTTCTGGAACTTGATGGTAGGAGCATTGCCGCCTGCCAGTCCGAAGAAAGTGATAGACATGCCGTCAGGTATCTTGACATTCGTGTTATCTCCGGCTTCGCTCACTCCGTGGAATTCGATAGTGGCATCAGCAGGAATACCCAGGGTCACACCATAGCTCGTCTTTCCATCTAAAGCAGCCTGTGCAGCAATTTCGTCGAGCATCTTCTGGCTGATAAGAGTCTCCTCGGCAGTCAAAATCTTCTTGTAGTCGCCAGCAGGCATTGCAGCAGTCGTCTGAACCGTCAGCTCACCACGCTTCACATTTCCGTTCCAAATGAAGAACTTATAAGATGTCGATGGCGTCAGAGCTGTGAAAGTATATTCACAGTTGGCCTTGGCTGTGGCATTGAGTAGGATAGAGTCTGCCAGTGCATCGCTCTTGTAAACAGAGATCGCTGATACTTCTGCGCCCTTGGCCCAAGTGAGACGGATGCTATTCTCCGAACGGTCTGAGTTTGGTACGTCATTGAACAGCTGTTCTGCCTTGGTCTTGAAAGTTCCGAGTCCATTGCTTCTCTTATAATAGAGCCACTTCGACTCCTTCGAATCGGATACCGACTTCATACGCAGATAATAGCGAGTGTCGTTATCCAGATTGCGAATAGTGTCTGACTTTACAATGCTTTTGTCTGCACCATATACAACTGATGTGGGAGATGCTCCCTGGACAATTCCGTCGTAGAGTGAGTCCTTGCTCACCTCAATGATGTAGTGAGTGGCATTGGGAACGGTTTTGAACTCTACATAAGCCTTGGTCTCCTCAGCAGTGATGGTGATATCGCCGAGGGCCGTAAACAGGCGGTCGGTTGAGCTGTCTGTGCTCCAATCCTGCTTTTCGGTGCACGAACTAATCGTGAGTCCTAAAGCCATTGCCGACGCGATGCTTAGAATTTTATTGTTCATTTTCATTGTTTTTGCTTTTTTTTGTTTACTCATAATTAGTCGCTATAACCGTAGGAGTTGTGCAATTTGCCGTTAGAGGCTGATATCGTGGTCGAACCTATAGGCATGAGATAACGGTTCTTCACGTTGACGGTCACACCGTATTCGCCTGTCAGACCACTTGAGATACTGGGCAGGTTGGTGTCCACCTGGGTGTCCTTGCCGGTATCAGTCTTGGAAGAGCCAAACGACTTGACAGTTCCAGCATAATCGGCAGCGGTCTTACCTGTGGGCAGGCCGTTCCATGTGATGGTGCTCATGTCAATCTTGGTCTTTGCATCATTCTTGTAATTGAAGTAGATGTCAGCTTGATACACACCATTTGTGAGGTCGTTTATGTACTGCTGTTTGAACTCCTTAATCTTAGCATAGAGCAGATTCCAGCGAATAAGGTCGTATTTGCGGAATCCCTCACCGGCAAACTCCCACATATTCTCCTTCACAATGGCTTCGAACATGGCATCCTGTCCGCTCTTGGCAGTGGTCAGGAAGGTGTTGGCATCTTGTGGGTTGTTGACGAGTGCTGGCTTTTCATCGGTGCCTGTGTTGACTGTGAAGGCGCGATTGTGAACCTTAGCCAGAGCATCGTAGGCTGAAAGACCGCAGGTAGCATTGACAGCTGTAGGTCCGTAGAGCTCGTTCATGGCCTCGGCAAACCACAGGAGCACGTTGGCAAAGCGCATCTTGACGGGATTGATGCCAGTGAAGTGCTTAGCCTCAGCTACCAGGTTGTTAGCCAACCATCCAGCGTTCATCTTGCGGGGATCCCACTTGCCTACGTAGAGACCGAAGGGAGCGTTGCCCAGCATTGTCTCAACCGTCTTGCCATCATCCTCCTTGATCTCCAGGGGAGAAATGGTGATGTCGCGGCGTGTGTCGCCTGCCTCATAAGAATAGAGGAGGGGAGCGGTAACCTTCATCTTACCTGTAGAGTTGCTATAGCCGTATTCTGTGGTCTTGCCATTGAGACGCACACCTACTGTATAGCCCAGCTCACCTGTGTAGTTCTCACCCATTGGCATCTCGAAGATGTTCTCACGATAAGTTTGGTCAAGCGTGAGTTGATTGATGAGATACCACTCGTTTCCGAATGAGGGGTTCAGGTTGTGCTTGCCACTGCTGATGAGTTTAGCAAAGTGGTCGATAGCTTTCTGCAGGAGGGCGTTGCGAGTAGCAGCATCGGGACGCTGTGTAGGATAGGTACCGTCGCTGATGGTCTTGTCGTTAGCATTCGAAGCTGTCTCATATCCAGGCTTTGCTGCTTCACGAATAGCCCATCCTGCCTTTGTCAGGGCAATCTGAGCCAGCAGACCGTGGGCATAACCCTTGGTCACGTGCTCGGTAGTGAAGTTGGTGGCATCGTCGGCCCAAGGAAGATATGTAATAGCTTCCTCAAGGTCGGTCATCAGCTTGTCCATGATCTCGTCACGATCGGTCTTGCCTAAATAAACGTTACCTAAGTCGCTGTTTGAAACTTCGGTCTTGAAAGGAATGTCACCAAAGATTCTGACGAGGTCGAAGTAAATCATAGCACGCAGGGTGAGCGATTCGCCCAGATAGCGCTGCATGAGTTCCTTATTGGTCTTGCTGCCTGAGGTGAAGAGCGAACTTTCCCTAATGTTCTTGATGTTGACGTTGGCATCCTCAACAATGCCATACATAGCGGTCCAGAGGTCGTTAATCTTCGTCCATCCTGGATCCATGTTGAAGTTCATGGCACCACGCTCACTGCTCGTTACCGTTGCATTGTTGCCCAGTCCGTCGACCAGTTCGCAGTCGCTGTTCATATTCCAAACGATAGCCAGGTCCTGCGAATAGGTGCGGTCTTGGCCTAAGGCACCATAAAGCTTATTGACGCGCAGACTGGTGTAGTAGGTCGATTCCCAAACATCACCGTCGGTATGTTCTGACTCGGATGTCTGATCCAGGAAGTCAGAGCATGATGCGAACATCAGCGCGCCTGTTGTAATTGCAAAAATTGAAAATATCTTTTTCATAAAAAATGTCTCCCTTCTTTTTAGAATGTCACATTAATACCTAATACATAGCTGCGGCTCTTTGGGTAGGCTGCATAGTCAACACCCGGTGTCATCGGGTTCTTCTTGCTGCTAGTGTCAACCTCGGGGTCATAGCCAGAGTATTTGGTGAAGCACAGCAGATTATAGCCGGTTCCATAGATACGCACATTCTCGATGTAGGCTGCCTTCACCCACTTCTTGGGAAGGGTATAGCCGATGGTCACGTTCTGCAGACGCAGGAACGATGCATTCTCGACGGCATAGTCGATGAGCTGCATCTTAGCTACAGCTGCGGGGTTGTAGATGTTGGCACCCTGATTCAACTCATTCAGACGTGCAATGAGGGCATCGCTACCGCCATAGCTTGAAATGGTAGAGCTGGAGGGACGTCCGATGTTGAGGCCATTGTTGGGATCAATCCATTTGTAACGATTGTCCAGGTTGAAGTCGTTGACCAGGTTGTAGTCCTTCTGCGAACCAGCATAGAAAGCGTTTGCCAACTTCGTACCGTTGATGAGCTTGTTGCCCAGTGAGTAGTTCAGGAATACGTTGAAGTCGAATGTACCGATCTTGGTTTCATAGCTGCCGTCAAGTCCAAAGCCTCCGCTTGTGGGAGCAATCGTGTTGCCCAGTCTTTGCTTGAGAGGATCACCGTTCTCGTCAACTTCTACACGGGGAGCACCAGGGTAGAGGGCTTCGAACAACTTGTAGCTGTTGTCGTTCACACCGTCGCGCAGTTTCCATGTGTTTCCGTCCAGAATGAGTTGTCCGTTAGGATTGTTCACAGGGTCGTAAGCGGTATAGAATCCGTTGTATTTGTAGCCCCAGATTTCGCCCAAACGGCCACCTGCCTCTACACGGTAGTCCTCGTACTTCGACAGAGTGCTGCCACTCCATCCGCTGCTCTGCCAAGGATTCTCCAGGTTCAGTTCGTCAATCTTGTTGCTGTTGTAAGAAATGTTGAAGTTGAAGTTCAGCTTGAATTTCTTCAAGTCGAGGATGCCAGCGTTCAGCGTCAGTTCAACACCCTTGTTCGATGTCTTACCGAAGTTCTGGAACTGGTAGCTGTAACCAGAACTTGAAGGAATGATTGTCTGCATGAGCAGGTCTTTCGTGGTGTTCCAATAGAGGTCGAGAGTACCACTGATGCGTCCGTGCAGGAAGCCAAAGTCGATACCTACGTTACGAGTAATGGTGGTCTCCCACTTCAGGTCGGGATTATAGAGATAAGTGCCACGCTCCAGCATAGAAGCACGCTCGCCATTGAAGAAGGGTGCCTTTGCAGTGTTGCCTGCCATAGAGTAAGTGGTAATAATCAGACCGCTGTTGATACGGTTGTTACCTGCTGTACCAAAGCTCAAGCGGAGTTTCAGGTTGTCCAGCCAGTCGGCATTCTTCAGGAAACTCTCTTCACTGATGCGCCAAGCCAGTGCCAGTGAGGGGAAGATGCCCCAGCGGTGGCCTTTACCGAACTTGCTGGAACCGTCACCACGCATGGTGAAAGTAGCCAAATAGCGCTCAGCAAAGGTATAGTTGATACGTCCGAAGAATGACAGCATATTTTCCTTGGCAGCAATACTGCTCTCGTTGGGCAAAGCCAATCCGGCAGAAGTGTTTGCCAGTACTTCGTCTATCGTCATTGAGGTGGGGAAGTTCACCGAGGTGCTGGTGCGTGTGGTCTTCTTAGAGCTGCTCCATTCCTGACCTATGAGCACATTCAGATGGTCGCGACCACCAAACAGTTTCTTGTTGTCATAAGTCACAGTGTTGGCATTGCGCCAGTCTTGGTAGTTCATGCGGACGAACTGAGCCTGAGGAGCTCCGTTATATCCGAAACGTGAATTGACTGTAGCGTCTGATCCCCAAGCTTGGTCGGTCTCATCACGCTTCCATGTGTAACCAAATTCAGTACGGAAGGTCCATCCTTTGAACGGTTTCCAGTTGAGGCCTGCATTGTAAGACTGCTGGAAACGGTCCTGCAGTTTGTAGGTGGCTGAGATGCGCTGGAAGGGAGTACGGCGGTTGGCTGTTGAGTTGGCTTCGTCCTCATCGCTGTTGCTCGTGAGGCTCTGGACGGGTGCCCAACGCACGGTGTTGGCAACCACAGAGTTGGCTGCATTGCTTTCATTGGTGTCGGCACCGCCATTCAGACCGTCGAGCTTCGTGAATGACAGACGACCGTTGAAGTCGAAAGTTAACCACTTGTTTAAGTTGGCGTTCAACTTAGCACTGACGTTGTTCTTAGCATATCCAGAACCTAGCATGATGCTCTTTTCGTCGTTGTGGTTGAAGCCCACGTTGAACTTGATGTCCTTGTTACCACCGCTGACGTTGACGTTGTACTGGTTCTGGTGTCCAGTGCGTCCGAACAGCTCGTCCTGATAGTCGGTTCCTTCAATGCTCTTCCAGATGTCAAGGTCCTCATAGTTTCCATAGCCCGTGTTGCCCAGTTCATACTGGTATGAAGCGAAGTTGTAGGGGTCCATGACCTTCACTTCTTTCGTGATCTTCTTCCAACCATGAGATGCGTTGAAGTTCACCTGAACCTTACCTTCCTTACCGCTCTTTGTGGTGATGATGATAACACCGTTGGCACCACGAGCACCATAGATGGCTGTAGAAGATGCATCCTTCAGCACGTCGATGCTCTCGATTTCAGAGGGAGCAATGTCGCCAATGCTGGATACGGGGAAGCCGTCAACAATATAAAGAGGTGAGTTGTCCTGCGAAAGAGAACCACCGCCACGAACGCGAATTTTGATATCGGCATCGGGTGAACCTTCAGTAGTCGTGATGTTCACACCAGCCAGCTTACCAGTCATGGCTTCGCTTACATTTGATACGGGAATGGCAGCCACCTTGTCGGCACTCAGCGAAGCAACAGAACCGGTCAGGTCCTTCTTGCGCACTGTACCGTAACCGATTACCACCACGTCGTTCAGGGTAGTGTTGTCGTCTTCCAGTACAACGTTCACTGAGGTCTTGCCCTTCACATCGACTGTCTTTGTCTTCATGCCGATGTAGGAAATGGTGATGGAATTTTTGCCCGTAAGCTTGATAGAGAAGTTACCGTCGAGATCGGTAATGCCGCCGTTGCGTGTGCCTTTTTCCAGCACACTGGCTCCGATGACAGGTTCACCGCTCGAGTCTTTCACGTTGACCTTTACGGTCTGCGCCATGATGCTACCTACAAACATGAGGAAAGCAAGCGTGAGCGCCGTTCTGATACTCTTTAGTTTAAATGACATAAATCAAAATGTTTAAAATTAATATTAATATTCTTTTTTTTAGGTATAAGCCTTAACAGTCTGTTAATCAATCCGAATGATTGGTGAAATAGTGATTGGTTTAGTTAGTGTTTGCAAAAGTACGAAAAACAATTTTAAAAAAAGTAAGTTTAGCTAAAAAAAAGTCCTAACAATTAAAAAAACTAACTCATTGTTACAGCTGCACTTTGTGATTGTGATGTTTGGTTGGTTGAGAGGCAACCGACAAGAGGTCATGTCACGACCCTTCTATGGTCATGTCGCGACCCTTGCATGGTCATTCTGAGACCGATGCTTGGTCACATGATGACCGATACTTGGTCACACGATGACCGATACTTGGTCATGTGATGATTTATACAATATAATAAGGAGGAAGACCATGCTCGGCCTTCCTCCTCATTGGAATCTTTCTTTTCAGGGAACTTTTACTTCACCATGACCTTCTTGCCGTTGATGATGTAGAGGCCCTTGTTCGCTTTCTGCACGCGCACACCCTGTAGGTTGTAGATAACATCTTCCTGCGTGTTGCTCTTGACGGCACTGCTGATGGCAGTGGGCTTTTCGCCGAGTCCTACACGAGTCTTGAACTCTTCGGGAGCATCTTCGAACACGATAGCCTTGGCATAGCCCTTAGCCTGTTCAGCGGTGAGGATGGTCTCGTACTCCTTGTTGCCAGTGGCGTGGGTGAACTTGATGACATTAGTGGATGGAGAAATGGTCTCGCCTGCCTCGTTGAGCGTGTTGTACTCATAGAAACCGTCGGCAGCGCTGTTCATGCCAGCTGCGGTGAAGCGGCTGCTGACGATAGCTGAAGGCTGCTTCAGCGTGGTGTTCATCCATACCAGACCAGAGAAGGAGCCCCATGAGCGGCCCCAGTTGAAGGTCTTGGAATGGCAGTCAACTACGCAGCTGTCCATCACGTAGCCAAACTCCTTTGCACCGTTGGGAGCAGCGATCGTTACGTCGCCTACACCCTCGTTTGCCTCGCGGCTCTCCAGATAGAAGGTGGTCTTCTCGTAGAACACGTCGCCACCGCCGCAAATGAAGTCAACCAGACCGTGAATCTCACAGTTGTCGAAGTAGAACTGACCCTTCGAGTTGTTGCTGTAGTAGGTGTCCTGATAAGAGAGCATGGTCACGTTGCGGCATACGGTATAGTTGCCCTTGTCTTGCAGGCAAACGGCACGTCCGGCGCTGGCAGCAGCCTTGCCCGTGTTGGGATCGTAGTAGGGATAGGCATTCTTCAGCGTGAGCTTCTCCAGTGTGAGATAATTGCTGGTGTTAAGGAATGTAGCGGTTACGCCAATGCCCTCGGCTTTCGGCAGGTTCTGGATGATGACACCCTCCTGGCTCTCACCCTTGATGGTGATGTTCTCGCCTGAGATGGTGGTCAAGCATTCGTTGCCCAGATCGTATGTGCCATTGGGCAGATAGATGGTAGCGTTGCCAGAGCTGTTGGCCATGTCGAGTGCGCCCAGCAGTCCGGCTGTCTTTCCGGCCACTACGCTGTAGGTTCTCGTCTCAGCATTGTAGGTGTAGAGAGGCTCAGCCTGGTTGGCAATGATCAGCTTGTGAACGTAGCATGTGCCATTGAAATGGAGTGTCACAATTCCTGCCTCACCCGTATAGCTCAAGGTCTGGATGGCTCCGTCGGGGGTCACCTTTGCGTTCTCAATCTTGGCTACTTCTTCTTCAGCTGCGTTGGTCAGCGTGATGGCTGTCTCGCTGCTGTAGTTGCACAGGTAGAGCACGATGTTGGCATTGCCGCCCACAAGGAGGTTCACCTTGTCGCCATTAGCGAACACCCATCCGTGAGTGGCATCATGGAACTTGCCGCTGCCTACAGGTTCGAAGGCTTCGTGGTCCTCGGCATAGAAGTACTGATCGTTCAGGGCGAAGGTGTAGCGCTCATTGGGGCTCTGCACCTCGATGGGTGTCTGAACAGCGTAGAGAGCAGTGTTGGCGGTAATCACGTCGGCTGCGGTGAACTTGCGACCACCGTCGGCTGCTACGAACCAACCGCGCACTTTCTGACCCTCGGCTGCGGTAGCAGCGTTGAAGTCGTAGGCAAAGGCTCCGATGGCAGCATCCTTCTCCACCTGCTGCGTACCCATTGAGGTTCCGTCAGTGTTATAATAAGTGAGGGTAAAGTCGGGCTTCTGAACGAAGTTAGCCACGTAGTTGAGTGTGTTTTCGCCCAGCGTGACAGGAATGGTCACGGTGCAGCTGGTCTCACTTCCACTATAGGTCACCTCGCCAATCTCGCCGTTGTCAGCAACAAGGTCGGTCAGCGGATTGGTAGCCGATACCATAGGAGCGCTCTTCGACAGCTCGATGGTAGCAGCCATTGAGCCGTCGTTCTGCTCAGCGAAGATGTCGCCGGCAACGTAGGTATCGCCATTGACCTTGAAGGTTC
>JAEEPT010000058.1 GCA_016284895.1 Prevotella sp. | reverse complement strand
ACTTGGAAAGACCTTTACCACCTATCAACTGGCTAAACGTATGGGCTGGAGTAGGGTACTGGTGCTTACCTTCAAGCCTGCGGTGGCTCATGCTTGGGAAGAGGACTTGATGACGCATGTGGACTTCGACGGTTGGCAGTTCATAGCCCGCAATCCAGAGGCTACCATCGACTATCAGTTTCAGCATGCCGACCCGTCGAAGCCGATGGTCGTTTTCGGCTCGTTCCAAGACTTTCTCGGGAAAAATACTGCCAGTGGTGGCATGAAGCTGAAACATGAATGGGCGAGGGAATTCAATTGGGACTGCATTGTGCTCGACGAATATCACTATGGTGCCTGGCGAGAGAACGCTAAGGAGCTGATTGGCGTGAGCGAGGACTTGGGTGGGGAAATTGAGAATCCCGACTACTTTGACGAGGATTTGATACCTATCACATCGAATCACTATCTCTATCTGTCAGGTACGCCTTTCCGTGCTATTGCCTCGGGTGAGTTTATTGAGGAACAAATCTATAACTGGACGTATTCCGACGAGCAACGTTCGAAAGAAGATTGGGGCGACAAACCTGATAATCCATACGCATCGCTACCTAAGATGGTGCTGCTGACCTATCAGCTACCTACGGAAATATCGAGAGTGGCCGAGGAAGGAGAGTTTGACGAGTTTGACTTGAACTCATTCTTTGAGGCAGAAGGCAGGGGTGAAGATGCCGTATTCAAACATCATGACGAAGTGCAGAAATGGCTTGACATGTTGCGAGGACAATATCTGCCGACCTCCATCAACGACCTGAAGGCTGGTAATCGAAAGCCGCCTCTGCCATTCCTCAATGGCGACCTTTATTCGAACATGAACCACACACTATGGTTCCTGCCTAATGTGGCATCGTGCTTTGCTATGAGAAATCTGCTGACCGAATTGCAGAACACATTCTATCACGACTATCGTGTGATTGTATGTGCTGGCACTCGGGCAGGTATCGGACAACAGGCATTACCGCCTGTAGAAAACGCCATGTCGCACCCCGATCCGCTGCATTGCAAGACTATCACGCTGACCTGTGGCAAACTGACAACAGGCGTTACAGTTCGCCCCTGGACGGGTATCTTTATGTTGCGCGACACCTCGTCGCCAGAGACCTACTTCCAGTCGGCCTTCCGTGTGCAGTCGCCTTGGACTATCACCAACAGCGACGGATTACATCCAAACAGGACAGAGATATTGAAGAAAGTATGTTATGTGTTCGACTTCGCACCTAACAGAGCGTTGAGAAAGATTGCTGATTATTCATGCCAGTTGAATGTGCAGGAAGGCAACCCAGAGAAATGTGTCGACGACTTCATCAAGTTCCTGCCCGTACTCTGTTACGAGAATGGGGTGATGAAAGCACTATCGGCCAGTGATGTACTCGATATGGCTATGAACAACACATCGGCCACGCTTCTGGCACGCCGTTGGGAGAGTGCTTTACTGGTGAATGTCGATAACTTCACACTTCAGCGATTGATGAACAACGAGCAAGCTATGGCTGCCCTGATGAAGATTGAGGGCTTTCGTTCGCTGAATCAGGATATTGAGACGATTATCAATAGAACTGATGCTATTAAGAAGAAACGTAAAGACCACGAAGAAGGACTTACATCCAGGGAAAAGAAAGAACTTACGGAGGCTGAGAAGGAAATCAAGAGCAAGCGTCGCCAGATTCAGGAGAAGCTGATGAAGTTTGCAACACGCATACCTATCTTCATGTATCTGACAGACTATCGAGAGTATTCACTAAAGGATGTCATCCTACAATTGGAGCCTAAGTTGTTCGAGAGAGTAACGGGTCTTACCAAGCAGGACTTCGCTTTGTTGGTAAGCCTGAATGTTTTCAATGAGGCCCTGATGAACGATGCCGTCTATAAGTTCAAACGCTATGAGGACTCCAGCCTATCGTATGCCGGCATAGACCGCCATGAGGGAGAGCAGATGGTTGGCGGCTATAGTACGGTTATCACACAGGAAGAATACAACTCTTACGAATGAATCCCGTAATCTTGCATTGCATTCGTTTTTCAAGAATATAATACACCCCGCCGTTGGCAAAGAGCAGACTGCCAAGGGCGCAGGCTTCGAAGCGGCTACACTCCGTCGTCCAGAAATCGGTTAATTATCGAAAAAAAAGTGCGTAATATGCCCAAAAAACTCATCCACCGTGTGAAAGGCGTAAGCCTTGAACAGCCACCCCCGTTGCATGTTTACATCGCCACTTCTGCCTCTACCTTCTCTTCCAATGCGTCCTTGATGTATGCATTCAACGTCAGGCCTGCCTTTCGGGCAAGGATGGCAATCTGGCGGTGAATGGTAGGTGTCTGCCTGACGTTCACCATATTGCCCGGATGCGGCTTGTGCAAAATAGGGGGCTACACTTCGTAGCCCCCAACCAACACAAAAACTAAACTAGACTTAACTAAAGCTTTTCGGGATTTATCGCAAACCCCTTATAGCGATTGCAAAAGTAGTAAATATTTTTGTATATGCCAAATTATTTTCTATACTTTTTTCAATATTCATGCATTTTCTAAACTTTTATAGTCTTGTTTAACAGAAACGAATCTACTATGACCATTGCTGCCATGGCTTCTACGACAGGTACTGCACGCGGCAGAACGCATGGGTCGTGGCGCCCTTGAGCGGTGTAGGTGAGCGCATGGCCTTCGGTATCGACCGTCTCTTGCGGACGCAGTAGTGTGGCTACTGGCTTGAAGGCTACGCGGAAGTAAATGTCCTGTCCATTTGACACGCCGCCCTGAATACCACCACTGTGATTGGTCAGTGTGGAAAGTGGGCTGGGTGAGTTGTTTTCAGCCGACGATGGCTCAGGAGCCACGAAAATATCGTTCTGCTCTGATCCGCGGCTTTCGGCACCATGGAATCCTTCACCATACTCAAATCCCTTCACGGCGTTGATGCTGAGCATGGCAGCTCCCAAGCGAGCATGCAGTTTGTCGAACTCGGGTTCTCCCAATCCTACGGGGCAACCTTTCACCACACAGGTGATGATGCCGCCAATGGTATCGCCTTCGGCTTTTACCTGAGCAATGAGTTCTTCCATCTGTCGGGCTTTCTCGGCATCGGGACAGCGCACGGCATTTTGCTCTGTCAGCGAGAGGTCGTAGTGCTGATAGTCACGATCGAGCGCGATAGGGCCCACCTGTGAGGTGTAGGCTTGAACGCTGATGCCCAGTTGGCGGAGCACTAGTTTGGCCAGAGCACCGCCCACGCAACGACTGATGGTGATGCGGGCTGAGGTGCGTCCGCCGCCTCGATGGTCGCGCACACCATATTTATTATAATAGGTGTAGTCGGCATGTGACGGACGGAACAGCGTGCGCAGGTTGTCGTAATCCTTGGAATGTTGGTTCTCGTTGTGTACGATGAAGCCGATGGGGGCTCCGGTGGAGTGCCCCTCAAAGACTCCGCTCAACAGTTCCACTCGGTCGGCCTCCTGGCGTGAGGTGGTGATGTGGCTCTGTCCGGGCCGACGACGATCCAGCTCGTGCTGAATGAAATCCATGTCTATCTCAATGCCGGGCGGCATGCCGTCGATCACACCACCCACGGCAAGACCGTGGCTCTCACCGAACGTGGTGAGGGTGAAGAGGGTTCCGAATGTATTGCGCATAGTTTAGTTCTGAATAAAAAGGGGGAATTGGGGTGAAAGAATAGAGTGGGGACGCTGACGGTTAGTGATGGCAGTGACCGCATCCGCAGCCGTCCTCGTGGTGATGATGGTCGTGACCGCATCCGCAGCCGTCATCATGGTGATGATGGTCGTGACCGCATCCACCTTCGCAATCGTCACAGCCACAACCGCATCCCTCACCGCTCAAGTGGTTCAGCATGTGCTGAATCTCTTCGTTGGTGGCATCGCGGTTCTCAAGTACTACTCCTGTGAACTGTAGTGTGCTGCCTGCAAGTGGGTGATTGGTGTCAACGGTCACTCCGTCGTCTTCTACCTTCGTGACGCGGGCCATGAAGCGCTTCTCATCGGCATCCATGAGTGTGATGACGGCTCCTTCGAAAATGTTCTCATGGTCGAAATGCCCATTGATGGAGAAGACATCGCGACTGAGTTTGTGAACCCCTTCGCTGTCGTATTCGCCGAAAGCCTCGGAAGGCTGTAGGGTGAAGTCGAACTTGTCAGCGGGAGCCAGCCCTATGAGCTGCTTCTCGAAAGCATCGAGGGTTACGCCGAATCCGCTGATGAACTGGAAGGGATTGCCCTGCTGGGTCTGCTCTTCCAGGTGCTTTTTGCCTTCGGCATCGATAGAGTGGAGCTGGTAGCTCACTGAGATGTACTTGTTCTGTTGATTGTCCATATTGTTCTGTTACTAAATGAATGGTTTTGTTTTGTGCGTGCAAAGGTACGTAAAAACAAGCGAAATGCAAAAGAAAAAGGTGATTGAGGCATGTCAAGTCTTTGATTTGGGTCAAAAAAGGGAGCTGTTTGCGCACACAATTACAAAAAATTCTTTGCCAGTTCCCAAAAATCAACTTACCTTTGCATCGTCAAAAGGAACAAAAGCCTGGCGACAAGGATAACAAACATTTATAAAAGTAGGAGCCTGAGAAGAAGGTAAAAGATTAACAAAAAGGATAACAATAAACACAAACATTAATCGAGGGCTCTGAGTAAAGAAAAGAAAGGGTAACAAAAATGAAAAAGATGATTCTGATGGTAGTAGCCATGCTCAGCATGACAATGACGTCATACGCTGAGAACGAGAATGCAGAAAACACACTGAGCGTAGAGAGCTACGACATGTCAGTGAACATTCGCAAGCTGGCCGTTGCACTCGACATGTCGGGTGATCAGATGGAAAGCGTTGAGGAGATTCACCGCATTTTCTGCAACGAGATGATTCAGGCTGCCTATGCCAACAAAGATGAGCGTCAGACGCTTGTTGACCTGGCAGTGAAGAAGGATCTGAGATACATGCGCTACGTTCTTGACCAGAAGCAGTACAAGAAGTACCAGCTGCTGCTGAACTCCACACTGCTGAACCGCGGTCTGAAGTAAAAGAGAAAGAATAGAGAAGATTTTTTTAACGAGGCGCTCCACAACAGTTGTGGGGCGTCATTTTTTTTTATCCCATCACCACGTCGAGTACCATCATCATGACGAAGCCGATGGCAAAACCGATGGTGCTGAGGTTGCTGTGCTGACCGCTGGAGGCCTCAGGAATGAGTTCTTCGACCACCACATAGAACATGGCTCCTGCGGCAAAGGCAAGCATATATGGCAGGACAGGCATCAGCAGCGAGGCCAACAGCAGGACGGCAATGGCTCCGAGGGGTTCAACAGCACCACTCAATGAGCCGATGACGAATGACTTCCACCTGGAATTGCCTGCTGCCCGCATGGGCATGGAGATGATGGCACCCTCCGGCACGTTCTGAATGGCGATACCCAGAGCGACAGCGACAGCACTGGCCAGCGAGATGTTTGAGGCACTGCTCTCAGCTCCTGCAAAGACCACACCTACAGCCATTCCTTCAGGCAGATTATGGATGGTGACGGCCAGAGCCAGCATGACTGTTTTGGAAAGATGTGAACGCATGCCCTCAGGCCTTTCAGTTCCGATGTGCAGGTGAGGTGTCAGCTCGTCAATCATCAGCAGAAATCCCATACCCAACAGAAATCCGATAGCTGCAGGCACTACCGACCACCGTCCGCTGTCTGCTACCATCTCCATCGACGGAATCAGCAACGACCAGACCGATGCAGCCACCATCACGCCTGATGCAAAGCCTAAGAGCGTTTTCTGTAACCTCACGGACATCTCATCCTTCATGAAAAACACGAAGGCCGAGCCGAGGATGGTTCCCAAAAGGGGGATCAATAATCCTATTATCAATGTTGTCATGTTGCAAAAATAAATAAAAAATGACAGTTACACAACACCCCTCTCATTTTTTTCAAGTTTTTTTCCATCCTTCTTTATCAAGAATTTGAGCGCTCGACCTTTGGTCATAAATCTGTTCTTCTGTTATTCTGTCTTAGAAAATCTCCCATAAATATGTTCTTCTGTCTTTAAAATCGTAGCGACCTTTTGCATTTCTCTTGTTTTTTACGTAACTTTGGCTTTGCCGAAGTTCTTGGATGAACCAAGCGAAACAAGTTTCGAATCCTTGTCACTCGGAAATGAGAAGAAAAGCAAGCTTTCCTTTTGCATTTCTCTCGTTTTTACGTAACTTTGCAATCAAAATCGTAAAAAAGTTATATATATATTAATGTATAGAGAAATGAAAAGTGTAAAGTTGTTTCTTCTCTCGGTGGTTGCCACGCTTTTGGTAGGTTGTGGCACTACCTCTTATGTCCCCATCACGGGGCGTTCGCAGAACCTGTTGGTTAGTGACGAGGAGGTGTTGAGCCTCTCCAATCAGCAGTATCAGCAGTACATGCAGTCGGCTAAGCCGTCAACCAATGCTGCCAATACGGCTATGGTGAAACGTGTGGGTCAGAACCTTGCTACGGCTGTGGTGTCGTATCTGAATCAAAACGGATTGGGAGCCGATGCTCAGAAGTATGCGTGGGAGTTCAATCTGGTACAGGACAATCAGGTGAATGCATTCTGCATGCCTGGTGGAAAGATTGTGGTGTATGAAGGCCTTTTGCCTGTGACGCAGGATGAGGCTTCGTTGGCCATTGTGCTGGGCCACGAGATTGCTCATGCTGTGGCTAAGCACTCAGCCGAGCGGTTGAGCAATGCCTACAAGAGCCAGTATGGTGCGCAGATTGTTGGAGTTGTGGCGCAGCAGGCAGGACTGAGCAGTGGCACTCAACAACTGGTGGCACTGGGTACTTCGCTCGGATCACAGCTCTGGACATCGGGCTTCTCGCGTAAGCAGGAGAGCGAAGCCGACCGCATGGGACTCATCTTTGCTGCAATGGCTGGCTACGACCCTCAGGTGGCTGTCACCTTCTGGCAGCGCATGGCTCAGCAGGGCAGTGGCGGTGGCGGCCTGTTCAGTGATCACCCTTCCGATGCCACTCGTGTGAAGAACATCCAGAGCTGGTTGCCTGAAGCCCAACAGTATTATAAGCCTGCTGCTACCACCACAACAACTACCAGTAGTAGCAAAAATACGACGGGGAAATCGTCGAAGACCATCCGTATCTCATCAAAGAAGTGAGGATGAGATGATTTTCATGTATTCGTCGTAGTCGATATATCGACCGCCCATCGATTTCAAATGCGGTGTCTCGAACTGACAGTCAATCAGCGAGCCACCGTATTTTTTCATGATTTGTGCCAGATAGATGAGGGCCAGCTTTGAGCCGCTGGGCACCAGTGAGAACATGCTCTCGCCAAAGAAGGCATTGCCGATGTTCACACCGTAGAGACCACCGACAAGGCGCTCGGAGCTCCACACCTCAACACTGGCAGCAAATCCCTGCCGATGCAGCTCGGTATAGGCTTCCGTCATGTCAGGCCCCAGCCAAGCCATATCGTCGTCAATGCGCAGCTGTCCGCAATTTCTGATTACTCCCTCGAAGTCTTCGTTGAAACTCATCCGGTAGCGATGCTTGTTCATCAGTGTGCGCATGGAGTGGGAGATGTGTATCTCGTCGGGGAAGATGACGAAGCGCTGCTGCGGACAGTACCACACTGGCTCGTCGTGACGAAAGGCATACCACGGGAAGATGCCATGCTGGTAGGCCAGCAATAGGCGGTCGATGCTGAGGTCGCCACCTACAGCCAGGCACCCGTCCTCATCAGCCAGATGAGGGTCGGGGAACCATAATTCATCGTCGAGTTGGAAAACCATATCGTTTGTTTTTTTATTTTACTGTGACTTGTAGCTGCCCGTTTTCTATTGCAACCAGAGCCTTTCCACCATTTTTCAGTTCACCAAACAACAGTTCGCGCATCATCAGCGGCTTCAGTCGTTGGGCAATGATACGGTCCATCTCGCGTGCTCCGTATTCACGTGTGAAGCCCTCTTTCAGCAACAGTTCGAAAGCCTCGTCGGTGAGTTCCATCTCCACTTTCTTAGCAGTCAGCTTCTCTTGCAGCTGGTTCAGTTTCTTTCGTAGAATGAGTGTGGCCATGTGCCGGTCCATATCGTTGAAGACCACCGTTCCTGAGAGGCGGTTGAGGAATTCGGGCTTGAATGTCTTCTTCACTTGTCGTAGCATGGCTTCACCTCGCGACACGTTGCCACTGAAGCCGATGGAGGCTTGTGCGGCATACTGTGCTCCGGCATTCGAGGTCATGAGCAGCACCACGTTGCGGAAGTCGGCCTTGCGCCCCTTGTTGTCAGTCAGACGGGCATAGTCCATCACTTGCAACAGAATGTTGTAGATGTCGCTGTGAGCCTTTTCTATCTCATCGAGCAGCAATACGCAGTTGGGTGTCTTGCGAATGGCGTCGGTGAGCAGTCCGCCATCCTCATAGCCCACGTATCCGGCAGGCGATCCGATGAGCTTGGCCACCGCATGCTTCTCAGTATATTCACTCATGTCGAAGCGTACCAGTTCGATGCCCAATTCTCGAGCCAGCACGCGGGCAACCTCAGTCTTGCCGACGCCCGTAGGACCTACAAAGAGCAGGGAGGCCAGCGGTTTGTCGTCGTCGGTCAGTCCTGCTTTCGACATCTGTACGGCTTCCACCACTTGACGGATGGCCTCGTCTTGACCGTAGATTTGTGCGCCAAGGTTGGCTTGGAGGGTAGAGAGTCGTTCGCTATCGTCTTCTTTTACAGCCATCGCCTCCACCTTGCAGGTCTTAGCCAAAATTTCTGTAATCAGTTGTTTGTCAACTACTTTCACTCCGTCCTCCGCTTTTCTTATCTCCATAGCAGCTCCTGCCTCGTCAATGAGGTCGATGGCTTTGTCGGGCAGAAAGCGGTCGCTGATGTGCTTTGCGCTTGCCTCGACTGCCCATGTGAGGGCTTCGTCCTCATAGACCACACCGTGGAACTCCTCATATTTCGGACGGAGCTGTTTCAAGATCTCGACCGTCTCGCTGACCGATGGCTCCAGAATGTCGATCTGCTGGAATCGGCGTACCAATCCCTTCGACCGTGAGAAATACTTGTTGTATTCCTCGTAGGTGGTGGAGCCTATGAAGCGAATATCGCCTTGCTCCAAATAAGGCTTCAGCATGTTTCCGGCATCCATTGAGCTTTCACCGATGGCACCTGCTCCCACGATGTTGTGTATCTCATCGAGATAGACGATGCCTCTTTGTTCGTGCCTAATACCTTCAAGAATCATCTTCAGTCGGTTCTCGAAGTCGCCGCGATACTGTGTGCCAGCTAATAGTGATCCTAAGTCGAGCTGATAGACACGGCTGTCTTTCAAACGTTCGGGCACCTGCCCATCGACAATGCGGCGCACCAGACCATAGACCAGTGCCGTCTTGCCCACACCGGGCTCACCTATGTGCAGCGGATTGTTCTTCTCCCGACGGCAGAGTACCTGAATGGTGCGTTCCAGTTCCGTCTCTCTGCCTATGAGTGGGTTGTGGCTGTCCACCAAGTCGTTCATGCATGTGACCAGCTTTCTCCATGCGGCGTGCGGTTCTCCTTCTTCTTCCTCCGTCATTTCGTCGGCATTATCCTCATCTTCGTCCAGCGACTCGTCTTCGTACCATGTGATAACATTGCTCATGAAAGCCTCCAGATTGTCTCCGATAGCCTCTTTCAGCAGGTAGGCAGCCCACGAGTCTTCCATCTCGAGCATGGCATGAAGCAGATGGGGAATGTCCACTTGCTCAGCACTACTATAGAATACCTTCTGATAGGCTTGCTCGATGAGCATAGCCATCTGAGCAGACAACTCTGGTTGGTAGTCTTGATCATTGGGTATCTTTTCGAGCAGTTGCAAGTGCTCTGTCATCTTCTTTTTCAGCTCTGTAGCTGAAGTGTAGAGCTCAATGATGTCAGCAATAATCGTGAACTTGAGCAGACATTCCAACATGTGCTCAGGGGTCACGAATTCATGTCGATATTCTTTGCAGCTCTTGACAGTTTGCTGGAGCAGTGCTTCTGCTCGTTCTGTATATTGTAATCTGGGCATATATCTATTTGTGTGGTATTCGTTTTAATTTTACTCTGGTTCGCATGTCAAGCGTAGCGGATAGCCAGCATCGCGAGCCATGCGTGTAGCCTTTTGCACTTTCGAAAGGGCGATGTCATAGGTGTATATACCCACCACTGCCTTGTCGCTGTGGTGAACTTGTAGCATCAGCGTTTCGGCTTCAGCCTGACTTTTGAAAAACACGTTGGTTAGAATCAGTACTACAAACTCCATCGTGGTGAAGTCGTCGTTGTAGATGATGACTTTGTATCGTCGAGGTTCGCGCAGGTCGGTGCGTTGCCGTTCGCGGATAGATGATTGTTGTTTGGGCATAAGTGTTGAATGTTCAGAATCCTTTATGAGGTGAATCGTAGTCGTAGGCTGTTGAGCACCACGCTCACGCTGGAGAAAGCCATCAGGGCTGAGGCGAGCATGGGGGTGATCTGCCATTGGTAGCCGAAGAGATAGGGTAGGCCGGCAGCCAGCGGAATGCACACCATATTATATATAAAGGCCCAGAACAGGTTCTGGTGAATCATGCTTACGGTCTTGCGTGAGAGTCGTATGGCATCGGAGAGACGACGCAGGTCCTGCCCCATGAGCGTCACCTGAGCCACGTCCATTGCCACGTCGGTGCCCTTGCCCATTGCAATGCCTACATTGGCAGCGGCCAAGGCTTGCGAGTCGTTGATGCCGTCGCCCACCATTGCTACGTGGTGTCCCTCAGCTTGCAGTTGTCGCACCAAGTCCTCCTTGTCTTGTGGCAGCACCTGGGCTTTGTAGTGGGTGATGCCTGCAGCTGTAGCCCAATGGGCAACTCGCTCTTCGCGGTCGCCGCTCATCATGTAAATGCTGATGCCTTGTGACTGAAGCTCCTGCATGGCTTCGCGGGCATGAGGCTTCAGGCGCTCGGAGCTCTCTGAGATCTCTGAGTTCTCGGAGTTCTCCGAGATCTCAGTGATGGTGCCCGTCTTGTCCATCACCATTGCATCGACCTTTCTCAGCTCTTCCAGTGCGGTGGCATCCTTAATCAGAATGTTCTTCTCGGCAGCTTTGCCGATGCCCACCATCAGGGCAGTAGGTGTGGCCAGTCCCATGGCGCAGGGGCAGGCAATGACCAGCACCGATACAGCCGAGAGAATGGCTTGGGGCAGGTACTGACTGCCTCCTATGAGCAGCCAGAGAGCGAAGGTGAGCACAGAGAGCCCCACCACCGTTGGCACGAAGATGAGCGCTATCCTATCGACCACATGTTGCACGGGCGCTTTCGAGCCTTGTGCCTCCTGCACCATGCGAATCATATTGGCCAGTACCGTCTTCTGTCCCACGGCTTCGGCACGGAAGTGGAACGTACCGCTTTTGACTATCGTTCCTGCCAGTACCTTGTCGCCTTTTCTCTTTTCCACGGCAACGGCTTCACCCGTCATCATCGACTCATCTACGGTGCCCATCACCTCGTAGGCACTCCTGCTGCCGACGATTGTCCCGTCAACGGGAATTTTCTCCCCTGGCCGTACTTCCAGTGTGTCACGAGGTTGTACAGCAGAGATGGGAATATCGTTTGTCTCACCGGCATCTATCAGGTGAGCAGTCTTAGGCGTGAGCCCCATCAGGGCGCGAATGCTGCTGGCCGTGCCTTGCTTGGCACGTTCTTCGAGCAGGCGTCCTGTGAGTACGAAGGTGATAATCATCACTGAGGCATCGAAGTAGGTGTGGTTCTCAATGCCGCGGCTTCCCCAGAACGCATCGCCCCAGAATGTGTTGAATGTGCTGAAAAGAAAGGATATGCAGGTAGATAGTGCTACGAGTGTGTCCATGTTGGCCGAGCCATGCATCAGTTGTTTACACGCCGTGACGTAGAACGGGCGACCGCAGTAAACGAGATTGAGCAAGGCAATGATGAGTGCCGTCTGATTGCGAAAGCTGGCATCGTAGTCCGAGATGCCGAACCACCCCATTGAGAGACTCATGACCAGCATGGCGAAGCCCCACGACAGCAGCACCTTGTTACGCAGCGTTAGATAGGCGCGGTGCTCAATGGCCTCCACGTTGCGGTCTTCCTCTATCACCATGTCGTAGCCTATGCCGCTCAATGCTTCTTTCATCTGCTCGAGCGTGATGCGCTCTGTGTCGAATTCGATGAGTGCCGTACGTCCGGGTAGATTGACTGAGGCCGAAGCGATGCCTTCCAGCGAGTTCAGTTTTCGTTCCACGTTGGCTGCACAGCCGGCACACATCATGCCGAGAATGGCTATTGTCTTTTTCTGTTTCATTGTTTTTGTTTAGAGTTATCCTTTCTTCTTGGGTGACTTGGTGAAGTTGTATTGCACCGTCAGCATGACGTAGCGTGGAATGCAGTTGTTCCACGTCTCTGTGCGGCCTTGCGCATTGATGCTGTACTGTGTGCTCGACAGCTGATGAAGCAGGTCGAAGGCCTGTATCTTGGCAGTCAGTGAGTTGTTGAAGAACGAGCGCGACAACTGTGCGTTCCACACCAGATGATTGTCGTTCATCAAGTCGCTGTAGTAGCCGCGTCGCGAATACATGCGCAGGTCAGTGGCCAGTGATAGCTTGACCCACGGAATGGTATAGATGAGCGATGCACCATAGTCAAAGTCGAATGCGTTGAGTGTCACGAAGTTGGTGCGGTTGCCCGATGCATTGCGCCAAGTGAAGTTGCCTGAGACCGTGGCCGAAAGGTCGCCTAACTGATATTGCAGTTGCAGATGGTTGTGCAAGAGCCAGTTCCGGACGGTTGACAATGGTGGATTGATAAGTTGGTCAAGGTCATCGGGAATGGAGTCAGATGGCAGATACATGATGTCGAAGTCCACGTTGTTGTCAAATGTGGCATCGACCTGTTCTGTGAGCAGCAGTCGGCGCTTCTTGTCGAGTGGCAGCGTGATACTGCCATTGACCTTGGCTCCCCAGTTGCCATTCACGTTGTCGTTGATATAGGTATAGCTACCTGTCTCAGTGTCATAGAAAGTCTGCGTACCCCAGTTGTTGCGTTCCAGTCTCAGGTTCATGCCTACTGTGAACGAGCGTTTCAGCGAGTCGATGTTGTGGGTGAACGAAGCCTGCAGGTTGTGTCTTGTGTGATTCTTCAGGTCTGGGTTGTTGATGCGCCAGATGAGCGGGTCCAGTGTCTCGTCGCAGGGCAGCAGACTGGCCAGGTCGGGGCGGTTTACCTTCATGTCGTAGTGGATGTATTTCATGCCGCCTTTCCAGAAGAAAAAGTTGAACTCGGGTGCAAACTCATTAGAGTGGCGCACGGAGATGGTGTCGAGCCATCCGTCGTCGAAGTGTAGTCGCTCGGCAATGTGAGAGTATGGAAGATTGAGCGAGATGTAGTAGTTGTCGGTGGATTTTGAGAAGCCGAGGCCTGCCGAGTAGGTACGTGTGAGCAGTTGGTTCACATCGGTGTTCAGCCAGTCTTGGGCCATCTTCAGCGAGTCGTTTGTTGAAGGCAGCCAGCCCAGCTCGTGGGGTTGCAGGTCGCCCAGCAGATTGAGCAGATAGTTCAGGTTGTGGTTGTCGTCGCGTTGCTGGGTGTAGCCTATGCCGGGTGTGATGTACCACTTGTGAGGCAGTGAGAAGTGATAGTTAGCAGAAACGCCCCAGTTGTAGTTGCTGGTATGTGTGTCGGCATAGCGTTCCAGCAGGTCGTCGTCGTTAGGAAATTCGGCATAGCGTGTGTGCTGTCGGCTGAAGCTGTCAGCTGGTTTGTTGTATTCCAGCGAACCGTTCAGTCTGACATCCAGCAGGTCACCCCATGCCATTTTTTTATAATAGGTGAGTTCACCGCTCGCTTGGATGGTCTTGGTCTTGGTCAGACCGTGTCGCGAGGTCTGGTTGACGATGGAGTGCCGATAGGTGGAATCCAGGCTGACTTTCGTTTCCTTGTTGCTGTTGGCATCGAAGTTGAACACGGCAAAGAGGGAGAACGGCTTGTGCAGTGTCAGCTCGTCCTTGACGTGCAGGCTGAAGTCTTTCTGTCGGTTGTCCGCCCATAGTCCGCTGATCACGTTGCCGCTGGTGGCAAAGGTCTCGCTTGTGGTGCGTGTCTCTGTGTGGTTGTCGTTCCATTCTGCCCTCACGCTGCCCTGGTTCTCTATGTTCTTGTCTGCATCTTCTGTCGCGATGTCGAATCCTGTCTGCCTTGTGGTGCGCTGTCCCTGCGGCATGTTGCTCGGGCTCCAGTCGCCATCGCTGCCCGGTTCCTCAAATTCATTGATGTTGTTCAGGTTGCCAAAGAGCGAGTAGCGCGAGTGGTCGGTGTAGAAGAGTCCGAAGAGTCGGCCCAGATAGCGCATGTCTTTATTGCCCTCGCCCCTGGGCAGTGCCAGTCCTGCCCCAGCCTCTGCATTGCCCATGAAGCCCCGCCTGTATTCGCGTTTCAGCTGCACGTCCACGATATACTCCTTTCGCTCCAGCTGTTGTCCTGCCAGTTGGCTCCGCTTGGTGTCCCTGTGATAGGCCTTCAGGTTCCGAACGGTGTAGTAGGGCAGGTTGTCCAGCACCACCTGGTTGTTGCCTTTGAAGAAGTCCGTGCCGTTCAGCATCAGGTAGTCCACCTTCTCGCCGTTGATGTAGATGTCGCCATTGGCCTTCAGTTCGGCTCCAGGCAACTGGCGTATGAGTCCGTCGAGCATGGAGCCTTCGGGCAGGTTGAAAGCCGATGCGTCATAGACGATGGTGTCGCCCTTGTAGGCCATCTTCACCCTTGTGCCTCTCACCACGACATCTTCCAGCGAGTCCTCTCTCCAGACTTCCCGGCTCGTTTCTACCACGCGCTCCTTCTTCTCGTGCTGCTTGCCCTTCCTGTCCTGTGCGATGGCGCAGAACGTAGCTGTGAATGCTATGAGAATGAGTATTAACCTTTTCATATTTTTAGCATACAAAATTACTATTTCTCCTCCTATTTTTTAGCGTGAACAAGTTAAATAAAACGAAATGGCCTAAATTCACGATGTGGGATAAGCACTACAAAGTTACTCACTATGCGCGCAACGGGCGAGTAAATACAGTTTTATTAACAGCTTGTTACGGGTTTTAATACCGCTCGTCCGTTTTCATGTTCCGCACCTCTGCCTGAGCTTGCTGAAAGCCGGATGCATCTGCGTCGCTCTTAGACAAATTTACGACGTGCGTAGATGAGTTTCTGAAAGAAATTGGAATAATAAGAATAATTTTTCATCATCGATACAAAAAAAGAAAAGTACGTGGGCGCAAATTTGAGCTTACGTTAAGAACCCTCCAAAATGCCGAATGGGGCCAAAAAGTGAGGAAACCATGCTCGAAAACGCGCGAAACCCCAGTGTTTACTGCGGAAAGCACACTGCTGAAAAGAGCGGGGAAGTATGAGGTGTACTTGCAGAC
>JAEEPT010000057.1 GCA_016284895.1 Prevotella sp. | reverse complement strand
TCGTCACGAATGTGGTCGAGCTCACGATAGAGCAGCATGCGCTCCGAATCGCTCGGCACATACTGATCGGGGAAATACATTTCAAGGTCAGACTCCAGAGTACAGTCAGCAACGAAGTCAACTCCTTCATCCACAGAGGTGGATTGGGAGATTGTTTCCTGCGGGAGCGCATCCTCTTCATTTCTCAACTCAGCCATTGCCTCGTTCAGAATCTTCTGATAAGTCTCGTAGCCCAAGTCAGAGATGAAGCCGCTCTGTTCGGCTCCGAGCAGATTGCCCGCTCCGCGAATGTCGAGATCCTGCATGGCGATGTTGATGCCCGAACCCAGACCGCTAAAGTTCTCGAGTGCCTCCAGTCGGCGACGCGAGTCGGCTGGAAGCGCTGAGAGCGGCGGGGCCAGCAGATAGCAGAAGGCTTTACGGTTGCCGCGCCCCACTCTACCACGCATCTGATGCAAGTCAGAGAGTCCGAAGTTGTGCGCCCCATTTATAATAATGGTGTTGGCATTGGGAATATCGATTCCATTCTCCACAATCGTAGTGGAAAGCAACACATCGTAATCATAGTTAGAGAAATCGAGCACAATCTTCTCCAGGTCATCGGGCTTCATCTGCCCGTGTCCAACGGCAATACGACAGTCGGGTATGTACTTGTGAATGGTGTCGGCGAGATTGGTGAGATCGCTGATGCGATTGTTGACGAAATAGACCTGACCGTTGCGCGACATCTCAAAGTTAATAGCATCGACAATGATCTCGGGAGAGAACGTGTGTATCTCGGTCTGAATGGGATAGCGATTGGGGGGCGGCGTCTGAATAACGCTGAGATCGCGAGCTCCCAACAAGGAGAACTGGAGAGTGCGCGGAATGGGCGTAGCCGACATCGTGAGCGTATCGACGTTGGTCTTCATCTGGCGCAGTTTCTCTTTAGCCGACACTCCGAATTTCTGTTCCTCATCTATGATTAAAAGTCCTAAGTCCTTGAACTTTACAGATTTTCCTATCAGCTTCTGAGTTCCGATAAGAATATCGACCTTACCTTCTTCCAAGTCCTTGAGCAATGCAGAAGTTTGCTTGGCGGTCCGAGCGCGAGTGAGATAATCTACTCGCACAGGCATATCCTTCAAACGCGAAGTGAAAGTGCGATAATGCTGAAAAGCCAGCACCGTAGTGGGCACCAGCACCGCTACCTGCTTGCCATCGACGGCAGCCTTGAAAGCCGCCCGGACAGCAACCTCGGTCTTGCCGAAGCCTACATCGCCACAGACCAGACGATCCATCGGACGGGCCATCTCCATATCAGCCTTCACATCTTGCGTAGCCTTTAGCTGGTCGGGCGTGTCCTCATAAAGGAACGAGGCTTCCAACTCATGCTGCATGTAGGTATCATGACTGAAAGCAAAGCCGCGCTGAGTGCGACGCTTGGAGTAGAGACGAATGAGGTCGCGGGCAATGTCCTTGATGTGTTTCTTGGTGCGCTCCTTGAGCCGTTCCCACTGTCCCGTACCCAGAAACGACATGCGCGGAGGCTGCCCGTTGTCCTGTGCCTTATACTTGGAGACCTTGTAGAGGGAGTGAATGGACACGTAGATGCTGTCGCCATGCTGATACTGAATCTTGATCATCTCCTGAAACGCCTGCTCACCCGTAGCGGTGGTGATAGGCATGCGGACAAGTCCCATGAACTTTCCTATACCGTGATCCACATGAACCACGAAGTCGCCTATCTCGAACTGCTGGATCTCCTTCAGCGTGAGGGCCACTTTTCCGCCACGTGCTTTGTCACTCTTCAGATTGTACTTGTGGAAACGGTCGAAAATCTGATGATCGGTAAACAGACAAAGTCGCAGGTCGTCATCAATAAAGCCCTCATGAAGCGTGCGATCAACGGGAATGAAGCATTGCTCATCGGCAGTTTTAGAAGTCTTACGACTTTTGAGAGGGGCAGCGTCGTCTTCCGACGAATGAGAAAGAATCTCCTGCAAGCGTTCCTGTTGCTTATGGCTGTCAGCCAGAATATAAAGGTGGTAGCCGCGCAGACGATAGTCCTCGAACGTGCTACTCAACAAATCGAAATTCTTATGGAAAAGAGGTTGAGGGGACGTGTGGAAAGTGATTGCATCGGCGCTATGACCATTAAGCTCAACCTTGCGGAAAGGTGCCGCATCGGTATCAAACTGGGTGCCTGTAATAATATGTAGTTCGCGACGCATTTCACGTTCCAACTCGTCGCGTTCCATCTCGGTAGCATTCTCCAAACGCTCAGTCACAGCCTGCGTAGAGAAGCCCTCCTGATAGGTGCGGTCGATAACCTCGCGCACATACTGATAATTGCTGAACACAAGTAGGGAATCTGATGGAAGAAAGCGCAGCAGCGACTCCTTCTCCTCAACCGTTGACATCTCAGGCACAATATCTATACGCTCACAACGCTCACGAGAGAGTTGATCCTCAACCTCAAAGGTGCGGATAGAATCAATGTCGTCTCCAAAGAAATCAATTCGGAAAGGATATTCGTGGCTGAAAGAAAAAACATCGAGTATGCTGCCACGAAGCGCATACTGACCGGGTTCATAGACGTAATCTACCTCACGGAAGCCGAAATCTATCAGCTGTCGAGTAATTGCATCGACTGAAACAGTCTGCGACTGCACCAGCGTGAGCGTTCGACTGTCAAGACTTTTGCGCGTTACGACCAACTCAGCCAACGCTTCGGGCGAAGTGACTACAAAAAGTCCGCCGGACTCACCATTCAGACGGCTCAACACCTCAGTACGAAGGATCTCGCTCGCAGGGTCTTTCTGGGCATACTTGATGGCTCGACGATAGGACGAAGGGAAAAAAAGCACTCGCTCCTCACCCAACACCTGCACTAAATCATGATAGAAATAGCCAGCAGCCTCGGCATCGTTGAGCACAAAGAGCAGCGGTTGTGTACATTTAGGTGCAATGCTGCTGAAAAACAATGGGGCACTGGATGCACGCAGACCATCCAGGTAGATGGTCTGCGGCTTTTTCTTTCTTAGTGTCTCAAGAAAAGTCTTTACCTGGGGTAAATGGGCATAGAGCTGAGAAAGTTCCAGAATCGTCATCTTACATTAGGAACTAAAACTGCTGTAACCGAGCAATATACTTACCAATAATATCGAACTCGATATTTACAACAGTCCCCACCCGTATGTCACAGAAGTTGGTATGCTCAAAGGTGTAAGGAATAATGGCAACCTGGAAAGTGTCAGACGTGGGGCGGCAGACTGTAAGCGAAACGCCATTGACCGTAACTGAACCTTTATCGACAGTGAAATAGCCGTGATGAGCCATCTCGGCATCGAAAGGATACTGGAAAGTGAAATAGGTAGAGCCATCAGCATCTTCCATCGCAATGCAAGTGGCAGTCTGATCAACGTGCCCCTGCACGATGTGGCCATCAAGTCTGCCATTCATGAGCATGGAACGCTCCACATTCACCTTGTCGCCTACTTGCAACAATCCCAAATTAGAGCGATCGAGCGTTTCCTTCATGGCGGTAACTGTGTATGTAGCAGGATTTTCACCTTGTGCAGGTACGATATTGACCACTGTCAGGCACACACCATTGTGAGCTACACTCTGATCAATAGACAACTCATTAACAAACGAACATGTGAGCGTGAAATCAATGTTCTCACGATCTTTACGGATGGCTACAACGGTAGCGAATTCTTCTATGATTCCAGAAAACATAATAATAAGAGAAAAAAGAAAATGGGGACGCACAGGTGATGTGATGAAAACTCCTTTATCACAGGTTGTGGGTGCTCTCCGCCTTTGTAATCCATCGGCAAATAAATGCTTGGTTAATGGCCCGCCATTGGCAAAAGAAGACGGCCCGGTTTTCAAACGTTAATTGATGAGTATCCCGATCGAACCAGCACGTCCCCGTATTGATTTGAGTGCAAAGTTAACTATTATTGTTGAAGAATGAAAATTGATGGTCGAAATAAATGTTAACAATGATTCAGCTAGTACATCATTCTTGTGCCTGATATTGCCGTCCATAGACAGTTTGTGGCCCTAACAATAGAGCCACAAACAGTATGAACATATAAAACAATTGTATTTCATTCCAGACTCATAGAATCAGATTACTCTTGTACCAATTCTATAATCTTTCCACCCTCTTCAAGCGCCTGCATGTTGAGGGGAATCAGAGAATGATGGCGTTCGGGAAGCGTCTTGAAGAGAGCCTTCTCTACACCGCCGAAGCCTACGACTGGAGCTACTTTGAGCAACCCGCCCAGCACAATCATGTTGAACACCTTGCCGTTCTTCATCTCAGCAGCCTTGTCCATTGCATCCACCTTATACACCTTGATGTCTTTACGGGTAGGTGGATTGATGATGCCATAGCTGTCGTAGATGAGAATGCCACCGGGCTTCAGCTTCGGCTCGAACTTCTCAAGCGAAGGCTGATTGAGCACAATAGCAATGTCGTATTTACTGAGGATAGGTGAAGAGATGCGCTGATCGCTCACGATGACAGTCACATTGGCAGTACCACCGCGCTGTTCTGGTCCGTAGGCCGGCATCCAAGTCACTTCCTTGTCTTCCATCAGTCCTGAGTAGGCCAGGATCTTACCCATTGAGAGCACACCCTGTCCACCAAATCCTGCTATGATTATTTCCTTTTTCATTTTTTCTTCGGCTTAGATAGTAGTATCCTTTAAATCTCCCTTCGGATAGAAGGGGAACATGTTCTCCTTCATCCACTCATTCGCCTTTACGGGAGTGAGCTTCCATCCGCTGTTACAGGTAGAAACGAACTCAACCAGCGACGAGCCCTTTCCATCCATCGAAGCTTGGAAAGCCTTCTTCAGCGCCTTCTTTGCCTTATTGATGGAGGCAACAGACTCTACTGACTGTCGGGTGACGTAGCACGTTCCTTCCAACTGGGCAGCGATATCAGCCATCTTCAGCGGATAGCCGTGCAACTGAGGATCGCGACCATAAGGACAGGTTGAAGTTTTCTGACCGATGAGCGTTGTAGGAGCCATCTGTCCACCCGTCATTCCGTAAATAGCATTGTTCACGAAGATAATCACAATGTTCTCACCACGATTCAGAGCGTGAATGGTCTCACAGGTTCCGATGCAGGCCAAGTCGCCGTCACCCTGATAGGTGAAGACTAAACGGTCGGGCCACATGCGCTTAATTCCCGTGGCAATTGCGGGAGCGCGTCCGTGGGCAGCTTCCTGCCAGTCAATATCAATATAGTTATAGGCAAACACTGCACAACCTACAGGGCTCACGCCGATAGCCTTTTCTTCCATTCCCATCTCCTCGATTACCTCAGCCACAAGCTTATGAACCACTCCGTGAGAACATCCCGGACAGTAGTGCATGTTAGTATCGTTAAGGAGTGTCGGCTTCTTATACACCAGATTCTCTGGCGAAATAATTTCTTTAGCTTCCATATATACTCTACTTCCTTATTTCATTAACTTTACGCGCAAAGCCTCAACAATCTCTTCGGGCTCAGGAACTATACCTCCCAGACGACCGAACTGCTCAACAGGCACCGAGCCATTGACACTCAGGCGCACGTCCTGTACCATCTGTCCTGCATTGATCTCAGCTACGAGGATGCCCTTCTTGCCCTTAGCCATCTGAGCGATTTCCTTTGTGGGGAAAGGCCACAGTGTGATGGGACGGAACAGGCCAACCTTCAATCCTTCTTCACGGGCTATCTCGATAGCTTTCTCTGCGATACGGGCTGCTGAGCCAAATGCCACAATCACGTATTCAGCATCATCGCAGTTCTGTGTCTCAAATCGCACCTCGTTCTCGCGAATCTTTGCATACTTCTCCTGCAAGGCGATGTTGCGCTTCTCCATTTCCTCGGGCTTCAGCTCCAATGAAGTGATGACGCGTCGCGTTTGTCCCTTCTTTTTGCCTGTAGAAGCCCAGGGGCACTGAGCAATGACCTCTTCGTCTGTACGACGGGGCTTAAACGGTGGCA
Organism: Prevotella sp.; assembly: GCA_016284895.1. Classification (GTDB taxonomy): domain Bacteria; phylum Bacteroidota; class Bacteroidia; order Bacteroidales; family Bacteroidaceae; genus Prevotella. The sequence goes on along the minus strand of JAEEPT010000057.1, from coordinate 9,484 downwards.
GCACCACCTTCTCCATCATCTGACCGATAACACCATCACTCAGAATCATGGCAGGGTTACGATATTTGAAAGCCAATTCGAAAGCCAAATCAACGAAATCAGCCATTTCCTGCACACTGGAAGGTGCCAGTACAATCACGTTGTAGTCGCCATTGCCGCCTCCGCGTGTAGCCTGAAAATAGTCCCCCTGTGAGGGCTGAATGGTTCCCAGACCGGGACCGCCACGCTGTACGTTGACAAACACACCAGGCAGTTCGGCACCTGCCATATAGGTAATGCCTTCCTGCATCAATGCGATGCCAGGGCTCGACGACGAGGTCATGGCACGCTTGCCTGCACCGGCAGCACCATAGACCATATAAATAGAAGCCAGTTCGCTCTCAGCCTGAACCACCTGCATACCAGTAGTTTCCCAAGGCTTCAGCTCTGCCAGCGTTTCAATCACCTCACTTTGTGGCGTAATAGGATAGCCAAAATATCCGTCAACGCCACAGCGGATAGCAGCACGGGCTATCGCCTCGTTGCCCTTCATCAATACAACCTCTTTTTCTTCTGCCATAGCACTTACTCCTCCACTCGTTTACGATAAACCGTTATACACCCGTCAGGACACACAATGCCACACGACGCACAGCCGACACAAGCCTCTTGCTTGACGGCTTCCACATACGGATAGCCATGTACATTGACCTTTCCTGCCAAGGCGATGACTTTCTGCGGACAAGCTTCCACACAGAGCACACATCCCTTGCAACGAGCAGTGTCAATGACAATAGCACCTTTCATTTTTGCCATAGAGTATTTGTTTATATATCCAATTGCCTTTAAATTATCGTGCAAAAGTAGCAATTATTCGTGAAATCACAAAAAAAAACGGTAGAAAAGCGTTTCATCACAGGAAGAAACGGAGCAACAAGGGGATAGTGAGCATAGAGAGCACCGTAGTAAAGAATGTCACCTCGGTGATGAAGGTGGTATCCTTTCCATGTCGCAGACACAGAATGGTGCCATAGGTTGCCACAGGCATTGCCACGACAACGGTATTGATGTTGACCACGAAAGACGAAAAGCCTAACGCCGTGCACAGATAGAATACGATGAGCGGTGCGATGACAAGACGCATCAATGTGGTGAGATACACCGTACGGTTGCCCAACATTGCGCGAAGTGGCAGGTTCGACATCGAAGAGCCGATGATAAGCAGAGCTGCCGGAACGGTGATATTTCCAATCATAGTGAGTGGCTGACTGACGAACTCTGGTATTTGGTCTATCTCTAAGGCAACAATTAGCATGGTGAGATAAGCAGCCAGCATAGGAGTGCTATAGAGCACTTTCTTCTGGAAACGGGGCCCGTCAACCTCTCCTTTACCTGTAATAAGCATTGTACCAACGGTAAAGACCGCAAACGTGTTCACCACGTTGAGAACAGCTGCATAGAACACCGCCTCATGTCCGAAGATTGAAGCAACTACGGGATAGCCCATAAATCCCACATTGCCAAACATAATGGCAAAGCCCATAGCCCCCTCCCACTCTTTTCGCTGAGTCAGATAGCGTGGCAACACCCAAGCTATTGCAGTCAGCAGCACATAGGTCACCACGCTGATGGCCAGCAAGGGCAGGATGAGCCTGCGATCGGGCAACTGTCCTGTCATGGCTGATGAGAGGATGAGTGCAGGGCAGGTGATATCGATAACCAGCTTTGAGAGCCGTTTATCGAATGTGCCTCCCATATATCCCAGTTTGCCTGCCACATAGCCCACGACAACAATGGCAAAGAGGGTAAGCATGACTACAATCACAGACCAATCATAGAATGAAAAAAGACGGCTTTTGGTTGAAGCCGTCAAGGGTTATACATATCTTTACAATAGAAAGCCATGATATCGTCGAGCATCTTCTTGGCCTCAACGGCAGGACTGTCTGGGTCTAAGCGTGCTGCCTCAATGTAGCAGTTGATGGCTTCATGGAAACTGCCTGCCTTGCGGTAGTCATTGCCTTTCCTGTACAGTTCTTCAGCCAAAACGATTTCTTCGCTCTTCATGATTCACTTATAGAATTCTTTCTTGCCTGCCGCAAGTGTATTCTTCATCAACGAGCAGATGGTCATTGGCCCCACCCCACCCGGCACGGGAGTGATGTAGCTGCACTTGGGAGCCACCTCGTCAAACTTCACGTCACCCGTCAGCCGGAATCCGCTCTTGCGCGAAGCATCGGGTACGCGAGTTGTGCCTACATCTACAATCACAGCACCTTCTTTCACCATATCGGCTGTCACGAACTCAGGACTGCCTATTGCAGCGATGATGATGTCGGCTGCACGGCACTCATCCTTCAAGGTCTTTGAGCGAGAGTGGCACACCGTTACCGTAGCATCGCCATACTGTTTCTGCATCATGAGCTGGGCCATTGGCTTGCCCACAATGTTGCTTCGCCCAAGAATGACGCATTTCTTGCCTGAAGTTTCGATGCCGTAGCGTTTCAGCAGCGTGATGATGCCGAGCGGTGTGGCAGAAATGAAGCAAGGCAGTCCGATAGCCATTCGTCCAACATTGATGGGGTGGAATCCGTCAACATCCTTCCGATAGTCAATGGCTTCGATGATTTTCTGTTCGTCGATATGCTTGGGAAGAGGCAGTTGCACGATGAAGCCATCCACGTCAGCATCATTATTCAGCCGTGAAACGCACTCCAAGAGTTCCTCTTCAGTCACATCAGCCTCATAACGGATGAGCGTTGACTTGAATCCGCAGGCTTCGCATGCCAGCACCTTATTTTTCACGTAGGTCTCGCTACCGCCATCGTGTCCCACCAGCACAGCTGCCAGATGGGGTTGTTTGCCGCCACGAGCCACAATCTGCTTCACCTCTTCGGCAATCTCAGCTTTAATCGCCGTTGCCGTTGCTTTTCCGTCAATCAGTTGCATATAACAAATAGAATTATTTTCTGAAATTCTTCATCGCAGCAGCCATCTGCGCCATCTTCGAGCGATCCATACCAGTCACCATCTTCATCATCTTGCGAATCTGGTCGAACTGTTTCATCAGTCGGTTCACATCCTCGATCTTGGTGCCTGAGCCCTTGGCAATACGGATGCGGCGGCTCTGGTTGATGATGTCGGGATTAGCTCGTTCCTTCGGTGTCATCGAACTGATGATAGCTTCTATGTTCTTGAAGGCGTTGTCGTCAATATCGACATCCTTGATGGCCTTGCCCACACCTGGAATCATGCCAGCCAGTTCCTTGAGGTTGCCCATCTTCTTGATTTGCTGAATCTGATTCATGAAGTCGTCGAAGTCGAACTTATTCTTGCGAATCTTCTTCTCCAGTTTCTTGGCCTCCTCTTCGTCAAACTGCATCTGTGCGCGTTCCACCAATGACACCACGTCACCCATACCAAGGATTCGGTCTGCCATACGTTCCGGGTGGAACACGTCGATAGCTTCCATCTTCTCGCCCGTACCCACAAACATGATGGGCTTCGTCACCACCGAACGGATGCTAAGCGCTGCACCACCGCGAGTGTCGCCATCGAGCTTTGTCAGGACCACTCCGTCGAAGTCGAGTCGGTCGTTGAACTCTTTTGCCGTGTTCACAGCATCCTGACCCGTCATCGAGTCAACCACGAAAAGTGTCTCTTCAGGATTGATTGCCTTCTTCAGCGTCTCAATCTCTTGCATCATCTGCTCGTCGATGGCCAGACGACCTGCCGTATCGACAATCACCACGTTGTAGCCTTCCTGCTTGGCCTTACGGATGGCATTGTTGGCAATCTCCACAACGTTTTTATTGCCTTCCTCGGTATAAACGTCAACTCCCACAGTCTGGCCTACTACCTTCAGCTGCTCGATAGCCGCAGGGCGATACACGTCGCAGGCTACCAACAAGGGGTTCTTATGCTGGCGGGTCTTGAGCATATTGGCCAACTTACCGGTAAATGTGGTTTTACCTGAGCCTTGCAGACCTGACATCAAGATGATGGAGGGACGCTGTTCCAGCTTCAGTTCAGTGGCTTTTCCACCCATCAGCTCAGTCAGTTCGTCGTGCACAATCTTCACCATCAACTGACTCGGCTTGATGGCTGTGAGCACGTTCATACCCAAAGCTTTTTGTTTAACGGTATCAGTGAACTGCTTGGCTACCTTATAGTTAACGTCTGCATCGAGCAAGGCACGACGCACATCCTTCAAGGTTTCTGCAACATTAATCTCGGTGATTTTCCCTTCACCTTTCAGAATTTTAAACGACCGTTCGAGTCGTTCCGATAAGTTCTCAAACATTTAGTTTACTCTTGTTTTATTGTTTGGCTTGCAAAATTACAACAAAAAAACGAGACCACAAATACTGTTGCTCGTTTTTATATAAAATAAACGGTTCACCAAATCCGTTAAATGCATCGGACGGCTCGTTAAACGCATCGGACGGCTTGTTAAATGCATCGGACGGCTTGTTAAATGCATCGGACGGTCTAATCAATGTTTCTTGTCGAAAACTCACATCCACAATACTGCTGATTATAGAAGCCGTATTCCTTGAGCAACTGATTGCGACGATCCTGCAACCCACCCTTTCGCCAGTTCTGTGCCCAGAACTTTGTTCCTGGCACTGCTTCCTGAGCCGCCAGTCCCGCCCGCTCAATTTGTTCCAGGCTCTTCCAACGCGACGAAGCCAGTGTGGTTGCAAAACATTCTATTCCTAATTCCTTTGCTTTGTGCGCTGTAGCCGTCAGTCTGAGGGTGAAACAGCGTTCACAACGCCGTCCTCGCTCTGGTTCGTTCTCCAGTCCGCAAACTCCTTCCAGCCATTCGTCGTGGTGATAATCGCCATCTATCCACTTCAAGCCCAGGCTCTCAGCGTGGCGTTTGCTTTCCTCCTTGCGAATCTCGTATTCTTCGTTCGGCCAGATATTCGGGTTATAATAGAATATGGTGGGGCACACATCATGAGCCATCAGCCATTCTACTATCGCTGAGGAACAGGGTGCGCAGCAGGCATGCAGCAACACCTCTTTTAGATTGTCAGGAACAACAATTGCCGCTTTTCTCATTGCCACTCCAGTAGTCTGTCAGCTGAAAGCACCATTCCCCGAGCCTGCCAGATGCGGTCACGCGCCTCCAGGATTTTCACATATTTCATCCGAGCCATACGTTCCAAGTCTTCACCCATGATGCACATTCTCTCAGGATTATACTGTTCGGACATGTATTCAAACGCCAACTGTAGCTCTTTCTCTGAGGCTTCCTCACAGGTGCCCAGCACTTTATAGGCCGCCTTTAGTGAGTCATCGTAAAGGTTCAGCATCGAATAGAGGTCCTCCGGACGCATCTTCAGATAGATGGCGAGGTCTTTCAATGCAGCACTCTCTGCCTCGCTGATGCCTTCGCTCACCTTTGCAATCATTACCAGGAAACTGAGTAGTTGCATTCGTTGTGCGTAGGTCATGATATTGGTGAGCTGCCTGCCATATTCGCCCACCATGTGGATATATAGCATGCGATTGGTTTTGCTCAGTCGCTTCCGTTCCACGCCCAAAAGCCGCATGATGCACATGCCTTGCATCTCGCCATAACGATCGAAGTTCTCTCTGAGGAACTTTCTTATGAACTTCTTCTCAATCGCATCGGCAGTCTGATCAGCCGAGTACACATAGTCAGCCATCACCAGCAGGGCAAACAGGAAACTATCGCGCTGTTTCACATTGAGGTGGCGGTGTTTCTCAAACAGTTTACGGAAGTCATCTGTCGTCTCCACCGTTCCCAGTTGCTCCAGTTCAGCTGATTCGTCCTTCATCATCTCACCAATCTTCTCCGCCAACTCTTGGAGTGGTCCCGACTGGAAGATGCCTTTCATGTTTGCTATCAGTCCCTCAACCATTACTGTTGCTTACAAGTTTCTTGCTTTCCAAATGCGCTCTTTGGCAGCGTTGATTTCCTGGAACTTCTTCTCGGCAGCCTTCCGCACGTCATCGCCGAGAGCTGCTACACGGTCAGGATGATGCTCCAAAGCCAGACGACGATAGGCACGTTTCACCTCATCGTCGGTAGCATCGGGACTTACGCCCAGCACTTTATAGGCCGACTCCAGATCGTCCTTATCCAAATTGAGCAAGGTGTCAATCTCTTCGGCAGGTACCTGCATCCACTCAGCAATGTTCTTCAGGGCCGTAACCTCAGCCTGATCTACAAAGCCGTCGGCCTGGGCTATCATCACGAGGAAGTTCAGTAATTGCAGACGCTCGCTGTACTCCATGTTCATTGAAATCTGCAGACAAGAGTCCTTGATGTTCTGTTCATAGCGCTCATTGCCCTGCTGCTTCGAAGCCTCAAACAAGCGGCGCAGAATCTGATCGCCCTGCTGTACAGCCACCTCGCCAAAGTTGGCACGCAGCCATTGTCTCACCAGCTCCATCTCGGAGTGCATGATGCGCCCGTCGGCTTTGATAATGTAGGAGGCGAGCACCAGCATCGACATCAGGAAACTGTTGCGATTTCCTTCTGCTGTGTCTGAAAACAGCCTGTTCGATGAACCGCTCTGCCCTTCATCACTCCCCATCATCGAGCCAATCCAAGCACCAATGATGCCACCAATAGGCCCTAAGGCGACCCATCCTAATATTCCTCCTATCCAAGTTGACGTTTTCATATATTTCTCATTTTATGTAAAGTTCGCGCAAAGATACGAAGAAAAACAGAATATACAAAAAAAATCAGCGTTTGATTTCAATGTCGCGCCTCACGTTGTCGCGTATCTTCTTCAGATAGTGCTTCATGCCTTCAGCATCCTTTTGGTCTATAATCTCCAACAGGTCCTTAAGTTCTGTTCTGATTTGTGCCACTTGGTCGTGCGTATAGGGATTGAACAGGATTTCCTGCAACAGGTAGTCATCCTCGTTGAGCACGCCTTTGGCTATCCGCATGTGGCGCTTGAACGTGGTACCCGGGGCATCCTGATGCTTCATGACAGCCGCAAAGACAAATGTCGATACAAAAGGAATCGACAGCGAGTAGGCTACCGTCTTATCGTGCTCTTCGAACGTATATTCATAGATGTTCAACCCCAACTTCTGGTAGAGGTCTTTGAAGAAGATACGTCCCATGTAGTCACCCTCATTGATGATGATGGCATTCTCTTCCGACAGTTGGTTCAGATTGGCAAATGTAGGTCCGAACATCGGGTGAGTCGATACGTAGCGCATGCCTGTCTGCTCGTAGAACTCTTTCAGGTCGGTCTTCACCGATGCGATGTCGCTGATGATGCATTCCTTGGGCAAGTAAGGTATCAGCTCTTTGAACACAGGTATGGTGTACTTCAAAGTGACGGCATTGACGACCAGCTCTGGTGCGAACTCGCGCACCTCCTCTAACTGTGTGAACCGCTGACAGTTATACGTAAACCGCATGCGCTTCGCATCTTTCTCATACACAGCCACCTCGTGGTCAAAACTCAGCAGGTCGATGAAGAAGCTCCCCATCTTGCCTGCGCCCATTACCAATATCTTCATTTTTCCGTCTTACTTGTTGATAATCTCCATCTGCTGTCTCACACTCTCCTCGTGGATGCTCTCGAACACATGCGCCACGAACTCAGCTCCCATTCCGCAGAGCGCACCTTGTGCCCCGCGTTTCGAGAGTATCTCATTGTAGCGGTTGGCCTGCAGCACCGTCATGTTATGCTCTTTCTTGTATTGTCCTATCTCACGGCACACACGCATGCGCTTTGCCAGCAGATCCATCAGCTGATTGTCCAGCTCGTCTATCTGCTTACGCAATGTCTGAATGCCCTCTGTTGTCACGTGTTCGTCACGGATAACGAGCAGCGACAGGATGTAGTCGAGCACATCGGGTGTCACCTGCTGAGCTGCATCGCTCCACGCCTTGTCGGGATCACAGTGGCTCTCCACGATCAGTCCGTCAAAGCCCAGGTCCATAGCCTGCTGACAGAGCGGAGCAATCAACTCGCGCCTGCCTCCGATATGCGATGGGTCACTGATGATGGGCAACTCGGGAATACGACGATGCAGTTCAATGGGGATCTGCCACATAGGCAGGTTACGATAGATTTTCTTCTCGTAGCTGGAGAAGCCGCGATGGATGGCGCCCAGACGCTTCACCCCAGCCTGATTGATGCGTTCCAGAGCACCAATCCACAGTTCCAGATCCGGATTCACGGGGTTCTTCACGAACACAGGTACGTCAACACCCTTCAGCGAATCGGCCAGCGCCTGCATAGCAAAGGGATTGGCACTGGTGCGAGCGCCCACCCACAGGATGTCGATACCGTACTTCAGTGCCAGCTCCACATGCTCAGGTGTTGCCACCTCTGTCGAGACGAGCATCTTCGTTTCCTTCTTCACTTCTGCCAGCCAGGGCAGTGCCTTTTCTCCATTGCCCTCAAAGCCGCCCGGCTTCGTGCGCGGTTTCCACACACCAGCACGGAAGTTATGACAGCCTTTCATAGCCAGTTGGCGTGCTGTAGTCATCACTTGCTCTTCGGTTTCAGCCGAACAGGGTCCGGCAATCACGAAGGGGCGTTCGTTGTCACTTGGTAAATTCAATGGTTGAAGTTCGAGTTCCATATTTTGACTTTTCTAATGATTATTTCTTTTTCTGTCTAAGGATTTTAGGATTTAAAGGATTTCGATACACTTGAATCTCTATCCATTTGCTAATCCTATCTTTTTAATCCTACAGACATACTTATTAAGCTCAATCCAAATCCTTTAAATCCTAAAATCCTTAGACAAAAGCAATAAGTTCAATCCCTATACCGATTATTGAAAACAGGATATATTTCATCGCGAATATTATCTGTATTAAAGTTTATCACATAGCCCATCTCACAATTCATCAGTCGCAGATAAGTGAGCAATTGTTTTTCAAACAATTTTCTATATTCCACAACAGATTTCAGTTCCAAAATGAGCTTATTCTCAACAATAAGGTCCAATCTCAGATCATGGCATATCAGTTCACCTTTATAATAGACTGGTACTTGAACTTGATTTCTGACCTCAAGACCTTTTAATCGAAGTTCACTAATCATTGCCTGCTCATAGATACTTTCAAGCAGTCCAGGCCCAAGTTGATTATAAACCTCATAAACGCAGCCAATAACCTTATATGTAAAATTTCTATCCACTTGCTAATCAATCCTTTAAATCCCAGAATCCTTAGACAAAAAATAACTTCGTAAATTCAATGGTTGAAGTTCGAGTTCCATATTTCGATTTCTATTGATTATTTCTTTCCTTTTTCTGTCTAAGGATTTTAGGATTTTAAGGATTTCTCTATCCACTTGCTGCTCCTATCCTTTAACTCCTCAGACATAATTATAAAGTTCAATCCCAATCCTTTAAATCCCAGAATCCTTAGACAAAAACGCCACTAATCCTTAGAAGCGCCTCGTGAATCTTCTCTTCCTTAGCGCAGAGTGAGATACGAATGTATCGCTCACCATTGCTTCCGAAGATGAAGCCAGGGGTG